>NC_016028.1 GCF_000182745.2 Komagataeibacter medellinensis NBRC 3288
ATGGTATCTGAAACCCCGAATCTGCCTGTTGTTCATGAGGCCCTCCTGCCGGAGCGTCATCCGCAGCATGACTTATTCATCTGCGACGTGGCAGATGCCGTGCTTAAGGACGTGATGCCGCAAATGGAGCATCCGTTCTATTCCCTGTCGAAAAAACCCGAAACTTCCGTTCGTCGCTATGAACATAACGGGCAATGGCTGGAAATCACGCCAAGCGTGAAGGGTCTTGCTACAATCTACGATAAGGATATTCTGATTTACTGTATTTCGCAGATCATGGCGAAACTAAAGGCCGGGGAAAAAGTATCGCAACGGGTGAGGATCAGCAGCCGCGACTTACTCATCTTCACCAATCGCGGAACGGCAGGTAAGGACTACAAAGCCCTCATCGAAGCCCTCGACCGCCTTGAAGGCACACGTATCCGCACTAACATTGTTACAGGCGACGAAGAACAGGTGGACGGTTTTGGCCTGATCGACGCTTCATCCATCCGCCGCAAACTTGGCCTCGACGGTCGCCTATTGCATTGCGAGATCAAGCTGTCGGATTGGGTCTTTAACGCAATTAAGAGCAATGATGTTCTGACACTGCATCGTGATTATTTCCGGCTACGCAAACCGCTGGAACGACGCGTTTATGAACTCGCTCGCAAACATTGCGGTCAGCAAGCGGTATGGAAAGCCTCTCTTGAGATCCTACTGAAAAAATCAGGCTCTCAAAGCCCAGAAAAATTATTCCGACAGATGATAAAGAACCTCGCTGCAAGCGATCATCTACCGGATTACCGTGTCGAATTCGATTCTCAGAAAGACATGGTAACATTCATCAATCGCGGCACAATGAAAGCTGCCGAGCCAGCAGCCGAGGCTTGGATGGGTGCGCTCGATCCTGATATTTACGGGGATGCTCGGAACATCGCGCCAGGGTGGGATGTGCATCATCTCGAAAGAGAATGGCGCATGTGGCTGGGTGATAACGAGATCGCTCCGAAGAACCCTGAGCGGCATTTCATCAAATTCTGCGAGACGTGGTTTGCTAAGCGTGGTCAACCCTGATTGTACAAATATACGAGCATAATCTATCTAAATAGATAATCAGCGCTCTCCAAAAGGATGACGACCGTGCTTACGCATCAAGTCATCAATGGCCTCCCCGATCAAACCCTGAATAGTTGTATCAGTATCAAGCGCAAGTTGATGTAGTCCCTTGCTAACTGCTGGAGAAAAATACCCCACCACAGCCCGCTTACCTTCTCTCGGATTACGTGGGCGGGCTTTCTCTACCACCGTTTGCGCTGCCGGTTCCACAACCGATGGCGCGACCGTCTTTTTGAGACCAGCAAACCGACTCATGCCGTATATCCTCAACTTAGAAAATTGCTAACGCGTTTTTGTGTCATCTTGTTTGTGTGATGGCATGTTAACTTGATCACACACCCAATTCCACAACAGTGCTATATCAGCAGCAGCCTTGCTTTCCGGCTCTGCTTCCTGCGCGGTACGACCGGAACCAACGCTATGATGAAAAACTGCACGCTCAGGCAAAACAACAGGAGCAACAGGGATACCAAACTGCGCCACAACCTCGGCCGCCTCCTTATAAACTTGGGGCGCACGAGGAGGACCCGCAGTAAAAATCACGAAGGCAGGCTTGCCACTGGCTCGCACAAGTTCCGCCGTTGTTCTAACAGCGTCCATATCGAAAGCACGTGGTCTGCATGGAATTAACAAGAAATCAGCGACACGACACGCCTCACGCGCCATAATATCGGCATGTGGGGGGGTATCTATTATCGATAGTTCTGCGCCCAGTTCGGACGCTTGTTCCAGCTTTCTTGATAACAAGGCGTGCGCCGCACAATCCACCACATCAGGCTCGACATCCCCCCGCCATGCTTTCCATGAACTTGCAGTCGCTTGGGGATCGGTATCGAGGATCAGAGAAACGTATCCAGCGGCACTGGCACTAGTAGCCAAGTGTAGGGCAAGCGTCGTCTTCCCAGCGCCTCCCTTCTGACTAATGATCGCGATTGTTTTCATGTCACCATGTTTCTGCGTTAACACATTAACAAATTACCATGTTATTTTGATAACTCAATATCTTCCTCAAAAAAATCGACGATCTAATCGAACCCAATATTCCGTATGTCTCAGACCGATGCCGTTAGCACCCATATAATGCTATCATGTTTATGTATTAACATATAAACACAGTGACGTGTTATCTTTCCCGCTGCACAATGGCAGCGACAGTGTTCTTGCTGATTCCCAGATCGCGGGCGATCCACCGATAACTCCGCTTTTCGGCCACCAACGCCAGAACCTTCGGAGCCAGACGGTCAGACTTCGGCCGCTCTCCTTTCTGTCGGCCGAGAACCTTCCCTCGCGCCCTGGCGGCGGCCAGACCGGACTTCACCCGCTCGCTGATCAGATCCCGCTCGAACTCTGCAATCCCGGCCAGAACCGTCGCCAGCATCCGTCCATGTGGTGTTGCCAGATCGAACGTCATCCCCGTTATGGCGATCAGGGAAACACGATAGCTCTCCAGCTCCTGAAGCGTGGAGATGGGGTCGTTTGCGGGAGGGGGCGAAATCCTACGCTAAGCTGAGAACGCGCTTCCCATAATCCCTGAGCTCGCCCTTCGGTCCGACATATCTGTATAGAGTGACGCGCTCGATCCCGAGTTCCTTGCACAGATCGGAAACAGACGTGTCGCGCTGCGCCATGGCGGCCTGGGCGAGACGCACCTGTGCTTTGGTCAGGGCGAATTTTCGCCCTCCCTTTCGTCCGCGCGCTCTGGCTGCGGCAAGGCCAGCCATGGTGCGCTCGCGGATCAGATCCCGCTCGAACTCGGCCAGAGTGGCAAAGATACCGAACACCATGCGGCCGGATGCGGTCGTGGTGTCGATCTGAGCGCCTTTTCCGGTCAGCACACGCAGGCCGATCCTGCGGTCTGACAGATCCTTCACGGTGTTGACCAGGTGGGCGAGCGAGCGCCCGAGGCGATCGAGTTTCCAGACCACCAGCACATCGCCGTCGCGCAAGGATTTGAGGCATGCAGCTAAGCCGGGCCGATCATCGCGGCTACCGGATGCACGATCATCATAAATATTACCTGGCTCGATACCGGCGGCACGCAGGGCGTCGTGCTGGAGGTCGAGGGATTGGGAACCATCGGCTTTGGAGACGCGGGCATATCCGATCAGCATGTTTCTTAAACGTTGGTTTGAAGCGGTGACGAACATGAGCACATAAGCTTGCACTATTGTGTATCTTAACCAGCATCGCAATCAAACTATCTCAAACCTTACCTTGGAAAGAATAAGGAGCATGTATGCCGCGTCGCGTGACCCTGACCGATCGACAGCGCGAGGCGCTGTTTCACTTACCGGTCGATCAAGGTGATCTGCTGCGGCACTATACCCTTAGCGATGAGGATCTCGGGCATATCCGCCAGCGCCGGCGCGCCCACAACCGTTTCGGCTTCGCGCTGCAACTGTGCGTCCTGCGCTACCCGGGCCGGGTACTCACCCCTGGCGGAGGGCACAGCGTGGAAAGTACGCCAGACAACGCTAAGTGAGAACGTTCGGAGAACCGTCGATCGGGGAAGGGGCGGGCCTCCATCGAGTAACCGCGATCAACCTGATCACAGCCTGACGTCACAGCACCCTGACATCTGTGACGTCTGACATCTTGCGGAGCTGCTCCAAGAATTCACGGTGCCGCGTGGGAGTGTCGCAGAACGAGATATGCATCCGGGTTACCCCGTCCTGTCGTTCGTATGCAAGCGGACCTTCCTGTAATCGGCATTTGCTGAGAGCGTCGTGGATGGCTTGGACAACGCTCTCGTTCTCATATGTTGTAATTTGATATTCGAGGATTTGCCACTTTTCGCCTAAGCGTTTTTCGATGAGCGCAAGCACGCGCAGCGCGGCCAGCGCCAGACCGACGCCTACGCCCGCCAACACATACTCCTGCGTGGCGGCAGCAAGGCCCAACGCGCCGTTCACCCAGATAAGAGCGGCGGTCGTCAACCCGCGCACGGTGCCGCGATGCTGCAATATAACTCCCGCACCCAGAAACCCGAGGCCCGTCACCACATTTGCCGCGACCCGTCCGGTTTCCATCCCCGGAATTGAGCGCCCAGCCAGGACGAATATGGCCGTGCCCAACGTGATCAGAAACTGTGTCCGAAGGCCTGCGGGTTTGCGCGCCAGTTCACGCTCGAAGCCCAGTGTCAGGCCGACCGTCGCGGCGGCGACAAGCGGCAGCAATGTGTCGATGATGAACTCAGAAAACGACATTGTCACAGCAGGAACGGGGGGCGGAAATCAAACGCGGCGCGACGAGAGATGATGCGCCGCATCGCCGCCGCGAACAGGCGATCGCCCGGGCGGGGGCACGGGTATGATCGCCTATGGTCAGCGATGCGGCGCTGGCCGGGCGCAATTGCGGCGACCCGCCCGGCCAAAGGCGGCAGTGGAAGGATGATTCGGAAGCAGGGTTGTCAGGCACGGGCGGATTCTTTGGCGGTGTCGGCACCGATGGCGGAAATCATTTGCTCCAGATGCCCGTCCAGCACGTCCAGGGCCGCGCGCCGCGCGGCAAGTCGTGCCCGCAGGCATAGCAGAAATTCGATGGCATCGCCGCCGCCGCCGTCCAGAGCGTGACACAGCCTGGTCAGTTCATCGAGGCCGACGCCCGCCTCGAACAAGGTGCGCACGAAGCGCATCCGCTCCAGCGCATGATCGTCATAGAGACGGTGACCGCTCTGCGTGCGGCGCGCCGGGCGCAGCAGCCCGCGCAGCACATAGTCGCGCACAATATGTACGCTCACTCCGGCATCATGGGCCAGACGGGACGCTGTGTAGGGGGCATCGGACACCTCCCTCCTCTGTCGGCAGGGCATGCGCTCCCCGGAGTTCGATCCGCGCGCTGCAAATCCGATGTCAACTGGGTTGTATGCGATCATGGCGTTGCCCGGTGTGGCGGGTGCAACAGCTGTCGATTCAGCTCCTGGCCCACACAAAAAGCCTCCCGAACGCCGATGATGGTCAACCCCGGACGCTTGGAGGCCCAGTCTTGCGCCACATGGGTAGAAGCAAAGAAATGGACGTGGCAGCAGAAGGACCGACGAACGTCGTTCGTTTCCTGCGGCGGCACCAACGACACCGCCACGTCGGCGGGTTCAACAGCCCGTATCTCGTTTGGTGACACGGTAAGCGAAACGGGCGCTCCGGTGGCAGCGCAACGCGATGAGACGCGGGCTGTACAGCCGAGCAGCGCCGGAAACATCAATGTATCCAAAGCGCACCAGGCGTAGAGGCGGCGGCCGTCGATCTCGAAGGAATGCGCCGTTTCGCGTAGGGTGAGGCCGTGGCCGATGATGTTTCCGTCATCATCATATTCGGTACTGGCGGTTTGCGCGAGCACGGCGGCGATGCGCTCATCAGGCCAGTTGAGAATCCCGGCAAGCGTGGTTCGCGATACCGGGCGCCCCTTGGCGAGTTCCCGCAACAGCGCGACGAGGAGTTCCGCGGAATCTTGAGACCGACTGATCAACGGGAAATGCTCGATATATGTAGTGGGGCTCATGACGCTCTCTTTCATCCTGCGCAGCAGGACAGTTTTGCCACATCCTTGCCGAAGCCCTGTGCGGCGAGTTTCAGGCCCTCGACCGTGGTGAGATAGGGAAAGATCGTCTCGCCCAGCGCCTTCGTCGTCATGCCGTGTTTGATCGCGAGCACCATGGTCTGGATGCTGTCGGCTCCCTCGGGCGCGACGATTTGACCGCCCAGCAGGCGATCGGACGTTTTGTCAGCGACCAGCTTGATCAACCCCCGTGTGTCGCGAGCGGCCAGTGCCCGCGGCACCTGGTCGAGGGCGACGATCGAGGTCTTGGTCTCGAAGCCCGCTGCCTGCGCTGCCCTTTCGCTCAGTCCCACGCCCGCCACCTGTGGGTCGGTAAACGTGACCCAGGGCATGACCGTATTGTCGTAGACGAGGTCGTCGCCGTTCAGCGCGTTGTGCGCGGCGAGCTTCGCGCCATAGGCCGCCATATAGACAAACTGATCGCGACCGGTGACGTCGCCGGCCGCATAGACATCCGGTCTCGAGGTGCGCATCCGGTCGTCCACGACCACACTGCCGTTGTCGGCTTGGGCGATGCCCGCTTCGACAAGGCCGAGGCCATCGGTATTCGGCGCCCGTCCGGTGGCTACGAGCACCTGCTCGGCGGCGATCACCTGCTGTGCGCCGTCGGTGGTGATACTCAGCTCGACGCCGGCAGCCGTGCGCGCGATTCCGCGATAAGTTAGTCCGGTCCGGACGGTAATGCCCTCGTCGCGGAGATAGCCGGTCAGCGCCTCGGAGATTTCCGGCTCGGCCTCCGGCAGCAAGCGGCGGCGGGTGATGAGCGTCACCGCCACGCCGAAGCGCGCGAACATCTGCGCCAGTTCGCAGCCGATATAGCCGCCGCCGATGACGAGCAATGAGCGCGGTAGCGCGCCAAGTTCCAGGGCAGTCGTGCTGGTGAGATAAGGCACCTCCTCAATGCCGGGAATGTCCGGCAGGGCCGGCGAGGAGCCGGTCGCGATGATGATCTTGCCCGCTGAAATCGCGGCGCCATTCACCATCACGCCCTGCCCGTTCAGACGCGCCGCGCCTTCCAGATAGGCAACGCCGTTGTACTCGGGCAGCAGGTCAATATATTTCTTCTGCCGCAAGCTGGTGACCAGCTCGTCCTTGGCCGCGACGAGCGCGGGCCAGTTGGCCACGCTTGCTTCCCCGACCAGGCCGGGAAAGCGTTGCGCGGCCCGCACACCATGCAGCGCCTCGGCCGCGCGGATCATCGTCTTCGACGGCACGCAGCCGACATTGACGCAGGTGCCGCCGATGGTGCCGTGGCCGATCAGCGCGACATTGGCGCCCTGATCGGCGGCGGTGATCGCGGCCGAGAATCCGGCCGATCCGGCGCCGATGACGGCAAGGTCGTAGCCGCCCTTACGGCTTCCTTCGGTGGTGCAGCAGTCTGACATGTTCAGCTATTTTCCTTGTTCGTTTGTGTTTCAGTCGCACAGCAATCTGCGGCGCGTTGTCGGCGCCAGAGGCCATAGCCGGTGAGCGCGACAAAGAAGGCGAGCGCCGGCATGAGGACATAATCGATCCAGCCCAGCCAGGCCGACAACCCGATCGCGCCGAGCAGGACAACCAGCAAAGGCGTGGCGCAGCAGATCACAGCAATGAGCGAGCCGGCGATGCCGGTCTTCAGAAGCGTTGCGTCCTTCATGCTGCGGTCCTCATCCCGCCGGGCGGGCCGGATAGCCGGCATTGGTGGACGCGGCGGCAATGGCTGCGACGGTGGCGGTCGCCGGGTCATAAATGACCGTCGCCGTCTTGGCGGCGAAGTCGACAGTGACGGACTTCACTCCGGCGACGCCTTTCATCGCCTTTGTCACTGTCACCGGGCACATGGCGCACGTCATGTTTTCGATGCTGAACGTTGTCTTCTGGACCGCGGCGGCTTGCGCGGGGGCAGCTTGCGCGGCGAGCGGTGAAATCGTCGGCGCCGAGAGAAGGCCGGCGGCGCCCAGGGCCGCCGCGCCGAGCGCGATGAGAAGGGGGCGTTTCATATGGGTTTCTCCTATGGGGTAGCGTGATCAGTAGAACAGCGGCGCCCACCAGCTGATTGTCAGGGCAAGGAGGACCAGAACCGTGGCCAGCCACAGCGCCGACTTGGTGATGCGCGAGGCTTGCGGCCGAGCGCAGTAGGAATCTTCCGCGCAGGCCCCCTTCGGCTTGAAATAGACCTGCCGGAATCCGAGCCCGATAAAGACGAGCGCTACGGCGGCGGCGTAGGGCTTGTAGGGTTCAAGGGCCGTGAGGTTGCCCATCCAGGCGCCGGAAACGCCGAGCATCAACAAGAGAAGCGGCGCGATGCAGCACGTCGAGGCGAGGATCGCTCCGACCACACCGCCCGCCGCGAACCATCCTGGCCGGCGGCTCGCCGTTGCCTTTGGCTGCTCAAGAACCTGCATTTGCATATTAGCGCGATCCATGCGACTCGCCTCTCGATTGCTATTCCACTTCATGCTACGCTCTGTAGGTACTACAGACTTAAGAGGTTTTTTGGACCGATGAGCGATCACGTTTTCGGGAAGGGAATGCAGCGCGCTGACTTGGCCAAGCTTACGGGCTGCAATCTGGAAACCATCCGCTATTACGAGAAAATCGGTATGATGCCGGACCCGCCGCGCACGGCCTCCGGCTACCGCATTTATGGCGAGGACCACGTATCCCGCCTGCGCTTCATCTTGCGCGGCCGCGAACTCGGCTTTTCGCTCGACGAAGTACGCGGCCTGCTTGCCCTCGTCGAGGGCGGCGCGCAGACCTGCGCAGAGGTCAAGGAGCGCACTGAGCGGCATCTGGCCGATGTGCGCGCGAAGATCGCCGATCTCAGGCGCATCGAGAAAGTGCTGACCCAGACCGCCGCGCAATGCTCCGGCGATATGGTGCCGGACTGCCCGATCATCGAGGTGCTCGCCTCATGACCCGCTGAGCGTTAGGATTTCGTGTTCTCCCGCAAACTACCCCTTCTTGCGCAACAGCGGAACGACTGCAATTCTCCACCCTACCCCGCCGATCAGGCGGGGCGCTCGATACCCAATCTGCGCATTTCCCGGTAGATGGTTGATCGGCCGATACCGAGCTGCCTTGCGGCTTCCGTTGGCGATATCCGGGCTTCCACCAGTTTGATGGCGGCATCGACCCTGGCCATGTCGAGGGGCTGACGGCCAGGCCGCTTTCCCTTGGCGCGGGCAGCAGCGATGCCATCTTTCGTCCGTTCGGAGATCAGGCGCCGCTCGAAATGGGCGATGGCCCCGAACACATGGAAGATCAGTTCGCCAGCGGCCGACGACGTGTCGATCTTCTCCTCAAGGCTCAGCAACGCCACGCCCTGGGCGCGCAGCTTCTCGACCGTAGCGAGAAGCTCGGCGAGCGAGCGTCCGAGCCGATCGAGGCGCACCACGGCCAGCGTGTCGCCCTTGCGGGCGTAGGCGAGAAGTTCGACGAGGCCGGGACGATCCATGCTCTTGCCGGACATGACGTCGGTGAACACCTTAATGGCACCGGCTTTCTCGAGACGTATGGTCTGCCCCGCCACATCCTGATCGCCGGTGCTGACACGGGCATAGCCCAGAATATCGCTCATGCCGGCGTCTCCCAAACGGTCGTTCTGTGGACGCTCTGAAGCGCGACCGCTTCACCCCACCCATATCCGTCCACATACTATGTCTCTTTACTCATGCCTGTCCATAGTCGCAATTGACCTTTTGTGGACAGGAATCGGCATGACAAAGCGCAAGCATCAACTCTTGACCGAAAGCGAGCGCGGCCAGATCCTCGCGATCCCGACCGATCGTGACCATCTGGCCCGGCTCTATACCTTCGAGCCTGCGGACATTGAGATCATCGGCGCGCGGCGGGAGCGACGGAACCGGTTGGGCGTCGCGCTGCAGCTCGCCCTTTTGCGGCATCCGGGCATCGCCCTCGCGCAATTGATACGCGACAGGGGAGCGATACCCCATGATCTCGCCGCTTTCGTCGCGGAGCAGCTTGGCCTGCGCGTAACTGATCTGGCCGACTATGCCGCACGGGATCAAACGATGACGGACCATGCCCGCGAGCTGGCGGCGCGCCTAGGCCTTCGGGGGCCGACCCGCGCCGATATCCCCTTTATGATAGAAGCGGCCGCGAAAACGGCATGGGCAACCGACAAGGGGATGACGATCGCAAGCGGCGTCGTCACCGCCCTTCGCGAGGCCCGGATTCTGCTACCGTCCATCTCCACCATCGAGCGCGCCAGCAGCGCGGGGCGTGCGCGTGCCCGCAAGCAGGCTGCCTACGCCCTGATTGCCGATCTCAGCACTGAACAGGTCCAAGCCCTTGACCAGCTCTTTGACGACGCCGGCGGCATGAGCCAGCTCGCATTCCTCAAGACCATCCCTGTCGCTGCCAAGCCCGATCATATCCGCCAGATTCTCGACCGCTTGCGGCAAGTGCGAAAGATCGGCATCTCCCGGGAGGTGGCTGGTCGCATCCATGCGGACCGACTTCGGCAATATGTCACGGAAGGCCGCGCTTCGCCTGCCTATATGACCGAGCGATATATTCCCTCCCGGCGGCGCGCCACGCTGGTTGCCTTCCTGCTCGATCTTGAAGAACGGCTGACCGACAGCGCCCTAGAGATGGCGGACAAGCTGATCGGCAGCATCTTCACCCGCGCGAAGAACGCCCAAACGCGCAACTATGCCACCACGTCGAAGAACGTGGCGCGACTGATGCTGATCTTTCGCAGGACGATCGACACGCTCACCGATGCGGTCGATACCGGCGAAGACCCTATAGAGGCCCTGGACGCCTCGGTCGGGTGGAACACCCTCCTGAGGGCCAGGCCGGAAGTGGCGACGATCGCGGAAACCGCCAGCCTCGACCCACTGACGGTCGCGGCCGATCGCTATGCGACGTTGCGCAAGTTCGCCCCCGACCTGCTTGAAGCGCTCCAGTTCAGGGCCGGAAAGGGCAGCGCGAAAACGATCGCCGCCATTGAAATACTGCGCACCCTCAACAAGTCGGGCAAGCGCGATCTGCCCTCCGACGCTCCGATGCCTTTCCGCAAGGAATGGCGGAAAATCGTTGTGGGCGATGACGGCAAGATCAACCGGCGGCTCTGGGAAATCGCGACGATCGCGCATCTTCGCAACAAGCTGCGTTCCGGGGATGTCTGGGTGGAGCGATCGGCGGGATACCGCCGGTTCGACAGCTACCTGCTGAGCGTACCGAAGGCGAAGCCGATCGTGTCGGCTCTTGGCCTGCCACCCACAGCCGGCGAATGGCTCGAACAGCGGGGCCGCGAACTGGACTGGCGGCTGAAGAAATTTGCCCAGCGCCTGAAGCGCGACGCTCTGGAGGGTGTGCGATACCGCGACGCCCGCCTCCAGATATCGCCGGTACGCGCGATCGCGACGCCCGACGCCGAAGCGCTGGCCGACCGGCTCGATGCCATGATGCCACGTATCCGCATCACCGAGCTGCTGCATGAGGTGGCGCGGGAAACCGGCTTTCTTGCGGCGTTCACCAACCTGCGCACCGGCGAGCCGTGTCCCAATGAAAACGCGCTGCTCGCCACGATCCTCGCCGATGCGACCAATCTCGGCCTGTCGCGCATGGCGGCGGCGAGCCAGGGCGTCACGCGCGATCAGCTCCTGTGGACCCATGACGCCTATATCCGCGACGACAGCTACCGCGCGGCGCTCGCCGTCCTCATCAATGCGCACCACCGCCTGCCATTCTCGCGGGTCTGGGGCGATGGCACCACGTCCAGTTCCGATGGCCAGTTCTTCAGGGGCGCGAAGCGCGGCGCATCGGGGGGCGACATCAACGCCCGCTATGGCGTCGATCATGGCTTCAGCTTCTACACCCATAATTCCGATCAGCGCGCGCCTTACCACGTCAACGTGATCTCAGCGGCGACGCATGAGGCGCCCTATGTCCTCGACGGCCTCACCAGCCACGGCACCGATCTGAAAATCGCCGAGCATTACACCGACACGGGCGGGGCGACCGATCATGTCTTTGCCCTGTGCGCCATGCTTGGATTTCGCTTCTGCCCGCGCCTGCGCGACTTTCCCGACCGACGGCTCGCGACGATCGCGCCGGTTGCAGCTTATCCGTCCCTCACCCCGCTATTGGGAAAGCGCATCCGGTCCGACATCATCGCTGAGCAATGGGACGACGTGCTGCGCCTCGTAGGGTCGATCAAGGCCGGACACGTGGCGCCGTCGGTCATGCTGCGAAAGCTCGCCGCCTATGAGCGGCAGCTCCAGCTCGACGTCGCGCTACAGGAAATCGGCAAAATCGAGCGGACGCTGTTCATGCTGGATTGGCTGGAAAATCCCGATCTACGCCGGCGATGCCATGCCGGCCTCAACAACAGCGAGCAGCGCCATGCCCTGACGCAGGCGATCTACACATTCCGCCAGGGTCGGATCATCGACCGCAGTCATGAGGCACAGAAATATCGCGCATCCGGCCTCAACCTGGTCATCGCCGCGATCGTCTATTGGAACACGATCTACATGGATGCCGCTGCCCAACATCTCCGGTCAACATCGGTCGCGGTGCCTGATGATCTGCTTGCCCATACCTCCCCTGTTGGCTGGGAGCATATTGCTTTCTCCGGCGATTTCCTCTGGGATAGAGCCGCTGCTTCCAATGGCCGCAAGGCCCTCAATCTGCCGCCGGATAGCCGCGTCGCCTAAGCGTTCCCTGACTGTTCGTCCTTAGCGTTGTCTGGCGTACTTTCCACGCTACGCCCTCTGGCGAGCTGATCCCGGCACAGGTATCGGATTTCATCGCGGCCCAGCTCGGGCTGAGCCGTGACGATCTACTCCTCTATGCCGCGCGCGAGGAGACCCGGCATGAGCATCTGGCGGACCTACGCCGGATCTACGGCTATCGCTCCTTTTCGGGGCGGGGCGCACGGGATTTGCGCGATTGGATCGCTCGGGAAGCCGAGGCGGCGACATCGAATGAGGATCTTGCCCGTCGCTTCGTTGCAGAGTGTCGCCGCACCCGCACAATCCTTCCCGGTTTCTCAACGATTGAGCGCCTTTGTGCCGATGCACTGGTCAAGGCCGAACGCAGGATCGAAGATCGTATCGCCCATCGCATAACACCAGCCCTGAGCGAGAATTTGGCTCATCTGTTAGAGAATACGGTGGATGGTCGCATCACCCGCTTCGTATGGCTGCGACAGTTCGAAGTTGGCGCAAATTCGGCGGCGGCCAATCGGCTGATGGATCGACTGGAATATCTCCACAAGTTCGATCTTCCGGCAGATTTGCTGGACGGCGTTCCCGCGCATCGTGTGACCCGCCTTCGCCGGCAGGGCGAGCGCTATTACGCCGACGGCATGCGCGATCTGCCCGAAGGCAGGCGGCTTGCAATCCTCGCTGTCTGCACCATGGAATGGCGGTCATCTCTGGCTGATGTCATCGTGGAGACCCACGATCGCATCATAGGCCGTCTCTATCGGGTCTCCGAACGCCTTTGCAGCACCAAGATCGCCGACGAAAAGGCGGCCGTTCGGGACACGCTGAAGTCTTTTGCTGAAATCGGTGGTGCTTTGCTTGGAGCGCAGGACGATGGCGCATCCCTGGACGGGATAATCACCACCGGTCCAGGCTGGGAACGGTTCAGAACCCTTGTCGCCACGGCCTCTGCGTTGACCAATGTGCTCGCTGCCGACCCGCTCAGCCGTGTGCTGGACGGCTATCATCGCTTCCGCCTCTATGCGCCCAGGATGCTGCGCCTGCTCGACATGCAGGCGGCGCCGATTGCCAAGCCTCTTCTGACAGCTATCGCGCTGCTACAGAGCGGGATCAAATCCGATCATTGAACGGACGATCACTGGTTCACCTGCCAAGGCAGAAAAACAGCCGAAAGCCGAGTCTCATATAGATGGTACCATATTTTTTGCATTGATGGGGCGTTATACGTTACACTTTCCCGCATGACGCACACATTGATCGGCTATGCCCGATGCTCGACGGACAAACAGGACCTCGCGGTCCAGCAGCAGGAACTTCTCAAACTCGGTGTCGCTGCCGATCGCATCTACACGGACAAAGGCTTTACTGGCACGAACCGGGAGCGACCCGGCCTTGATCAAGCCCTTGCGGCTGTTCGCAGTGGCGATACTTTGGTCGTGCCAAAGCTTGATCGGCTGGCCCGATCTGTCCCTGACGCGCGAGCCATTGGCGATAGTCTGACAGCCCGTGGTGTGAAGCTTCAACTTGGGAGCAGCATTCACGATCCGTCAGATCCGATGGGTAGACTGTTTTTCAACATCTTGGCGACTTTCGCGGAGTTTGAAGCCGATCTGATCCGGATGCGCACCCGCGAAGGCATGGCGGTCGCCCGCGCCAAAGGCAAGCTACGCGGGAAAAAACCTAAGCTCTCTGACCGGCAGCAGAAGGAGCTTCGCCGGATGTATGATACCGGCGATTACTCCATCAGCGATCTAGCCGAAGTCTTTTCCATCTCTCGTCCGACAGTCTATCGAGCTCTCAGCAGAACAGCCTCAACGTTCTTGTTGGGTTCACTCTAAGCGTACGTAAAGTACACTTTCGTGTCGTGACCCCATTCAGGCGGGCCTGTTTCTGGTCGATATGGATTTCGTCACTCTGGAATTCTGCGATCAGAAGCGACAATCGCGCGATTTCCACCGCAAAATCACGGATCTCAATCCCATAGAAATTGGCCAGAGGAATGACCGATTTCCGTTCCGCCCGCTCTATCTTCAGTCGATCATCAATCTCGCTCTGAATTTCCCGCATGTCCTTATAGGCAATCACGAGAAAATTGCCCGATCCACAGGCCGGATCGAATACCCGAATGCCGGACAGACGCTCCTTGAGGGCATGTAGCTTCTGGGTATTCTGGCCTGCCTTTTCCAGTTCCTCACGCAGACCATCCAGAAACAGCGGATTGAGCACTTTGCGGATGTTGGGCACGCTGGTGTAGTGCATCCCCAGCGCACCGCGCTCTCCTTCATCGGCCACGGCCTGGATCATGGACCCGAAGATATCCGGGTTAATCTGCGCCCAGTTCAGCTCCCCGGCACGCAGAAGATAGGTGCGGGCCAGTTTGTTAAATTTCGGGCAGTCCGTTGTCCCGGAAAACAGGTTCCCGTTTACATACGGGAAATCCCTGGCCCAGGATTTGACCCCGCCCTTTTCACGATCGTCATTGCGCGTATCCAGATCCATCGTCCGGAACAGCTCGGCCATGACCTCATGCGTCTGATCCGTGGCCCCTTCCGTCATGGTCTGAATAGTTCTGGTGAACAGATTGTTCAGGAAGATCCCGGTATCCTCGGCAAAAAAGCAGAAGATGAGACGCGCCATGAAATGGTTCATGTCATGGCGGCGTTCTTCCGTCGCCCAGTCAGGATTTTCCTTCAGAAGCTCAACATAAAGACGGTTCAGGCGTGACGTGGCCTTCACATCGATTGGGTTGTTCTTGATCTTCTGAACGGTCGTAATGCCCGCCAGGGGCAGGAAAAACCCAAACCGATCAGCCAGATGCGTGTGTAAATGCTGTTTCAAAATTCCCCACATGTGCTGTCGGAAAATTCCCCAGCACGGATATGGTGATCAGCCATTGAGGTGATCGATAGCTCCATGCTTTGGGGGCCTACCGCGGCGCTTTGGCGCTGCCGGTGGCATCAGATTGGCGTGGGCCCGTGTATGCTCGGGGATCAGATCGGCATGCTGGCGCAGGCGATAGCTGGCACCTTCGATGTGGACGACGACAGCATGGTGAAGTAGCCGGTCGAGCAGCGCGGTGGCGACGACCGGGTCGCCGAAGACCTCGCCCCACTCGGCAAAACCGCGATTGGAGGTCAGGATCATCGCTCCCTTTTCGTAGCGGGCATTGACCAGCTGGAAGAAGAGGTTGGCACCACCTGGCGTGATTGGCAGGTAGCCAATTTCATCGACGATCAGCAGCGAAGCCCGCGTGTAGAAGCGAATTTTCTCGGCCAGACGCCCCTCGCGTTCGGCTCTGGTGAGCGCCTCGAGCAGTTCTGCCAGAGAGCAGCGATAGACGCTGCGTCCGGCCCTGACGGCGGCCACGCCGATGGCTGTGGCCAGATGGGATTTTCCGGTGCCTGGCGGGCCCAGAAAATGCAACACCTCGGCCCGATTGATGAACTCGAGCTGGGCCAGCGCGGTGATGCGATGCCTGTCGAGTGAAGGCTGGAACGAGAAGTCGAAGCTCTCGATAGTTTTGATCGGCATGAGGCGGGCGGTGCGCAGTGCTACGCTGATGCGCCGTCCCTCGCGCAGGTTCAGTTCTTCGGCCAGCAGATCGTCGATGGCCTCGATGGCGCTGATCTCGCCCTTTTCCAGCCTGCCCAGCGTGTGATCAAGCGTTTCGAGGGCGCGTGCCATATGGAGAGCCAGCAGGCTTTGTCGGATGCGTTCGGTGACAGACATCATGCGGTCCCTTTGGCATTGATGTTGGCCAGGCGTTCACCCACCGCGCCGTAGAAAGCCAGAGGACGCTGGAGGATCGGCACCGCCGGTGTCGTCGGCAACATCTCGGCGTGTTGAACCGGTGGGGCCTTGCGGTGGCCTGGCTCGATCCGCTTACGGTTTTTGCCTTCCAGCACGGGATGCCGGGCGATGAGTTTCCCTTCCTCGAAGATCAGGACTTCATGTGTATGGTGCTGGATCTCGACCACGCGACGGCGGGCAGTGTCAGGCACACTGTAATAATTGCCGGCCACCGCCACCATCCCCTCGCGGCTGATCCGCCGCTCGACGCTCAGAACAGCATCGTAGCGCAGGGCAGGCAATGGATGCAGATGGGGCTGCTCCTGTGCAAAATGCTCCTGCACGATCCGCCCGGTGGTGGCATGTGCCCGCGCGTTGGCGATATCCGCGCGCCAGACGTCGAACTGGGCGTTGAGGTCATCGAGATCATGGAAGCTGCGGCCAAGGAAGAAGTCCTGACGGATGTAGCGGAAGGGTCGCTCGACCTTGCCCTTGGTCTTGGCGCGATAGGGCTGGCAGGCTCTGGGGGCGCTGCCATAATGGGCCAGAAGCGCCACCAGCGAGGCATTGTAGGTCACCACGCCCGCATCATCCTCACCGATGACAGCGGTCTTCATGCGATCGTAGAGAATTTCCGTGCAGCAGCCCGCCATCGCCTCGAAGGCGGCGATGTGGCAACGCATCACTGTTTCCAGACCCTGGTTCGGGCAGAAACGTCCCCACAGCCAGCGACTGTGCCCCAGCACCATGCTGAACAACCAGACCTTGCGCACGATGCCTGGCTCGCCGGTGAAGACTGTCTGGAATTCCGCAAAATCGACCTGCGCCTGAACGCCGGCTCCGGTCTCGAAGCGCCGCTCATAAGGCCTGGGCAGCGGGGGGCGGATTTGCCGGAGATATTCCGTCAGCGATGAATAGGCACCGTCATATCCCATGTCGCGAATTTCACGATGCAGCCTGCGCGATGAAAGTCCGGGATAACTTGCCATCCGCTCCAACAGATAGGTTCGATAAGGTTCTGCTGCGCTGGCCACCGGTTTACGCGGTGCATAGGCTGGAGTCTCCAGCCCATTGGCCAGATACTTCTTCACTGTCTTGCGATCGAGCCCTGTCTGGCGCGCGATGGCGCTGATGCTGAGCCCCTGTCTTTTGAGTTCCTGGATCAAAACGACCTCCCTGAGTCCTATCACCTGCTCGCCCTTCCTTTGGCATCAGCAGGGATAAATGTGCCGCGTGATCGTCATGGGGGCATGCCCCCATGACGATCACGCACAGTCCTCAAACTGGGGAATTTTCAACCAGCACATTTGGGGAGATTACAACCAGCACTCACAGCGTGAACACATCTGTAATGTGCTCATCTTCCGTGCGGTCTTCCGCTTCAAACGTCACCCCATCCGTGGCCAGCAGAAACCGTGCCTTGGCCGACTGGGTCTTGGGGCTTTCCCGGAGCAGATTCAGGGTCTGGGCAACCTGGCCTTCCGGACAGACGGCCAGATGGATGTTGTTGCGCTGAAGCACCGCTCCGGGAACGTCCGAGCGGTTATCCTTGCGGAGCCGCTTGATCGTGACATCGCGGTTTCCGAACGCTTGCAGGAACTCGAAAGGAAATTCCCCGGGATTAAAAGGTGCCTCGGCAATCTGGGAGACAGCTTCTTCAATCTCAACGGGATTCATGCGTAAAATTCCATACGTTCGAAAAATAGATCATACACCTCATGCGCCACCTGACACCTCCAGGAAGAGGCGGACCAGAGGTGCGTTGATATAATAATTGCTCCGCCCTGAACGGTGCTTGGACAGCAAACCTTTCTCTGAGAGCTGGTCGAGATACTTCCCTGCCGTCTGACGCGCGATGTTCAGATCTGTCTGGACATACTCGATTTTCGTGTAAGGGTGTCGGAACAGGTTATTTAGCAACTCCTGGCTGTAAATTTTGGGCAGTTCCGTGCGCATCCGCTGCTTCATGGTGGCCATCTGCGCCCGCATGCCTTCAATCAGCTCCAGAGTGATCCTGGATGTCTCGGCCACGGCACGCAGCATGTAGAGGATCCACGCTTCCCATGCGCCTTCATCCCGCGCCTTCTGCAACAGACGATAATATTCATCCTTGTGCCGTGTGATGTAGCGCGACAGGTAGAGGATCGGGATATCCAGAAGGCCGGTCCGGGTCAGATATAACACGTTCAGGATCCGCCCGACGCGGCCATTCCCATCGGGGAAAGGATGGATGCTCTCAAACTGATGGTGGATCAGGGCCATCTTGATGAGCGGATCCAGATCACAGAGCCCGTCATCATTCACGAACCGCTCCAGATCCGACATATGCCCGATAATCTCCCGCCCGTCCTGCGGCGGCACAAAAACCACTTCCCCCGTGCGCTCGTTCTTCAAGGCCGTTCCCGGGGTGTTTCGAAACCCATCTTCCCGCTTCTTGAGCCTCTGGAAAATCGCGATCAGCCCCTTGTTCAGGATCAACCCGTCGGTTTCCTTCAGCTGCTGAAACCCAAGATGCAGCGCATCGCGATACAGGGCGACCTCCTTGGCCGCCACTGAGTCCGGCCCCTCAGGAAACAGATCGGCCTGAAAGAGCTCATCCTGGGTGGTGACGATATTCTCGATTTCCGAGGACGCCTTGGCTTCCTGCAAAGCCAGCGTATCAATCAGGATCCCCTGATTGGGAATAGTTGCCGCCCGCCCCTTCAGTTCCGCCAGAGCCTTATTAGCCGCGACCAGCGCCCTGAGAACCGGAACCGTTTCTATGTCCGTCTGAGGCGGCAAAGGTCGAATAAGGTAGGTTGGCGTTAACATGACATCCTGACGTGGTAGCAATATGTGTTTTTTCTAACACGTCAGAATGATCCGTCAAAGAAATCCGGTTTCTTTGACATGTCATATTCTGCTGTCGGCTTTTATCCCCTGAAGACTATTCCTGCTCTGCCGAAACAATGATGACACAGGGTTTCTGAGTTTTTTCCTGACCCGATGCCGCTTTCTGGCAGGCTGCGATCCTGTCTCTGTTGGCCTCAACCAGCTGGCTGTCCTCACGTACACGTTGCCAGCCTTCAGGATTGCTGACTGCCATCATCATGGCCCCAGAGTTCCAGCGATCTTTCTCCCCGACAATAAAGGATGCCACCCGCGTCCCGATAGAAGAAGGCAGGAGATACGCCAGCACAGGCGATAACCCGATCCCTACAACAAGACATGCAAGACCCACCCCTAACAGCCACCAGTTCTGACGATCCTGCTGACGGGACTGACCAATGATATTGGCAAGAACCCGACGTTCCCCCTGAACCTCACCTATCGCTTTCTGAAACGCTGCCTGCATCTCCTGACTGGCAGAAATCCCGGCCTGACGAATCCCTTGCCCATACGCCTGGGGCGTCATCTTCAGCGTCGGATTGGCCTCAATCGCCTCCATTCGTGCACCGACTGCATTCATAGCCTTCACGACACGGGCCAGATCCTCTGTGTAATCCGGAGGCCGATTGTCCCGCCATGCCTGCGGCAACGCTTCCACGCTGCGCCGGAGCACCGTCATTTCAGCGCACAGATCGGCAAATGCGCGCTCAGCCGGATCTGTCTCACTCATGACGTTCTCCATTCAGTAATGAAACCGGCACTGGGCAATCTCGATTCGCTGATCCTCTCCCGCGCGCCCCTGAACCCGGTAGACCAGACGATGTTCTCCCGTAATCCGTCGGGACCACCACCCAGAAAGCTGCCCCTTCAGGGGTTCCGGCTTCCCTATCCCCTGAAACGGATGCCGACGCACATCCTCGATCAGGGCATTGATCTTCTCAAGAACCGCATTGTCTGACTGAAACCACGAAAGATAATCCTCCCAGCCATCTTCATGAAAAATGACTTTCACGCTGACGGTTCACCCTGAGGCTCCAGAAGATCATGCTCGGTTGCCGCCCCGTGCTCGATGTCACGAATGCTCCGCAACAGCCTCTCCGCGTTGCGTGGGCTGCTCAGGAGATGCACGGTTTCCTGCCAGCCGGAGAATTCTTCTTCCGACATCAGCACGACACTGCCTTTCCCGGTCTTGCGGGTCACGACAATCGGCGCACGGCTGTTCACTGCTTCGTCCAGATAATGCGCCAGGTTCTGGCGCAGGTCGGTATAGGAAACATAGGTCATGATCGATCCTCCATGTCCACCATAACGTACAGTTTTCTGTACGTCTCCTGTTTTGCATCTCCCTCTCGATACCGCGTGGTCTGGAGCGAGACACGGCCAGCCCCCACAGATTGAAAACCCGCACACCTGCCGCCTCGAAAGGCGACACGTCGTGGCTGGCCAGAACACGCTGCTCCGAGACGGGCCTCCTCATCTCCATGATCACGTTGGTATCAAGCAGCAGGATCATTCGAAGGACATTGCCTCGGCCGGGGTCTGATCGCGGGTCTGCAAGACCGCGATATCCTGATCACGCACACCGACCTCACGACCGATGGCCCCCAGAAGCGATCCTAGCCGAACGGCCGCTTCTTTTTTCTGCATGTCCTCTCCAGTCACCGCGCCGAAATCAGACAACCCGTTCCAGCCCCAGATGTGTCACAAACGGGTCAAAGTCCCGGTCACTGTAAAGAAGCCGATACCCGCTTACGATGCATCGTGTGGCAATCAGGGTATCAATGGTCTTCCGAATGGTGATGCCTCTGGCGCGCAGATCACGAAAATATCGTGCCGCCTCGATCATGACATCACGTCCCCCGATCTCTACCAGATCCAGGGCACCAAGCATCCGCCGTGCCTTGTTGAAATCCCGCTCATTCGCAAATCCCTGAAGAACTTCCGTCATCATCAGATCCCCAATGGCGACAGGTTCTTCTCCCAGAAGCCGGTCCAGAACCTCAACCTGTGGCGTAACCGTACCTCGGAAAAAATCGATCCAGACCGATGAATCGACCAGAATCATACGTCGGAACGCATGGCGTCGAGATCACCCCGCCACTCCAGCCTGCCCTTCATGGAACGCAGTTGCCGCTGCTGATTCAACTTGATCAGCGTCCGCAATCCGAGTTCGACGGCTTCTTTCTTGGTTTTGACGCCAGACGCCTTCAGCGCATCTGTCATGAGGGTATCGTCAATAATGATGTTGGTTCGCATGATGTGTATCTCCAGTGAAAATTATACACATCAACATCTCCTCTCTCAAGCAGATTACATCCCCATATCCATACCGCGCGACCTGGAGCGTGAGAGGGCCTGCTCCCGCTGATGGGGATGCAACCCGTGATCAAGCGTCGATCCCTTCCGGATGCCCAGCTCGCGGCTTTTCTCCCGCAGAATGGACTCAAGCTGCGCATCCCGCTTCAGCTCTTTCAGCGCCACACCCTGCTGCTCCCGGCTCAGCCCGTCCCAGGCCTTCACAAACCGCGCTGCCCGCAGATCCGGACTCTTCCGCACCCTGTCCTCATGCTCCAGCCCCTCGAGCAATTTGCGCGCCCGTGCCGGACCTTCCAGACCATATAGCGCCTGCCGGATCTCCGGCTGATGCTTCAGCGCAGCCCTCAGATCCGCCTCACCGCCACGCCGGACCCGCTCCAGATCCCGACCGGCTTCAAACAGCGCCTTCTTCTGATGCTCCAGCACCGGCAGCTCCTGCCGAACCATGCGCTCGGCATCCACCCAGGCCCGCGCATACCGCTCCACCGCCTGATGCAGCGGGTCACTCCCCGGCACCAACCCGTCCATCCCCGCCGGCACCTGCTCACGCCGCACACGGGGCAGCCTCAATCCCGCAAAGGGAGAGACAGGAGCCTCACGCTCAACCCCACTCTCCCCCTTACCGGCCCCGGCATCCATCCCGGCTGACACGTCTTTTTCCGCTGTGCGACGACCAGACCGCACGGACAGGTCCAGTCCATCGAACATCCCGCGTTTTTGCTGTGCCGACGCAGGCTCTGGCATAGGCACACCTTCGGCCTGCCTGTCCTGCCGGGGGCCAGAGGCGGCCTTCTCACGCTCCACCACGATCTCGCTCTCGGGGACATGCAGCCCGCGCCGACGCGCAAACCCGGCATCCCGATCCCGGACATGCGGGTAATCCAGCGTGGTGTCCTTCAGCCGCTCGCGCGACAGTCGCCGCACCAGCCCGTCCCGGTCGCCCACATCATCACGACCCCAATGGACAGACACGCTCCCCCGATGGCGCGACAGCGCCACATAGGCCCCATGCCGGTCCATGCTCCCCGTCGCCAGCACATGCGCCCGGTCCACCGTCACACCCTGCGCTTTGTGGATGGTGGCGGCATAGCCATGATCCAGCGCGTCATACTCCCACATCCGCACGGACACGATCCGGCCAGTCCCAACGCCATCAGGACCATCAAGCTGCACAGAAAGCATGATCCGATCCTCATCCATGCCATACAGCCCACGCACCGTGCCCAGCGTGCCGTTCTTCACCCCCAGGTCCCGATCATTACGCAGGAAATACACCCTGTCCTCATGCGCAAAACGCCTCTCCCCCTGAACCGTCATCACCGACAGTTCGACATCAGCGTCCAGCTCACCCGCCTCCCGCCGGATCTCGCGTGCCGCCTCGTTCAGCGCCCGCACATCGACACGCCGATGCGCCAGCATGATCTGGCTGTCTTCTGGCGCGGCCTGCCGGGCTTCCTCCCACCCGGCCACCACCCCGGCGCGCGCCTCTTCCAGCGTGTCATGTCCGCGCACCAGGCCAGCCGCCTCATAGCGTCCCAGCGCCCTATCCGTCCGCCCGGTCGCAAGCTCCTTCGTAGCCGCCTGCTGCCAGCCTTCACGCTGCCGGCGTACGGTGGTGATTTCCACCGACCCGACCCGCTCGGCCACCGCCCGGAACGCACCACCGGCCTCGATCGCCTGCAACTGCTCGGGATCACCCACCAGCACCACCTTGGCCCCGGCTTCGCGGGCGACAGACAGAACCCGCTCCATCTGCCGTGACCCCACCATGCCGGCCTCGTCCACCACCAACACGTCCCCGCGCTCCAGCAGGTCGAACCCACGCTCCCACGCCCGCTCCAGGGACGCCAGCGTCCGGCTCTCAATCCCGGACCCCGCTTCCAGCCCTTCCGCCGCGATCCCCGACAGCGCCGCCCCGCGCACCCGATACCCGGCCTCTTCCCATGCCGCACGGGCCACACCCAGCATGGTGCTCTTCCCCGTCCCGGCATACCCGACCACCACGGACAGGTCGCGGGACTTCGTGACCTCGCCCACCGCCAGCGCCTGCTCCTCCCCGAGCCCGGAACGCTGCATCGCGGCCTGACGGACCGCCAGCGGCACCGCATGCCCCTGGGACTGCCCCATCGCGAGCGATGCTTCTTCCAGACGCTGCTCGACCCCGATCATCGCGCGCGTGGAGAACCGCTCCCGCCCGTGCCCGTCTTTCCCGAGCGCGACCAGCTCCGGACATGCCTCCACCCGAACCATGACAGCACTGAACTGCGCGGCATCCGCCGTATGCCGGTCCACGAACCGCGCCAGGTCCTGACGGGTGAATGTGCTCTGCTGTCGGGTCAGCGCCTCCAGCGCCACATGCGGCTCGGCCAGCAACCTCTCGCCATTGCGTCGCGCGATCTCCAGATGGTCAGCGACCCGCTCCGCGTCCTCGCCCCGCTCTTCCCGACGCATGCCGGCCGGACCGATCTTGTTCTGCGGCTCAAGATCGATCCCCTGTGCCACGAACGACCGATGATCGATCCGCACATCCAGGTCCAGTTCAGCCAGCCGTTCATTGGCGAGCGACGCCCATCGCCCCCGCCATGTCAGCAGGAGTTCTTTGTCATTCCACGAGCGTTCTTTCGCGCCGAACCCCTTCTCGTCCACAAACCGCGTGGACAGCATCACATGCGCATGGGGCTTCGCCTGACCGTCCTCACCAATATCCCAATGCACATTGAGATCGGCAACTATGCCGCGTTCCACGAACTGCTCCCGCACGAAATCCCGTGCCAGTGCGATCCCCTGCGCCTGGGTCATTTCGCGCGGGATTGAAAACTCCACCTCGCGGGCAAGCTGGGCATCCTTGCGCTTCTCGATCGCCTCGACCTCGTTCCATAGGGTCGCACGATCAAGAAACCGTTCCGGCGCGCCATCGGGCAGCAGGATCTCGGAATGCACCACGCCGCTCTTGTTGGAAAAGTCATGGTCGCGATCCAGCCGCACATCATGCAGGCGGGACGCTGCGCGATAGGCTGCCGCCGCTACGGCGCTACGGCCGGTGGCACGGCTGATGACCTTTGCATGCAGGTGATAGATCGCCATGGACGCGATCTTATCACATCCCTTAAGCGCACGTCACGAAGTGACGTATAAGCGCGCACTCACATTTTATTGCGCCATAAAGGTTGATTACTCTGGATGAGTGACGCGGTTCTCGGCTGTGTGATAGAGTATGGCACAGACCAGCAGAACAGGGGATCAAAAATGCGCAGGCCACGGGACATTGATGCGGAACTGAAGGCGCTTCAGGAAAAGGCGAAGCAGCTTAAGGCGCAAAGAACCATCCAGCTCGGTGAACTGGTCGAGGCGACGGGAGCCGATACCCTGTCGATCGAGGCGCTGGCCGGTGTACTCCTTGCGGCTATCGAGCAGGCGGACGGCAAACCCGAAGCCGTCGCGAGGTGGACCGAACGGGGGACGGCGTTCTTTCAGGGAGGGGCAAAAAAGGGTGTCCGGAAAGGAACCGGAAACGATCAGAATGGAGCTTCTCACACTTGAAAGACGGATCAGGAAGCAGACAGCCCTGATCCATCGCCATTTGGCACGAAAGGCACGCACCGACATGCGCGATTGGGCGAAGGCGCGACGGGAACGCACCCATCATCTGATCGAAGTGGGCGGTTTGGTCCAGAAGGCAGGACTAGTCGATTTGACCGATGATGACCGCGCTACCCTGCTCGGAGCCTTTCTGGATATTGCGGGGCAGCTTCGGGGTGGTAATGAGATTACTCCAGACAACCTGAAAACACGCTGGAGGCGTGCGGGGCTTCATGCCTTCGACAGGGACCGGGAACATGACAGGGCAGCAGACGGAAACAACCATGACTGACCACGAAACACGATCATCCGAAACGGACACACTGCGGGAACTGACAACCCGTATTGTTGCAGCCTATGTCAGCAGTAATACGGTTCCGGTGGACACTCTGCCTGACCTCATTGCCACGGTGTTTCAGGGGCTTGGCAGCCTGGAACAGACGACGATCGAAACACCGGATCTGGTGCCGGCCGTGCCTGTAAAAAAATCGGTCTTTCCGGATTACATCATCTGCCTGGAGGACGGGAAAAAGCTGAAGGTGCTCAAGCGTCATCTCCAGTCCGCCTATGGCATGACGCCAAAACAGTATCGGGAGAAGTGGGGCCTCCCGGAAAGCTACCCGATGACCGCCCCATCTTACGCAGCCCGACGCTCTGCCCTGGCACAGGAGAACGGACTGGGGCGGGCAGCCAGGACCGCACCTGATGTTATAGCCCCCACGGCTGAAGATCAGGTGCCGGTCACGCATGTACCGGAAAAAAAACGTGGACGCAGGCCAAAACTGGCCTGAAAATCCAGACGGAAACAGAACGCGGGAACGACCTCTCATTCCCGCGCTGAAGATTACCAGTAATATTCGTGGGGGCGTCGTGTTCCGGTATACGGAAAGACCGCCTCCACAGGATCAAGGTCGCCCTTTATGATCAGGCGGGCAACATGTCGGTCATGATGACGACCAAGACGAATGTCGTGCAGATGGCTGTACCAGTTTGGAGATTCAGAGGCATCACGTGAGCCTCCATAACCACAGCGATCCGGCCGATTGGCCCAGCGATGGTCCCGGCCGTGTTTTCGGCTGTGATGATAGGTGCGAGACATGGGGAGCTTTCCCTCCATGACGCGCGGAGTGATTTCCGAGCGTACCTACATCGCCCGATCTCCTCTGTTCTGGCCGGAATACGCTTTACCGCGTCTGTGCGACATCGGTTTCCAGCAGCATCCGGACATAGCGCGTGTAAGGGATGCCCTTTGCCTTCGCCCTGGCTTTCACGGCGTCCAGCAGGGACGCTGGCAGGCGCATGTTGAGGGCAGCCGCCTTGGGTTCGATCTCAAAGCGCATGGGTTTGAAACCGGACAGATCATATTGGGTTAGATCGGCGGTCGCGACGAAATCCTCGGCCGCTTCGTCACTGTGCAGCGAGGGCATGGACCTATTTTTGTAGCTCATACTGGTCGATCTCCTTCAGACTGCTTCGATCGGGCCTGGATAAGCCTTTACCAGCGGATCATGGGTCAGCAGAAGCAATCCTTCCACCGTGGCCTGTGCCACAAGGATCCGATCAAAAGGATCCCGATGCACATCTGGCAGTTGTCCGACTGCCAAGGCGTGCTGGCTGGTGATCGGTAACTCCTCATAACCGTTTTCGATCAGACCGCGTCGCAGCAGATGAGGATCGACCTGGAAGTCTGCCCGTCCCAGCCCGGTCTTAATGGTGATCTCCCAGAGACTGGCCGCACTGAAGACCAGATCATTGCCCGGATCTTCCATCAGGGTTCTCGCCCGTGCTGACAGCTTATCTGGCTCTCCGGCTGCCCAGAGCAGCAGATGGGTATCCAGAAGAATCCTCATGCCGGACCGTCGAACAGAGACACAATATCGTCCTGTCCCATGCGATCAAAATCTTCGGGCACCCGGATTTTTCCAGCAAGAAACCCCAGACGCCGTTGCTGTAACTCTTCAGGAGCCGTAATCGGGCTGACCCGCACCATCGGCCGGCCGGCTTTGGCAATGATGAAGCTTTCCCCTTTCATGGCCGCGTCAATCAGCCGGGACAGATGGGTCTTGGCTTCGTGGATGTTGACCGTGCGCATGGCGAAAGCCTCCTGAGTTTACTCAAAAAAAGACTTAGCCATATTAGTCTGGTCCATCAAGACAAATGTCGCCAGAACCACCTCAGGAAACGAAAAAAGCACACTCATCGCGTTCCTCGTCTACCGTCATACTCTTTCGGATGCGACATTGGCGGTCAGGAATGCTGCATAGCCCAGTTCGTCCATCTGACCTGCTGCCAGCGCGAGAACCGCATTTGCTGCATCTTCCTGGGCTGCCGTGAAACGATAGCCGTTCAGTTCCAAAAACAGCACACCGAGCACAAAGCCCGTACGCTTGTTCCCGTCGATGAAAGGATGGTTTTTGACGATACCCGCCGTATAGACGGCCGCCAGATGCACTGGATCCAGCGGATCCGCATAGGCCGCATGCTGCTGTGGCCGGGCAAGCGCGGATTTCAGAAGACCTGCATCCCGTACGCCGGAAGCGCCACCATGCACCCCCAACAGCCGATCATGCAGGATCAAGGTATCCCGTTCGTCTATCCAGACGAAGGCTGTCATTGAGCCAGAACATGCAGCGTATCACGGTAACGCCGCATAATATCTTCAGCCTTTGTCATTTTGGTTTCGAAGTCAGGATCATAGGGCACGAGCCGATATCCGCCTTCTGGTGCTTCGGTCAGGTACAGGGGCGCGCCATCCTGGGTGTTCAGCCGTGAGATCACTTCCTTGGGTAGTACGACCCCGAGTGAGTTTCCGAATTTTCGCACTTTCAGCTCGACCATAGTGAATCCCCTCAATGTTATTACCAATGTAATAACTGTTTGCGGTTTCAGCAACCATCATGCATTTTTCTGACGTGCTCAGGCGAATAGGCAATGGTCAGCCTATCAAGCCCCGCAGGGCACTATGGATGGCCGCACAGGCCACAACACCCGTTACAGACACCCAAACAGCCACGACATCTGATAACGCCTGTACGGCCATCCTATGGCGTCTAGCGGGCATGTTGCGACACGTGAGCTGCTGAATGATCGCCTGAACTCCGATGTGTCTTGAGCAGTTTATGGTTTTGCCCGGTTCTTCTGATGTTGCAGGCGTTGGGTGAGCGCTGAACGGGAGAGCCCCATAGGGCGTCGAAGGCGCCAACGTGGATGAGGAAGGTGCTCTGGTGGAGAGACGATGCGTTTCCGCATCGTCAGATCATGACTTTGCGCCGTAGGCGTGTCCGTTCAGTGCAGGCCCAAAGGGCCGAGCAGGGGGATGCCGGGGGGAGATCGCGCTATGCGCGACTGGGGCGGCCGTAGGCCGCGAGCCGGCGGGGGCGGAGCCCCCAAGAGGCGGTGTTTGGGTTCAATTTGGTTGGAAATTTTTGAGGTTTGTGAGTTATCCACAGATCAAATGGTTAGAGAGGTGTTAAATAGGTGTTAGATTCTGTGTTAAGCGATTCTAGCATCCACTTAACACATTGATATAAAAACGGAATTTCTGGTTTTTTTCTCGGTTTGGTATTTAAAACCCCGAATCTCGGTATTTAAAACCCCGAATCTCGGTATTTAAAACCCCGAATCTCGGTTTCGGTATTTAAAACCCCGAATCACTTGACGCAGGTATTTAAAACCCCGAACTTTAGGC
>NC_016029.1 GCF_000182745.2 Komagataeibacter medellinensis NBRC 3288
ATGCTTCTGACACCGCGCTGTTCTGACCCCGCCCTCTCTGAAGCCGACCGGGAACGGATCACCAGCTATCTTATGGCGTCTCTGTCTCCGGCGACCCGCGCCGCCTACGCCACCGACTGGCAGAGTTTTACGGTATGGTGTGCAGAACATGACGTGCTTGCCCTCCAGGCAACACCAGCTCAGATCGCCTCCTGGCTCTCCTCTCTGGCTGAAGCAGGCCGTAAGGCGTCTGGGATTACCAGAGCACGCGCTGCCCTGTCGCATGCCTTTCAGGGACAGGAGCACAACCCAGTCAAAGCCCCCGGCGTAGAGCGTGTCATGGCCGGTATCCGCCGCACCCTTGGGACAGCCCCCACACGCAAACAGGCTGCCACGGCTGAAATTGTGCGCGACATGCTGGCCCACTGCCCCTCCTCCCTGAGCGGTCAGAGAGATAAGGCGCTTCTGGCGCTCGGCTTTGCCGGAGCTTTGCGACGCAGCGAGCTGGTGGCGCTGACTACAGATGATCTGCTGTTTCAGGAACGCGGACTACTGGTCACCATCCGGCGCAGCAAAACTGATCAGGACGGCAGCGGGCAGACCATCGGCATCCCGAATGGCCGCCGTCTCCGTCCAGTAGACGCTATACGCTCATGGCTTGCGGCATCCGGGATCACACAGGGACCGGTGTTCCGCAGCATTACCCGTCACGGGCATCTGAGCGCACAGCCTCTCTCAGACCGGTCTGTCGCCACCATCGTCAAGACATACGCCCACGCCGCGGGATATGATCCGAGGGGGTTTTCCGGTCATTCCCTTCGGGCCGGATTTGTGACCTCTGGTGCACAGACGGGGCAAGACGCCCTCGCTCTGGCTCGTGTAACACGCCACAAAAATCTCTCTGTCCTGCAAACCTACGTCCGGGACGATGCCCCTTTCCTGAATCATCCCGGCGAGGCGTTCCTGTAAGAACCCGAAGGCGGATGGGAGCGCCCATCGTGCGCGGCCTGCAAGCGGTTCCAGAACGCGGCACCATTCCCGAAAACGGCTCCCAATCGCAGGGCAAGCTCCGGCGTAACCGGAGTTCTCTCAGCCAAGAGGTCTAAAAGGTCGGCCTCGGACAGAGCGAGACGAGCAGCAAGATCTGTCACGCTTTGTCCCATAGCCGGAAGCAGGTCTTCCCGCAGGAGCGCTCCCGGATGCGTTGGTGTTCGATCAGAGTGTCTGGCCATAACCTGTTCCTTCTTGCCTCTTCCTCTGTCTGACTTGTCTGGCGCATCTGTCAGACATGACAGACATAACGCGGGCATGCTTCAGTTCTGCCAGACAAGTCAGACAGAGGAGTCAGACATGACAGACGAACCTAAACCATGGTCTATCCGGGGCGTTCATCCCGAGGTGCGGAATGCCGCTCTGGCCGCCGCCAAAAGAGAGGGGGTCACGATTGGCGAGTGGTTAGACAGAGCCATTCGGTCTCACGTTAAAAACGGCAGAAATCCAACAGAAAACCTGTCAGACGTTCCTGTCAAACAGACGCCAGACTTGTCTGACGCAGAACGTCTCGTCAGCATGATCGCCCAGCTTTCGGAAGCCGGTGCACCGGTCCCGAAATCCGTCTCCAGCAAAGCCTATGCTCTGATCCGGGACAGCCTCAAAGGAGTGCAGCAACAACACAGGGCGGCCCTGCCCTCTCCTGAGCAGGATTGATGGATTTACCAGATTTTGAGGTCAGGCAGTCAAAGCGTACATCTTCTTTCTGAGGATGCACCGCAAGACAGGACACCGTTAAGCACTACAGGTGCGCATAAGGTTTATGTGAAGTAGTCACGCCGTTAGCGTGGGCCTACTTCACCTGTCCTGCCCAACTTTTACAAGATATTTTGACGGCATAAACGGTTATAGCCGAGCGTAAAACTCGGTTATTTTTTGCAAATCATGGTTATATTTTTTTGTCATTCTTGGTTATTTTTTAGCAGGGCTGATTTGGATCATCCAAAAAATAGAGAGTGAAATTTTAGCGGCTAAAATTTTCTGAAAAATTTGATCCTCTCTTTTGCTTTGTCTGTCCCATTGGATAGACAAACCTCTCCCATTACTCCCTGCTTCCTGAGCCTTTGGATCGTCTCGTTTGCTTGGTGTGAGAGGGGGGTATCAGGTCTTTCCCCTATATCCCGCCTCTTGAGGTGTCTGCCCGCTTTGCATACGGGTCAGAATCTCCAGCCACTCGTCTTTCGTATGCCGCGGATAGGGTTGATTTATATTTTTGGAATAGGTTTCCGCTGTAAAAATGTCAGTCTGAAGAAAGCGCTGTTTCCTGCGGGCCAGAGCCTCTCGTAACTGCTGCGCATAGTGTCGGGCCGCAACCTTGGCCTGCTCTAGTGGCTTCAGCACCAGTCGATACAGATTGGAGCCACTCACCATACGGCCCTGACGCTTCACCCGACGCCGGGTGCGCTCCACAAGACCAAGGAGGTAGGCTTTCTCAAGGCTGCGGATGACTGTTCGAGCTGAACAACCCGCACGTGCTGCTATGGCTTCATGGCTGGGAAAGAGACCGTGTGGACCCTCAAAGGAGGCGAGCGCCTGTAAGACCAGATGTGTCTTTCCGGAGATCATCCGGCTCTGCGTGAGTGTCCAAAGTTGGGAAGAAAACGTCTGAGACAAAGCCGGGCCCTTTCTAAATTATGGGCGAGGCTTCCTTCTTTCCTGCGATATTAGGCTTGAAAGCCTGTTAGGCTATGCCTACTATATCGCATCGGACGCATGAGTGTGTGTCAGCACCTCCTGCATCAAGTCCACCTCGCCGGGAAGCGAGATTTTTGAAGGGGATGCCTTGCAGGGCGTCCCCTTTTTTATTTCTATTACATTGCCGCTACCCTGCACATATAGCAAGCCACTCTTTTCTAGAGTAATGTTTCTCAAAACAAAAAAATAAAATTTTTATATAACTATATTTTCCAATATCCTTTCTTATATGTTGGATATATCAATCCTTCTTTTTTCATTTTCAATAAATGTGTCCTAAAAGAGCTTTTATTTAAATTTTTGTATTTTGAGTTTAAGTAATCATATATGAAGCATGACTTTGTAGGCTTACCATTCCTAAACTTTAAATAATCAATTATATAAGATCTAAGTATTTTTATATCTATTCTTTTTTCTGTTGGATTAATATTATTAATTTTCAACAATCCAAAATTTAAATCTCTTAACATTCCGTATGTAACGTCTCTTTCTTTTTTTAGTCTTGATAATTCAGAATCAATTTCTTTTAATTTATTTGAAAGAAATTCAGTTACAACTCGATTATCTTCGATAGTGGAATTATCTTTCATTTTTGTTGTCCTGTTAATTTTTACAACATTATCTGAAATTTGTTCACCAATTCCTTTAAAAAAACCACATATTTTTTCGTTTTTTTGTTGACTATAATTATCTATGGCGATATTCTTGATATCAAGAATATCGCCATCATGTTATTTTTTGTTTTTTAGGACATTTCCTTCTTGATTTCCGCCCTTGTCGGCGATATAGAAGAAAGACGGAAACAAAAAAGCCCCCCGAGAAATTCGGAGGGCTCTTGGATGAGTTAGTTGCTTAGTGTGATCGATGCGCAGTTGAAATGCGGGCGGGAACCCTCATGCCAACTTACCGTGCAGCTGCCGTGCACGTGCATCGAAACAAACAACATAACAGCGTAAAAAAGCTGCATGCGCATGTTCCTTTCATAGTTAGAGTGTAATTAGCGTAAAAAATCTCCTTATAAAATTGGCAATACTACATCTGTACCACAGCTCTTGATCCTTTGTCAAGGGCGTTAAACAAAATTTATTTTCTGGCTTCCGGGAATGAACATTCCCGGAAGCCAGAAAGCTCCCCTATCATGAGCAATGACGGTACCCTCATTGCTCATGATCCCACTCTCTGAGACTCGATCAGGCCACCATCGCCCGTCGCACCGCGTCGGGCTCACGCCACAAGACACGCAGAAGCGTCCGTACTGCCGGGTCAAGGCTCACACGGCCCTGCTCCCAGTTCCGCCATGTTGCCACAGGCACACCGGCCAGAGCGGCAATGTCTGTCTGGGTCAGCTTCAACTGGCGGCGTACCGTCGCAGGAGACGGATAAGCCGGCCCCGGCAGATCGCTTTGTGTCCCATCTTCGCGGGCCTGCTGGTCAATCTCTGCGGCCGTCGTCGCCTGAACGCGTGCCCGATCGACCCGGCCGCCACGACGTTTGATGTCTGCCAATGTCAGTTTTGCCATTTGATCCACTCCTTTCGGTGCATCTTCCGGGCCGAGATGATGCGCAGACACGTCCCGCGCACCGTATAAACGACCATAAACGGGATCCCCTCGATCAAGCCTGCGGCTCTAATACGGGGTTCTCCATAATCCTTACGGTCGTCCGGTTTCTGAAGAACAGGCCCCAGAAAAATCTGGGCCGCATATTCGAAATCGAACCCCCGCTCTTCAAAGCAGGCATCGCTTTTCGCGTCGTCCCATTCAAACTCGATCTCAGGCCCTGTCATGCTCCTTTATATACGCTGTTAGCGTAGTTTCGCAAGGGATATCAGCCTGTGCCGATCGCTCATGCTAGACCCTAGCGCACCCGTGCCGTTCGGAGAGACCCCACC
>NC_016030.1 GCF_000182745.2 Komagataeibacter medellinensis NBRC 3288
ATCATTGATAAATAACAATTTTTTTCGTGGTCTCTCTCTATGATCTTTGGACCGTCCCCGAAGCCCACGGGGGCGGCGCAGCGAACGCCTTGCGTGAGCGGCAGCGGAGCCGCGCCGGTGGACCCTCGGGGGCGGATCAGAGGCTCATAAAAGGGCGATTAATTCCGTTTTCGTATCGTTGTGCGACGCTTCAGCGACCGGGTGTGTCGATTAACCGTCACACCGCTCCGGCGCCTTCGGCGGGCTACGCCGCTCCCGCTCCGCGCTCGCCCGGAGCCTGCAAGGCCAGCGAAACCGGGGAAGGGCAAAATGGCTCAAGAAGCGACGAACGGGGCGATTCCGGTTGCACCTGGTGCGAGGCCAGCGGCAAGCTGGCTATGGGCGTAGTCACCTGTGGCGAGGGGATGGGCCGGGTTGTGGTAAGCCCGGCCCTTCCTGCGTCTGTAGCCGGGAACTCCCGGTTATAGGCCGAAGGATGGCCGTACAGGGCACTCAGACGAGTTTCCGATACCAACCTACCGGACAAGAGCCGGAAGCCATCATACGGCCCTCTGACGGCCTTATAGCGGATGATCGCAAGAGGCGATCGCCTGTTCTCCTGACGCGATCAGGTGGGGCATGGTGCCGTTCCATGTTGGGGCTTCTCGCGGCCCGGCCGGAAAGGGCGGCACTCTGGCGGCAATTTTCGCAGTGCCACCATGCCGCGCCCTAACCCCATGTGCAGACAGAGGAATCCGGAAAACCAAGGTCACAGAGTGCCGGTTTCTTTAATCTTGCCCTCACTTTTTTCGCCTTCTCCCACCCCGGAACGTAGACGAAATTGGTGTTTTGTATTACACTGAAATACATTATTGGGAGGGTATGTCATGGCTGTCAGTCGCATGGTCCAGGCCCGAGTGCCGGGTGAGATTCAGGAAGCCGCGAACCAGGTCATTCACGCGGCCGGGCTGACGGTGAGTGATGTGGTGCGTGTGCTGATGACGCGGATTGCCCAGGACAAGGTGATTCCGGCCGCGCTGTTTCAGCCCAATGCGGAGACGCTGGCAGCGTTTACTGAGGTCGAGCGTGGGGATCTGACGCGCTTCAGGTCTGTCGATGCGCTGTTCGAAGATCTCCATGCGGACGATTGAGCGCACGACGGCTTTCAAGCGTGATTTCAAACGGGTGGCGAAGGGACCGCATCGGGCTGCCCTAGACACCGATCTGCGGCGAATTATCGAGCTTCTGGTGGTCGATGCGGCATTGGAAATACGGCATCGCGACCATGCCCTGACAGGCAACTGGAAGGACTATCGGGACTGCCATGTGAAGCCTGATCTGGTGCTGATCTATCGCCTCATTGAGGCCGATCGCCTGGTCTTGGTGCGACTGGGCTCCCATTCGGAACTCGACCTCTAGCCTTTAAGGGAAAGACAGGCGTCTTAGTCCCGGTGCATCAGAGAGTGCGCGCTTATACGTTGCCCAAAGGGCAACGTGCGCTTGGTGTCGGGCGATCTATTTTTCGGTGGCCGGCAAGTCTGGTTCCATGCCGTCGAAAGAAGGCTGAGATGGTGGTGGTAAGCCGGGGCCGGTAGGTAGCTGCTTCTCTCCCGGATACAGGTCTGGAATGGCCTGTAGAGGCGGCTGTGCGCCAATTTCGGTCTTATCGGGTTGTTCGTCGTCTGAGAGCAACACAGCGGCAGAAAACAGGCTGTAGCGGATACCATCGCGGTTTCCGGACCAAGCCACTCGGTCATTAACGATGTAAGCACAAGCCGTGCCTGTGGGGCCGATCTGTCGAACTTCGATCCAGTTGCCCTCTCGTAAAACGGACAAAGCCCTTTTGAGAGTATTCAAGCCGCAACCAGCCATTTTGGCCAATGTAGCTTGGGATGCGACGAGAGCATTATTGCGGCCCATTTGGGAGGTCATAAGCATCATAACGGCCGCTGCTCTAGGATTTGATACAGCTAATTTTGACCATCGTTCCATAGCCGCTCGTTCGACCTGAACCCAAGTTCCGTTGGGTGCGGTGGTTAATCCAACGTGCTTTGGCTTCATGGCCTACCCCTAGATCAAATCAGACGATTTTTCATCCAAATTTGGATGAAATTCATCCATTTTATAGCGAAAAATGTAGATAAATTCAATCCAAATTTGGACAAATTCCATCCAAACCTAGCCCATAGCTGGTGGGCTAGGGGTAGCCCATAGCTGGTGGGCTACCCCCCCCCCTCAC
>NC_016037.1 GCF_000182745.2 Komagataeibacter medellinensis NBRC 3288
ATGAACGGTCAAACATTTCGAAATAGCCGACTGACTTTGCGATTAAGTCAGGCCGACATCAAAGATGAACTCAACCGCAGACTCGGCCGAAGCTATGATAAACCCAAGATTAGCCGCTGGGAAAACGATAAAGAACCGATCCCGGATGATGTCGCCGAGGTGATACGTAATATGGCTGGCGCAGTTCAAGATTCTGCAAGAATACTTGTGCTGGCAAACCAAAAAGGCGGCGTTGGGAAAACAACGTCTTCGCTCAATCTTGCATACGCGTTGTCATCACTGGGAGGACGCGTTCTTCTCATTGATATGGATCCCCAAGCAACAGCTACAGCCGGAATACTCGCTGGCGCCAGTGTTGAACTTTATCATCAGGGCAAAACGACAGCCCACCTCATTCTCGGTGGGAAACCTCTCTCTGAAATCGTGGTTGCGGCAGGCACGCTACCAGACGGACGCGAACTGCCCTTCGATTTCATCGCCAGCCATATTGACCTAGCTGAAACGGACGGCCGGAGAGAGCCCGGTTTTGACGCCGCGCTACGGGAAGCCATTGATCCTGTCCGTGAGGACTACGACTGGATCGTGATCGATGCACCTCCCAATCTCGGCATGCTTACATGGATGAGCCTTGCTGCTGCCGATGACGCAATTGTCCCTGTGAGAACCGAGCCTTACGACACAATGGGCGTTGGCCTGATTATCGGCACAATTGGCAAGATCCAGCGTCGTCTGAATCCAGGACTTCGACTTCTTGGTATTTTACCGACGCAATATAACGCACGCAAATCTGTGGACCGTGAAGTCCTTCAACACTTATGTTCCATGATGAAAGATCGCGCCCCAGTTCTGGAACCCGTGCCTTCAAGCGCTGTGTACGGTCATGCTGCACGCGCAGGCAGGATTGCGTTGGAGTCCTCTTCTTCAGCGGCCGCAACGGCACCGTACCTTCGGCTGGCACAAGCACTCCAAACGAAGACAGATTTTCCGCTTGCAGATATCGAACAGCCTGAAGGTAATGCGTGATGGCAACCCGACGCAAAACAAAAGCCCCATCTCCTATTCTTGGCGTAGCCGCTGGGCTCATTGACGACGCCAGCAACAGTTTTGTTCGCCAGGACGGCAAATTTCGACATACATTCGAAATTCCTTTGACAGAAGTAGCGCCAGATCCGGACCAACCACGAAAAAGTTTTGACGACGAGAGTATCGCAGCACTGGCAGAAACAATGGTCGCTGAAGGACAGCTTCAGCCCATTCTCGTACGTCGTGTCACGAACTCACAATCCGACAAACGGTGGGTCATAGTCGCGGGCGAACGCCGTTGGCGAGCCGCGCAACATGCTGGCTGGTCCAGCATGCTTGCAATTGAACACGACGGTGATGCTGAAGTCGCAGCGCTCATTGAGAACCTTCAGAGAGTGGACCTAAACCCTCTGGAAGAAGCAACCGGCATCCAACGACTGATTGAAAAAAGAGGCTGGAACCAGAGCCAGGCAGGTGAAGTTCTTGGAAAAAGTCGCGGCGAAATTAGCTCTATCCTGAAAATCCTGACGCTCCCAACCGATATCCTTGAAGAGTTGACGTCAGAGCGAGGTGTGGCACGAAATACCCTTGTGGAACTCGCAAGAGTCCCGGATCCTGTGAGACAACAAGAACTCATTGAACAAGCCAGAACCGGACAACTCACAGTAAAAGCTATTCGACTGGGTCGAGCTGACCTCGAACGGCCGGAATCCGCACCGACCCGCAAACCTTCCGGATTTACGTTTACATCCGTAGACAGGATGGCCCAGCGTCTAAGTGAAGTCCGTGCCCAACAACTCCCGCTTAATTCGGAAGACCGTGAACGCTTGCGAAGGCTCCGGGCCGAGATTGATCAGGTGCTCGGTGACGAAAATACGTAACACTGACGAGAGAATCATTGACCCTGGTTGTATTAACCGGTTTGTTTGCATTCGGAACATCGCGCACAAAAGGCAGGGCTGGGGTAGATAATGGCTAGCAACGAAGCTGACCTGTTTGTCGACTCCCTAATAGGGGCTCCGTTAAAGGATGACAGAGCCCTTATGGAATATCCGTTCTTCAGCATCCAGAAGCAACCGCGCATGGAGCCTCTGGTATATGACGACGGGAAAATACAAATTACCATAGAACCTGGCCCAAAAGGGCTTGCGACGATTTGGGATAAAGACATACTTCTTTATGTCGTCTCTCTTATCAATGAACGCATTGAGCGAGGGATGACTGTCGACCATACAGTCCGCTTCGCTGCGCATGATCTCCTGCGCGTCACCGGTCGAGGAACAGGTAAGCGCAGCTACGACCTTTTGCTCGATGCGCTTCATCGTCTGAGATCTACGAACATCATGACAACAATCGAATCTGCAGACGAACGCGACCGGCGCGGGTTTGGCTGGATAGAGACATGGCGCGTAGTCGAGCGGAAAACATCGACTGGACGTAAAATTATGGCAGCCATTGAAATTACGCTCAATGACTGGATGTTTCGTGCCCTCGTCAAGGAACGCAGGGTGCTGACAATTAACCCCACTTATTTTAGTCTCGATAGTGGGTTGGGTCGCCGTATTTATGAGATCGGACGAAAGCATCTTGGTAACCAAGAAATATGGAAAATTAGTCTAGATAAACTCGCCAAGAAAATCGGTACTACACGCGAATTACGATTTTTCAAAAGAGATCTTCTCAAAATTATAGGCGATGACGTTATCCCCGATTATCAGCTATCCCTCGAAGTAGGTCCAAGGGGAGGGCGTCCCGTAGTGATTTTTGAACATCGAGAATCACAATCTTAGCGATAAAATATGAGCAGGACATGTGCGCGATGTTCCGAACCATGAGACGCTGTCGCGTTTGTTTTCCTGGGCGGCTGTGAAGCGCAAAATACCCAAGATATCAAGCCTGCTAGTTATCGGATGCCATAACTTGTCATCGCCTAAGGAATCAAACGCACGGACGTCCGAACGCCAGAGACCTACCTTAAACGTGCGCGATGTTCCGAATTCATGGCGTTTTGGCAGAGACTGCGCCTCATCAACACCTTGGGCAACTATCGGCGTGAACTTGATAACCGAATTAGCAAGGTGAAGATCGTTAATGTGCGCGATATTCCGAAATTTTCTCTTTCTTATATCCATTCCCAAAAATTGGAGGCCTGTTGCAGTTGTTCTTGACGGTCGCAAGGTATGCCTTCTGCCCTGTCGACGATGATTACTCCCATTATTCACAGCAACGCGATTCTCGTTCGGAATATCACGCACGTCTTATCGGAACATCGCGCACATCCCAACGGAATATCGCGCACGTTTTCTTTCGGAATATCGCGCACGCCTTATCGGAACATCGCGCACAGAAATAGCGCCTAACCAAATGATATTAAACGCGCTTTTCATCCTTTAACTTTTTAACAGTTTAAAAATAACCTTCTAACTCGACCGTTGGGGATAAGTCTGCGTTCCTTGCATTCCATCTTCAGTTCGCGCTAAGACGCATTATCTTTCGGTATGTAAGCAGCAGCTTTCCCTCCCCCTTGAAGAAGCAGCTTATTCGACGTTGAATTAACGTCGCAATCTCTGCAACTACACCAATCAAGAAACACCCTTTTAGGGATATGATTTAGATTCGAGAATCCAAAAGCTAATAAACCGAGAATAAAAAGCTATAATAGAACTATAAGCCAGTATGTAAAAGCACCAGATCGACCAGCACGCCGCAAGGGGTAGCTCCTCCCCGTGCTCGGCGTCTGCGTCGCCTGCGCGCGGGTCCGGTGCTGCCGCTACGCGGCACCCTTGCCCCGCACTGCCCGACCCGGTCGCAATAAGAGCTGAAGGAAAGAGTAATCAGGCGACACAACCTGATTAGCACGCCCGTTCCTGACATCCCGAAAACCTGACCCGGAAACATCCCGGCCTGCAGAAGCAGTGCCGGGCTCCGGCGTTTGTACGGAGCACGGCCATGTCGTTCCAGCTCAACCTCTTCGGCACAACCGCTCTCGCAGATACCCAGAACGACCTTTTCTGGGGCGAACTTGAAGGCGAAGACGGCGCGTCCCCCGTCCCGCCCGCCACACCGGCCGCAATGGTCCTTCCCAAGATCGACTTTCATATGGTGGCCGACCGAGGCCTCGCTGACACCTGGAAACAGCGGGCCCGTGACAATGCACTGGCAATCGAACTGCTCAAGGAGATCGAAGAAGCAGACCGAAACGCCTCGTCCCCCGAACAGATCGTCCTCTCACGCTTCATCGGCTTTGGAGCAGGAGAACTGGCGAACAACCTATTTCCATCCGGAAGCAATAGCGCCCGCCCGGGCTGGGAAGAGATTGGCGAGGCGATCCATGTCTCCACGACAGACATTGAGAGGGCAGGACTGAAGCGCGCGACACAATATGCGCATTTTACCCCTGAACTGATCGTGCACGCACTCTGGAACAAAGTGCTGCAGATGGGCTTCAGAGGCGGTTCCGTGCTTGAACCCGGCTGCGGGACCGGTCTTTTCATCGCGGCCCGACCGGAAAGGCTCGAGGGACGCATCGCCTTTACCGGGATCGAGAATGATCCGATTACGGCAAGGATCGCACGCAGGCTCTATCCGAACCAGTGGATCCGCCGCGAGGATTTCACGACAGTGAAGCTCGCAGACGGGTATGACCTTGCGATCGGTAATCCACCCTTTTCCAATCGCACCGTGCGTGGCCCGGAAGGTCTGGGACGGCTTGGCCTGAGCCTGCATGATTTTTTCATCGCCCGATCCATCGAAGCACTCCGCCCGGGCGGCATCGCAATGTTCGTGACGTCCCGCCATACGCTGGACAAGACGGACAGCACCGCGCGCCGGACCATCGCCGAGATGGCTGACCTCGTGGGGGCGGTCCGGCTCCCCGCCGGGGCAATGCGCGATGACGCCGGCACGGACGTGGTGGTGGACGTACTGGTGTTACGCAAGCGCATGATCGGCGACATGGCCGATGACGAGACCTGGCTGGAAACCGACGCCCTTACGGATAGCGACCAGGGTAACGGTCCACTCCTCGTCAATCGCTACTTTCTCGACCATCCGGAGCAGGTGCTTGGCCATCACGGCTGGACCACCACCCAGTTCGGTCCCGATTACACATGCGACGCGCGTGCCGACGGCAGGCTCGATGTGATGTTGCCCGGGGCCCTGAGCCGGATCGGGCAGGACGTGCGCTTTCCGGAACCCCTGGACCAGCGTATTGTCCGGCCGGTGGGAGCCGGTGTGCTGGTCGGCACGGCTGCCGATGGCGCCCAACTGAAAGAGGGCTCCTACTTCGTCACGAAAGGCGTCCTGCAGCAGATCTGCGACGGACAGGCCACCACGGTCGCCATCAGGAAGGGGGATCAGAAGGATGGCCTCTTCCAGAAGCATGCCCGGATCATTACCGCGCTGATACCCGTCCGGGATGCGGCACGCGCGGTCCTGCGGGCGCAGATGGAGAACCTGCCCTATGGACGCCTGCAAGGTGACCTGAAGCGTGCCTATTTCAGCTTTGTCCGACAGTTCGGCCCGATCAACCTGATGAATGTGACGGTCCGAATCGATCCGGAAACCGGGGTCGAAAACGAAACCCAGCGGCGACCGAACCTTACGCCATTTTACGATGATCCCGACGTCTGGCTGGTCTCGTCCATCGAGGAATACGACGAGGCGACACAGAAAGGCCGGATGGGACCAATTTTCTCGGAACGGGTCATTCATGCGCCTGTCGAACCCGAGATCCATTCCGCCCACGACGCCCTGGCCGTCTGCCTGCATGAAACAGGCGGCGTGGAAATGCCGCGGATCGCGGAACTCATGGGACAGTCCGAAGCCGAGGTCGCGGCCGCGCTGGGGGATGCGGTCTATCTCGATCCGGTACGGAGCGTGGATGGTCGCGATATCTGGGTCACGGCTGATGAAATGCTCTCCGGCGCCGTGCGTACCAAGCTGGAAGAGGCACGCGATGCGGCCCGGATCGATGGGCGCTACGCCCGGAACGTCACGGCGCTGGAAGCTGTCCAGCCAGCCGATCTGCGTCCGTCGGAGATCACCGCGCGCCTTGGCGCTCCGTGGTTGCCGGTCAGCGACATCATCGCGTTTACCGCCGAGGTGCTCGGGGTCGAAACGGTCATCTATCACGCGCCTGCTGTCGCCTGCTGGACCGTGGAGAAACGGGCATTCATGGGCAAGGCCGAGGCAACGTCAGTCTGGGGAACGGAACGGCGACATGCCGGCGAACTGCTGGAAGATGCCCTGACGCAGGCATCGCCAAAAATATGGGATGTCTGGCGTGATGGCGATGGCAATGAGCACCGCGAACTGAACACACAGGAGACGGAAGCCGCAAAGGAAAAACTGGCAGCGATCAGGCGTGCGTTCGAGACATGGGTCTGGCAGGATGGCGATCGGGCCGAGCGGCTGGTCCGGCTGTACAATGATACTTACAACAACCTGGTTGCACGCGCGTTTGATGGCTCCCATCTGCGCCTGCCCGGTGCAAGCACCACGATCAGCCTGCGCCCCCACCAGAAACGGGTCATCTGGCGGATCATCGCCGCGGGCGGCACGTATATCGCGCACGCGGTCGGCTCCGGAAAGACGTTCTCGATGGTTGCGGCTGTCATGGAGCAGAAGCGGCTTGGCCTGATCAGCAAGGCGATGATCGCCGTCCCCGGTCACTGCCTCGCCCAGATGGCTCGCGAATTCCTCATGCTCTACCCGACCGCACGGATCCTCGTCGCCGACGAGACGAACTTCGTGAAGGCAAAGCGCCAGCGGTTCCTCGCGCGGGCCGCGACCGGAAACTGGGATGCGATCATCATCACGCATGATGCATTCAGGTTCATCCCGGTGGAGGGGAATTTCGAGCGCCAGATGATCGAGGCGCAGATCGCGTCTTACGAGGAAGTGCTGGAAAGCGTCGACGCGTCAGACCGTCTGTCGCGCAAGCGGGTCGAGAGCATGAAGGAGAAGATGCAGGCGAAGCTGGAAGGCCTTTCCGCTCGCAAGGACGATCTCGTGCATCTGGGCGAGATCGGTATCGACCAGATCCTCGTCGATGAAGCGCAGCAGTTCCGGAAGCTGAGTTTTGCAACCAACCAGTCCGACCTCAAGGGGGTCGATCCGAACGGCTCGCAGCGGGCCTGGGATCTCTTCGTGAAGACGCGCTATCTGGCGGCAAAAAATCCGGAACGTCCGCTGATCATGGCGTCCGGCTCCCCGATCACCAATACGCTCGCCGAAATGTGGACGGTCAGCCGCTATATGGATCTTGAGGCGCTGCAGAAGCGCTACCTGCATGAATTCGATGCCTGGGCAGCCAATTTCGGCGAAACCCGTACCGAACTGGAACTGCAGCCAAGCGGGCTTTACAAGCCGGTCACGCGCTTCACCGAGTTCGTCAACGTCGCCGACCTCATGGCGATGTATCGCGACTTCGCGGATGTCGTGCAGCACGATGACCTGCGCCAGTACGTGACTCTGCCAGCAATCCGGGGCGGGCGTCGCGAGATTATTGTCGCGCCGACAAACGATAACTTCAGGGCCTACCAGAAGACGCTGGCGGCCCGCATCAACGCCATCGAAGCGCGCCAGGGGCGTCCCCAGAAGGGCGACGACATCCTCCTGTCCGTCATCACGGATGCCCGTCATGCCGCGATCGACCTGCGCTTCGTCGCCCCTCTCGCCGCGAATGACGATACATCGAAGCTGAACCTGATGATCGGGAACGTGTTCCGGATCTGGCAGGAGACATCGGAAAGCCGTTACAGCGATCCTGAAACCGGTCGGCCGTACGACCTGCCGGGGGCGGTGCAGATGATCTTTTCGGATCTGGGCACCGAGAGCGCGATGGAGACACGCGGTTTTTCCGCCTATACGTGGATCCGCGATGAACTGATCCGACTGGGCGTGCCGCGCGCGGAAATCGCGTTCATGCAGCACTACAGGAAGAGTGCGGCGAAGCAGAAGCTGTTCGGTGATCTCAATGCCGGCCGCAAGCGGATCCTGATTGGCTCGACGGCGACCATGGGCACCGGCGTCAACGCCCAGCAGCGCCTCAAGGCCCTGCACCATCTCGACGTGCCGTGGCTGGTCTCCGACATCATCCAGCGCGAGGGTCGCATCGAGCGGCAGGGCAACCAGCACGCGGAAATCGAACTCTACGCCTATGCCCAGCAGGGTTCTGTTGACGCGACCAACTGGCAGCTCCTCGAGCGCAAGCAGCGCTTTATTGGACTTGCGATGTCAGGTGACCGTTCCATCCGCCGGATTGAGGACATTGGCGGGGAAGGGGGAAATCAGTTCGCCATGGCCAAGGCGCTCGCCTCAGGCGATGCCCGGCTGATGCACAAAGCCGGGCTGGAGGCCGATCTTGCGCGGCTCGAGAGACTGGCGGCCGCCCATTATGACGACCAGTTCGCCGTAAAACGTGCCATCGACCGGGCCGAGCGTGAGATTGCGGGCGCGGAGCGCCAGATCCCGCTCATCGAAGCGGATATTGCCAGCCGTCAGCCCACGAAGGGGGATGCGTTCGTATTGCGCAGGGACAAGGGGGATGTCAGCGAACGTGAGAAGGCCGGATCATGGCTCCTGTCCCAGGTCCGCCTGGCGGCGAAGAACGGTGAGGCAGGGGTCTGGAACCTCGGACGCATCGGTGGGTTCGCCGTCATGTGCGAAGCTGGGCCAGGCCGTCGCGTGCGCGGCGAAAAGCGCGCGGTCGACGTGACGCTGTTTGTGGAAGCGCGCTCAGGTCGCATTGAGATCGCCGTCGAGGACGACACGAAGGGCCTTGGGCTGACGTCGCGTCTCGAGCATGCGCTGCTTCGGATCGATGACGCGCTCCGTGACGCAATCCGGATGCGGGAGGAAGCGCAGCGTCGCCTGCCATCATACCGCGCCCGTCTGGGCCTGCCGTTCGCGGAACAGGCGATGCTTGATGAAAAGCGCGCCGAGCTGAAAGCGCTGGAAGACGATCTGGCGGCGACCGCGACCGATGAAGACCCGGCGCATGACGACACCGAGGACAGGGAGAAGGAAGAAGAGGCGGCAGCCTGAGAAGGGCTGCCATCTCCGGCCAGGCGCCGCAAGGGGTGGCGCCTCCCCGTGCTCGGCGTCTGCGCCGCCTGCGCGCGGGTCCGGTGCCGCCGCTGCGCGGCGCCCTTGCCCCGCCAGCCCGGTGCTGGCCGCCGGAGTGCATCAGGAAAGGCGTCCTGAGAACACGGAGTAAAAACCATGGAACTGCGCGAAGTTGATCCGAAAACCCTGCTCGACAACCCCGAAAACCCGCGGAAATCCGCGCCCAACGAGGCGGAAGAGCGCCAGCTGGCGCTGAACGTCAAGGCCGTCGGGATCATCCACCCGCCTCTGGTCCGCGAAACTCCTGACGGCCTGATGATCGTTGCGGGGCATCGCCGCCGGCGTGCCGCGGTCAAGGCCGGGCTGAAAACCATTCAGGTGACGGTGGCAGGCGATGATGCGGAACTGGACCGGATGCGTGCCGCGTCGGAGAACATGATCCGTCAGCCCATGACCCAGGTTGAACAGTGGCGGGTTGTCGCCAGGCTCCGGGAGGAAAAAAAGTGGAATGACACCGCGATCTGCAAGGCGCTGATGCTCACACCGGTGCAGTTGAAGCAGATCGGCCGCCTGTCTGCCATCCTGCCCGAGATTCTGGCGTGGATCGAGGCGGGCAAGGGGCCTGGCAATCGTGAACTGGCGAGCATCGCCCTTGCGTCCACCGCGCTGCAGGAACAGGTCTGGGGCCATTTCGGGTTTCCGGTTGGCGCGGCGCCGCCCGAGGATGTCGAAGCCTGCGAAGATGAGGGCGAGCAACTGCCCGACGGAAATTGGGAACCCGGTGCTGCCATCCCCGATTGGGACCGGATTGCGTCAGCCCTGCGGCAGGACCGTTTTTATGCAATCGAGGCCTCGTTTGATGACGCCATTGCAAAAAGCTGCCGGATCGCCTGGCAGGAGGATCTGTTCGGTGAAGCCGGGAAGGACGGCCGTTATACCGATGACGGCTTCGCCTATGAGAAGGCGCAGCGCCAGTGGCTGGGTCAGAACACGCCTGAAGACGCACTGATCCTGCAGAGCGACGAGAACGGCGAGCCGGTCTTCGAACCCGGCATGGTCCGGATCTACTGGCAGCGCGAGGGCGCCACGAAATTCTTCTGGCTCGATCATCGCCTGAAGGTTCGCGAGGGCTGGTGCGTCCTGCCGGGCAGCGAGGCGGCAGGCCGCGTGACGCCGTCCGCCGTCATTGAAGCCCTGCCCGAAGGGCCACGGGAACGGCCCGATATCTCGGGGCGTGGTTTTGACATGATCGGCAGTTTCCGCACCCAGGCGCTGCATGCCGCATTGGACGGCATGCGGGGTTCTGCCGATCCATGGGTCCTGGTCGGGCTGATGATCGCGGCCCTTAACGCGCAGAATATCCGGGTGGACGGGGATTCCAACGCGCACTACCCGCAGCGCCGTCCGTCACGCCGGCTCGTGGCTGCCGCCGGACTGTTCCAGGATGGCGAGATGGCGCTGGACGAGGCGCTCCTGCGTGGCGCTGCTGTCGACGTGCTCAAAGCCGTGCTGTCCTGCGAAAAGAACGCGACGAATAGCGGCGACTGGGGTGTCCTGGTCGGCCATATCGTGAAAGCGGACGACCATCTGCCCGCCATGGCGGATGAAGACTTCCTGAAAACGCTCAGCAAGCCCGGCATCACGAAGGCCATAAAGGCGGAAGGTATCCTGCCGCGCAATACCGGCAAGGAAATGCGCCGCGCCCTGATGGACCATGTCGGGCAGGGGATCTGGGTGCATCCTGCAGCGCGTTTCCAGGTCGATGTCGCAGCGCTGAACGCCACCTTCGCGGAAGCGCTCGCCTCGCCATCCGAAGCGGATGACGATGATGGGGAACTGGCGCATGACGACGAGACCGAGTTGGAAGACGACGCGGATGCCGGTGCGCGGACTGGTGGCCCGGGAACCGATGATCCTGCCGCGACGGGCATTGAGCTCGATAAAGTGGCTGGTACCCCCCCAGACCTGGCGGCAGATCAAGAGGATGACGTGCCGCACGGCAGGGCGGAAAGTCCGGCTCCGCTATCGCAGACACCCGAAGAATTCCTCAGGACGCATGTTGAGTTTGTAGGCTTCAGCTGAGCGAGGCTGTTGCCGCCGTACGGCTCTGGCTCACGGCCCGTCGCCCCAGTGGTGACGTCGGGCGGTGAGCCAGCAACGGACTCAGGCAGGACGTCGACCGGGAAATTCTGCGATGCGCCCTAACCGGGCTTATCCAGAACGTCAGGTTACGCGTTCACCTGCGTCGGCGAAGGAGAACCGTGATGACCCATGAATCCGTGACGGAAAAGCGTCTGATCGGCAGGTATGTGGTTGAACTGGGTTTCCGCCCGGATGGTGGGGTTTTGATCCGGACGCCTGAAATCTATCCGCCTACGGCCCGCCGATGGCGGGGACCCTATGAGAGCGTGGAGGCGGCAGTAGTCGAATTTTCCGCTTTCACGGCGGTTCCCAGAGTCACGTCGGCCGAGCTGGCCCGGCTGAGAGAGCGTGGCTCTGTCGCCGAAATCTGCGGAAAGGACGTGATGGTGTGGCACTGCCCATGGCGGGAAGCCACGACACTGAGCGAATTTGTCCTGGTAAGGGAGGACGGCAATGCCTGATTTTCGTGTCACACTGGTTGAGCGCCTGTTTGAAGCGGATGCCGGCGATTTCAGGGTCACGGCGACGGACGCTGAGGCTGCTGCGCGGATCGTCCTCGATGCCGTCCCCGACAGTGTGGACTCTGACGGGATCCGGACCACCATTCTGCCTGACGGTCAGGAAGTGGACCTTGAGGTCGAGGAAGTCGTCCATGGCGAGATCGTGGCCATGGTCCACGATGCGGGAACCGGCGTGCTGCAGGGACAGTTTGGGTTTTCCCTTGTTTTCAGCCCGGGCCGAGAGGCCGCCGCCGTTCTCGCCAGAGTGATGGATCGTGTCCTTGCGGATGACGGTGAGCGGGACACCCATGCAGCCTGCGTGGTGCTGCGCCGGTATCTGCACGAATACCTGAACGCGGACGCATAGGAAGAGCAGGAAGACACAGGAAAAATATGCCCGAAGGGCCATCGCGCCTCAAACGGTGGCTCTTGTCCCGCTCCGCGGGCCTGCGATGCCGGCGCGCGCGCCGCGTTTGACCCGCGATACCCCGTCGGACCGCCAGAAGACATTCAGACAAGGAGAATGTCCATGGCGACCGCAAGCCTGTCATCCCACCAAGGAACTGTCGCGCCGGAGCCCGGAGAGATACCTGATCTGGCGCGTTATGATCACGTCATCGTCGCCTGTTCCTTTGGCAAGGATTCCCTCGCCAGTACGCTGCACCTGCTCGAAAAGGGCGTGGCGCCGCAGCGCATCGAGTGGTGGCACCATCGTGTGGACGATGACGGGGACGTTTTTGACTGGCCGCATGTGCCCGATTACGGGCGGCATCTGGCTGCGGCCCTTGGCGTCAGGCTGTATTTCTCCGCGCGCCAGGGTGGGATCGTGCGGGAAATGCTGCGCGAGAATGCGCCGACCGCACCGGTCTGGTTCGATACCCCGACAGGGCGGGTCACTGTCGGTGGCAAGGGACCGCCCAATACGCGACGCCGCTTCCCGCAGGTTTCGGCGAACCTGTCGGTCCGCTGGTGTTCCCCATACGCCAAGATCATGGTTGCGGATGGCGCCCTGCGGAACCAGGCGCGCTTCAGTCATGCCCGGACCCTGTTTGTAACCGGAGAACGCGCGGCGGAGTCCGCGAACCGTGCCCGTTACGCTGTCTTTGAGCGGCACCGGGCAGACTGTCGTGATGGTCGGATCCGACGGCATATCGATCACTGGCGGCCGGTACATGCCTGGAGTGAAGCGGCTGTCTGGCAGATCCTGCGTCGGCATGGCGTGATTCCGCCGCTTCCCTATCAGCTCGGGTTTGGCCGCCTGTCCTGCCTGACATGTGTATTCATGTCTGCCGATCAGGCTGCGACGCTGCGTCACATGGACCCGGATCGGTTCGCCCGGCTGTGTGAGTGGGAACGCGCATTTGGCTGCACCATCCGACGCGACCGGGACCTCGGCACGCTAGCCAGGGGCGGCACGGTCTACGGCCCCGTGCGCCAGCACCCGGGTCTGGTGCGCCGCGCGCTCTGCCACCGCTGGCGTGGCCGTGTCCTCACATCCCCCGAACAATGGGTCCTGCCCGCTGGCGCATTCGGCGAGAGCGCCGGGCCGGTCTGACCCGCCTCATCCTTAAGCAGGGAGAAACCCGATGTTAGCGCCTTTCCAGATCCGGAAATTCCTCGACCTGAGCACCGGCCACCTCCCCCTGTCGGACCGTGGACACCTTGAGAGATATGCAAGGTCAGGTGGTTCCTTTGGGCTCACCTGCCTGTCCGGCCCGCACGGATGGTTTGTCCATGTCCCGCTTATGTGGACGGCCTTTACGATGCAAGAGGTCACATTGATTGCATTGTCGTATCTTTCTTCTGCGTATTTTCGCTCCAGCGAAATGCACTGATACTGTCATGATGTGGAGATCCGGTCAGATGCGCCCTTATGTCCGGCCTGTTTATGCGAAATCCTTCGCTGGCCATCATGGGTGTTCGCTTGCGTGTCAGGCACCAATCTGGATCTCGTGCTCAATGGCACATGGGGACATTCGGTATTGCCTGAACTGCTTCTGATTACAGTCTTTCCCATCACGCGGTCAGTGCATACTGCCGGATCTACCGGAGCTTATTCCGGTATCCATCATCCTGGTGGTACATGTCAGACTATAGCGACACTGCGACCGGCCGGACGATAGATCTCTTTGCGCGACAACAAAACCCAGATGATCCGGGCCAGCTTGTTGGCTAACGCCACGGTTGCCAGACGGCCCGGGCGACGTTCCAGAAGCTTGCAAAGCCATACTCCCGCAGCGCTATCCCATTTCTGTGCGCGGTAAAGCATGGATGTTGCGCCCAGAACGAGCATCTTTCTTATTTCCCGGTTGCCCGTTTTGGTAATTCTGCCCAATCGGGTTTTTCCGCCCGATGAATGCTGGCGCGGTACGAGACCAAGCCAGGCTGCGAAGTGCCGGGCCGTATCGAAGGCCCCAATATCGGTAACAGACGCGACAATCAGGGAGGCGGTTACCGGACCAATGCCCGGGATGGTCAAAAGACGGCGAGCATCTTCATCCTGTTTGGCATGTGTCCGGATACCTCCTTCCAGGTTTTCTATGCTTTCGTTCAGTCGACCATACTGTTCAAAGAGCAGCATGGTTGTCTGTTTCAGGGCATCAGGCAGATTGGATGAGGTTTCGATTTTCGCCAGAAGTTCGGGGAGACGGGCATTTCCAAGGGGAACAATCAAACCGAATTCCGCTGCAAGTGCACGCAACGCATTCACCAGCATCGTTTGCTGTTTGACCAGAAGGGTACGAGTTGAGTGCAGCGATAACAGGCTTTGCTGCTCCCGATTTTTAATCGGGACGAAGCGCGTGTCGGGATGGATCGCGGCAAGACAAATCGCGGCGGCATCAACAGCATCGTTTTTCTTGCCACGTTTGACAAATGGTTTGACCATTTCAGGGGGAATGAGTTTTACCTCATGACCGGTGTCACGGATGACACGAGCCCAGTGATGCGACGTGCTACAGGCTTCGAGTACGACCAGGCAGCGCTCCAGCTTTTCAAAGAATGAGATAACTTCACTCCGCCCGAGTTTCTTCTTGAGCAGACATTTTCCGCTTGCGTCCGTGCCATGCACTTGAAAAACAGACTTGGCGATATCCAGGCCGATTATGGTAACTTTCATCCGGGCGGTCTCCTCTGAATGGTCTTCCGACCTCATCATGGCACATTGATGTCGCATGGAGGCCGTCCACCCCATCTGGACCCATACTCCCATGATTGGCCGGGGTCGCGGTCACTGCGGGCCATTCTTGCCCTGGCCCGGAATCACGACTGTGATTACGTCCTGTTTGATGCGGACGGCCCGGTCGATGCCTCGCTTCGTTTCTTTGATGACGATGAAGATGAATGATCGGCAACGGCATCGGTGGGCACTTCGGGCCAGATGCGCCAGTTTTCATTTCTTGAGGCGGGATACTTCGGTGTCCCGCCTTTTTTGTGTCCTCGCAAGGGGCTCACACAAAGGAATACTGCCATGAAACTTCATTTTGACCACGCCTTGGTGGCGCGTCTTCTCGCTCATGCGCAAGCCGCGAGCGAACATTCCCCTACCTATGATCAGCTTGTTGACCCGGTCTTTCTCAAGGCTGGCGTGTCGTCGCGCCATCCGACCGGTGCGGATGTCGACCGTACCAAGATACCGGCAGGCCTGATGCTGGTTGGCGATCATGGGGTGTACCTGATGTCGAATGGTTATCCGGGCTTCAGTGACGCTGAGGGTCAGGCGAACCTTGTCGCCTATGCTGTCGAAGCGGACCCGCGCACATGTCCTGACGACTGGTACGATGTCAAACGCGCGTCATTTGGCGGCGACGATGGCGCGGAATTTCTTTCCGCCGATACCATCCGCAAGGCACTGGAGGCGACTGCGGGCAGTCGTTTGTGGATTGATGTCACGCCCGCGCAGATCAGTTGCCCCTATCTGGCATCCCCGAAAACACCCTGACGCGAACAAGCATACGGCGGATATCACGAAGACTATTATTTATTAGCGTAAGCAAAAATGTAGGTAACGGGCGAGGTCTGGGCGTAAAAAATAATAAAAATCATGGCAAATACGATCGGAAACGCCATGCTTAACAAGACTATAGTAAGGACTTTCCTGTCATTGTTCTGATTACGACATGGTTTTCAACGTCCGGCCCGCTTCATTTCCGATAACGAGTGCGGGTATGTGCCCGTGCCTGAGCAACTGAGGGAACTCGCCATGACTGAGAACTTCGAACGAAGCTTTGCGGAGCATGCAGAGCGGTTACTTCGCCATGAAAGAGCATGCAATGAAGCTTCAGCGCAAAATCGCAGGATCATCTTTGAAACGCTTTCGGTATCCAGGATTACAGCCGTTACAGTGTCGTTTGACGGTGAAGGAGATAGCGGCCAGATCGAGGAGATTGCTGTTGTGCCTGAAGGGGAGGATTCACGGCTCGACGTCCTTGTCGATGCGGTGACGGCGAGGTGGACTGATTGCGAGATTGTCTCGGAACGTACTCCCCTGCGGGATGTCATCGAACAGGTCTGTTACGCCGCACTGGCCGAGACCAACGGTGGTTGGGAAAACAATGAGGGTGCTTTTGGCGACTTCAGGTTTGACGTGGCCAACAGAACGCTGACGCTCGAATTTAACGGACGATATATGTCCACTGAATATTCCGAGCATAGCTGGACAGAGGAGGCCTGAAATGGCGCATAGTTATTATCATGCTCTCTCGTCGGTGCGGCAGTGGGGAGGTACGGCTGATGACTTCCTGCCTATCCATGCCTGGTTCGACGAATCAAAATTGATTTCGGCCGATTTTCGGCATCGTGCGCTGAGACATCACGCGGAAGGTATCTTCCTCGCTGAGAGACTTTTTGGCGTTGTGCTGACAATTTCCACCGGGCGGGTTGTTCCGGTGCGGCTGATCGCCGAGCAGCATATGCGCGAGGACTTTGGATTTATTCCGAGTTTCGTTGATTGGCTGAAGGAAATCCGCCCCCAGCCCTGGATGGGACGGGCGCAGCCCATTCATCGAAGCCTCGATCCCGCTTATGGCAAACTTTCAGAATAACAGAAGACTTCTGGAATACTGGCCGTGACGTCGCCCGTACGCAACTCCACGCGATTGATGACACCCTGGCGCAGATCCAGAGACGGAATTTCTACCAGCTAATCGCCCGGATTAGCCACACCGGGCCCTATTATCACGAATTTACAATGATCGTCACTGTGACACGTAAAAGTCAGACCGGTTTCGAAATGACAGAAGACGCCGCGCAGATACTCTCTGATGTCATGCGTGATCTTGTACGATGGTTGTATCGCTCTCTCGAAACAGCATGGGATTACAAATCTTCCGATGACGCCGTCGATGACGCCATTCGCATCAATGAATATACGGCGTAGCTTTGAGAGGGTCCATTAGGACATGCATGTGAACCGTGTTTGCAAGCAGAGAAACAGAAACTTTTACAAATATAAAATATAGTATTTTTTAATAATACTCCGAGATGTGTGTATAAATCAAGATAATATAAAATAATTATAATAAATAAAAAACAAATATAGGGAGGATCGGCACCACAGTCCAGCCTGTCGCGCAAGGGGTGGCTCCTCGCCGTGCGCGATGGCTGCGCCATCTGTGCGCGGCTCCGGTGCCGCCGCGGTGCGGCGCCCTTGCCCGCCAGTCTGCCCTGCGGTCGCCGGAAGGGGTCGAAACCCCCGAAAAAAGGATCTGGAAATGGCACAGAACCGCATTGCGCCGCCGTCCCGCACCGCCGTCGAAATCGCCAAATTCGTCGTCATCGTGCTCCTCTGGACGGCCTCCATGGTCACTTTCCTCCTGCTGCCCGACGTCTTCCTCGATCCGTGCACGGGCATCATCGATTTCAGGTGACACCACCCTCGCCATCCGCTGTCCATCCGCGCCGCCCTTCGGGGCGGCGTCTGTATTTTCTGGAGACTGATCATGGCCAGGACCGAACGTACCGACATCCACCAGTCCGTCACTGACCGCATCATCCGCGAACTTGAAGCGGGAACCGTGCCATGGGTCTGCCCGTGGAGCCGCACGAAATGCGGCATTGCCCTGCCGCGTAATGCCGCGACCGACCGGGCCTATTCCGGGATCAACATCCTGATGCTGTGGGGTTCGGTAGAGATGCAGGGGTTTTGTACCCAGAAATGGCTGACGTTCCGCCAGGCGCATGCGCAGGGCGGCAATGTCAGGAAAGGCGAGAAGGGAACGACGGTATTTTATGCCGACCGTTTCACGCCAAAATCGGAAGCAGGTTCCGACGAGCCACGCCAGATCCCGTTTCTAAAGCGGTTTACGGTGTTCAATGTTGACCAGTGCGAGAACCTGCCGGAGAGCATGGTCGCGCCGACCGCGCCGTTGCCGGAACGCGAAATCGTGCCGCACGCGGAAGCGCTGATGACCGAAACCGGGGCGGACATTCGCGTCGGTGGTGACAGGGCATTTTATGCCCCGGATGCGGACTTCATCCGGGTTCCGCCCCAGCAGTCCTATTTCAACCAGATCGACTGGTACCGAACCGTCTTTCACGAGATCGGGCATTGGACCGGGGCCGAAAGCCGGCTGTCGCGCACCTTTGGCAGGCGGTTTGGTGACCATGCCTACGCGGCCGAGGAACTCGTCGCAGAGATGACATCAGCTTTCGTATGCGCGGAACTGCAGATCGAGCCGACGGTCCGCCATGCGGATTACATCGGGAACTGGCTGGAACTGCTGAAGGCCGACAAGCGCGCCATTTTCACCGCAGCGAGCGCTGCTTCAGCCGCGGCCCAATACATTTTCAGCTCATCGACACGTCAGCCATCCGTCGAGGACGTGGCTTCTGCCGCCTGAAACCCAACCCTGAAAATATATGCGCCCGCAAGGGCGCGCTGAGTGATGGAGTTCATCATGCCAGTCTTTGCCCTGATTGCCACTCCCGCCGTGCGCATCCGTTCCGACGGCTGCACCATCCTTAAGGCGCTGCCGATGGAACACCTTGGTGCACGGGGGATGACAGAAGCCCGGACGCTCGCGGAAATCTCGAGTGCCGTAACGCTTTACGGTGAGAGGATCGCCGGCGCGCATCCCGGGCGCTCGTTTTCCATCAGTGTGCATATCCGTCGGGGCGATCGTAAGCCACGTGGCTTTGATGCGGCTTACCGCACTGGCGCCCTGGGGACCGACAGATGGGTTCTCATGGTCGATAACGACGCTGATGGCGCGCGGATCCTGCATGGACGATCCGCAGCCGAAACCGGAAACATGGCGTCCTGCAAAGGAGACGTGGCATGATCCGCCAGTATTATACGTCTCCATTTCAGGTCGGTAATAACCCGCTCCGGGTCGGGACCATTGCCAGTGGAACCATCTTCCGTCTGCCGGCTCCTGTTTCGGGACGTCCCTATCGGACCCGGCCGTGGATCGTGGAATGCTTTCTGAACGGCGCGATGGGGGCGGCTGCGCTGAACCCCGTCACCGGTCTCTGGAAAGACCGTTATATGCGAGGCCGCTCGGATCTGGTCGTTTTGCGCAGCCTCGCCAATGCCCGCCGTGTGACCGTGGCAGTGCGCTATCTGGAAAGGATGAACGAAGAGGGCCTGGGCGATGGGCATTATCCGGATCTGCCGGATGTGAGCCGCTTTCATAACGGCTATCGATGCCGGAGCCAGGTGTCATGACGGCGGGGCTGATCCTGTGCGAGCGGCTTCGGATCCCGCCTTTCGACCCGGCTGTCCTGAAACCCACCCAATGGGCGACGGCCCAGCAAAAGGCAAAGCTTGGTAATGCGATCCTGCGGTTCATCGCACTCGGAATGCCTGCAGAAAAATTTACCCCGGCCCTGTATAACCGGCTGAGCAATATGTTCGGATTTATCGCGCATTATAATCGGACCGGCTTCGCGCAGACATGGTTCGACAATGCAGCCACACGGCGCGATTTCCTCGATCAGGTTGCGCGATATCCCTGCTGGGGCGACCCGACTTTTGTCTGGTCGGATGTAGAGAAGGAAATCGGGCAGCGCGTCCGGGAAAACCTGCTGGTCAAGGCATGGACGACCCGTGCCCGCGAGGAACAGGTTGCGCGCGAGAAAGCGGAGCTGGCCCGTCTGCAGGCAAAGCATGGCGGAAAAGCGACGTCGGCGGATGCACCCGTGGCCACCGTGCAACTCGGGCTGCTCTAGCCCTGGGCCATGTGCCAGGAGCCATGCCCGTCGAGGCACCTGCCCAGGAACGCGAGTGCGGCACGCGGATATTTCCGGATTTCCAGAACGCTGCCGGTGGGTACCTCCATGTGGTAGGCGCCGATCCGGGTGGCGCAATGCGGCTGGCCGCGCAGGAATTTTATGCCCCTGCCGGTGCGAACTGCCTGCCGTGGACCAAAAACGCCGACAACGTGACGGCCACCGAGGTAAATATCGGCGTTGAACTGGCGCCACAGCGGTGCCCGGACATCCTGCTCGTCGACTTCGACCTGCACGGTGCAGCAGTCATTCCATGCATCTGGCGTGCCATCCACGCCATACAGGGTCTGGCAGATCTGGCGGATCGCCTGCTCATGTTCGGGCAGGAAGGACCAGCCGATTTCCTTGCCGAGAAAACGTCCCCTGTAACGCCGGGCCTGGATTGCCAGTTCGGGATGAAAGTCGGCCTTCAGGGTGATGCGTCCTTCCGACGCAGTAATCACGGCCATGATGAACTCCCAATGTAGAGACAGGGAAATTCTAGGACGACTATCGTAATTGTACAAGAATAAATGACACGATTATGAGCGAAATAGAAAAATAAAACAGAAATCGAAATTCAAAAGCATGACCTCGGCCCCTGCCGGGTCTCTGACCTGGTTTTTGCGGTCTGAAGCGGTCGTCGTCGGGCGCAACCCCCAGGCCTGCGGTCGGGACGGCACCGTGAAGCCGCATGCGCGGCTTCCGCACCACTGCCGCCCCGAGAGGTTGCGCCCGCCGCCTGTGGCCCGCTTCCGCGCGACCGCACCAGGTCAAAGATCCGGCAGGGGCCGGAGACGACCAGGAAGGAAAAAAGGAACAAGACCATGAGCCAGTCAGTCAATCGCGCCATCATCATCGGTCACCTGGGCCGGGATCCGGATCTTGCCGCACGTAGGGAAGGGGAGGGCAAAATCGCATCCTTCGGCGTGGCGACAAGTGAAACCTGGACCGATCGCGCCAGCGGTGAGCGCCGGGAAAAAACCCAGTGGCACCGTGTCGTCTCTTTCAACGATCACCTTTCGGCCGTGATCGAACGTCGGTGCCAGAAGGGAACGCTGGTCTATGTCGAAGGCCATCTCGAGACACGCAAATGGACCGACCAGCAGGGACAGGACCGTTATGTGACCGAGATCATCATTGATCGGTTTGATGGAAACCTGAAGGTGCTGGCCAATGGTCGAAGCACGGGCGATGGACGTTTTGATGAAGAGCGTCCCTCGCGGAGCGCTGCACAGCGCCCCGTTCCTGCCGCAACTTCCAACGCGCAGGACGTGGATGACGAAATTCCGTTTTAGGCCGCTTGTCGTTCCGGGTCGTCAACGACCCGGAGCGTTGTGCCCGTTCAGGGAGAAGAAAGTGCGGTTTCTGCTGCGCCAGTTCCCGTCATGAATACTTGTGAGACCTGTCCGACCTGATGGCGTGGGCGATCGGGAAAGTCTGTCGGCCGATATTGGAACGCCGGTCGTCCGTCCACATCGGGGATGAACTGTGTCTCTCCTGTTTCTCCATCAACCTTTAAGCGGGTTCGTGAACCTTATTTTTTCGTCAGTCGCATGATGTGGGCGCAGACGGGATCCTCCACAGGGAGTATCTGGCGTCGTGAGTGCCCGCTCATCCATGGTCCCGGTAATGCGTGCGCAGTGGCGCGGGCACATGCCGTTTGCTGCTGCGCGTAGACTGCGGCCATTCGTGCGTCCCGTATTCTTTTGCAGTTCACGCAGAATAAAAATCCTCAACGCGGATCATCAGGACGCAATATCTCGACGAACCATACAGAGGTCGTCGTGTGTTTCCGCACGATCATCTCAAATACTCACCGTAAATACCGGAGCGGTCTGAAACACAATCCATGCTGTTTGTGAAGGAGTGTCTTTCATGGCTTACACGTCTTCCCCAGAAGCACAGCAAAGAGAACTTGATGAGCTTCGCAATGCTGTAAACTGCGCCGTTGTTCTGGAGAAAGCCGGGTTCCGGCTGGATCGGCAGGCCACCGCGCAGCGTTCCGCCCGTAACCTGAAATTTCGCCGTGACAGTGAGGCCATTATTGTCAATCACGATGGCAAGGGCTGGTGGGACCCCAAGGGCGACGGCAAGGGCGATGTCTTCAAGCTTGTCCAGTATCTCGATCCCTCGAAGAACCTCGGTCATGTCAGGCAGGAACTTCGCGCCCTGATCGGCAGGAGCCCGACGCTCGAAGTTGTCGAGCGTACGAAGGGAGCCGCTGACAGACCGCGGCGCGATCCCGCTGAACTGTGGAACCGTCGCGCCGCACCCGGGCAGGGGACGGCTGCATGGTGCTATCTGACGGAGATCCGTGGGTTGCCCGAGCATATTGTCGCGATTGCTGGACAGCAGGGGGCGCTGAAGGAAGGCCCGCACGGAACCGCCTGGTTCGGCCACCGGGATGCGGACGGGCAGTTCACCGGCATGGAAATGCGGGGGCCGGATTACAAGGGGTTTTCGACGGGCGGAGTTGGCAAGCGTCTCTTCGGTTTCCGGGCCGACGGGGGAGAAAAGCCGGTGACACGCCTTGTCGTCACCGAGGCGGCCATTGATGCATTGTCCTTTGCTGCACTCGATCGCTTCCATAAAGGAACGCTCTATACCTCGACGGGTGGCGGCATGAGCCCAGAGAGCGAAGCGAACCTGAAGCGGGTCATGATGCAGGTCGCCGCCCAGCCTGAAGCGCGACTGGTTGTTGCCGTTGATAACGACATGCAGGGGGATCGTTATGCCGGGAAATTCGCTGCGATGGCACGGGACGTCAGTCTCTGGTCGGGGCGGATATCTCCGAAAGGGCCGGGAGAGGACTGGAATGCGGTCCTGAGGACCCGCAGGGAAGGAATGGAGGCGGGTTCTGTTCCCGTTGCGCCCTTGTGCCGCCTGTCCGAAGTTCTGGGTTCGGGGTCGAAAGCGCAGCCGGAGACGGTGTCTCCGTCATGGCTGGGTCAGGCCGAGGCGCACGGCACGCAGCGGCCGCCGCGGGTTTCGGCTCCGTCATTGCCTGCGCCGTCTGAACGTGTGGGGAAGCCCGCTGGGCCACGTTCATGTTCATCGCCGGGGATGTCCTTGTGAACCAGCGTGAGTCCTTTGGGCTCACCGAACAGACGGCATCACGGGATGATCGTCATTTACGGCTGGCGTGCCACAGAGGCGGGCGCCGAACGGTCCTGCGCGCAGGATCATCTCACATAGGAGAGGGTCATGGGATCTGTTTCAGACTATGCGGATCTGGGGATTACGCGTCTGGCGATGAAGGCAGACCTTGCACGAACATTTGCCTGCTCGCGCCCGGCTCGAGGCATCTGGAACCGCCACCTGCGCCAGCGTTTGGCGCAGGCAGAAGATGATCCCCCGATACCGCAAAGTGCAGTCCGCCTCTACGAGCGGCCGGGCTGTCCTGTCGGCCTGGTTATCGATGGACGCTGGGAAGGTCAGCTTGGGAACTGGGATCTTTCCTATCCGGCGACGATCCTGCTCTCGACCGGTAAGATCACCACGACCCCGGGTTGCATGGCGGAAGGGCTGGAAGAGCTATGACCGGTAATCTTCCCGTTCCGCGTGCGCTTGCGCCAGTCCTTGATAGCCTGACGCCAGAACAGCGGCGCGCGGCGATGGCGCTGGGATATGTTCTGGTTCTGGCAGGGGCAGGCACCGGCAAGACCAAAACCCTGACAGCCGGGGTCGCAACCCGCGTCGGACTGCATGGCATGGTTCCTGGCCAGATCCTCTGTGTAACCTTTACCAACAAGGCCGCCCAGGAAATGCGCAAGCGCATCGGAGACGTTCTTGGGACGTACTCGGTACCCACATGGCTTGGAACGTTTCATGCTCTGGCTGCCCGACAGCTACGGGCCGAGCCTGAAGTGGCGCAATTGCGTAGCGGTTTTGACATTCGTGACGCCGAGGACAGTCTCGCCATTGTCCGCCGCCTGATCAGGACTGTCCCTAAGGAAAAGCTTCCCGTGCCGCAGGAAGGAGCGCCAGGAGATGCGAGACAGATCAAAAAAATGGCCGAGCGGATTGCGCGGCTGAAAGAGGATCTGATCACACCGGTGGCTGCTTTCGCGCATGTTGAAAGCCTGATCGGCAGGCGGCAGTCGGCGAATCTCCATGTGGATCACGAAAGCTGGCGCTTTGTCGTCGGGTTGTATGGTCGTTACCAGGCGATCCTGCGCGAGCAGAACGCGGCGGATTTTGGTGATCTGCTGATGTGGCCGACCCTCGCGATGCTGCATGATGCGGCATACCATCGCCGGTGGTCCGCCCGTTTTACGGCCGTGATGGCGGACGAGTTTCAGGATGTGAACCGCGCCCAGTACCTGTGGCTCACGTTGCTCAGCAGGACGTCTGGTGAACTGTTCTGTGTGGGTGATGATTCCCAGAGCATCTATTCCTGGCGGGGGGCGAAAGTCGGCTTCCTGCGGAACTTCCCGCGTGAGTTTCCTGCTGTGAAGACGTTCAAGCTCGAGGAGAACTTCCGTTCCACCAGCAATATTCTTGATGCGTCGAATGCGGTGATTTCATTTGACCCGTCGCGGATCGAAAAGACACTGTTTACACGTCGGGGCGAGGGCCTCCCGATCGAGGTTCTGGGGTTCTCCTACGCCACCGAGGAAGCTGCGGCGATCGTCCGGGAGATTGGCCGTCGCGCAGCGACCGGCGTCGCCTGGCATGACATGGCTATCATTTACCGCCAGAACCGGCTTTTCCGAACGCTGGAGGAAGCATTGCTCCACGCCCGTGTCCCCTACGAGATCATCGGGGATGTGGGTTTCTATTGGCGTACCGCCGTCAAGGACGCTCTGGCCCTGCTGACGCTTTGTGCATGGCCCGATGAGCGCAGGTCGGACGAAGCCTTTCGGCGGATGGCCAACCGGCCCCCGCGGGGCCTTGGCGCCAGGGGCCTGGGGAAAATCGAGATAGAGGCTTCGGCGGGTGGTCTGTCGCTATGCGCGGCGGCCACACGGACCCGGCTGTCCCCGAGATGTGTCGTGGCGCTGCAGGGATTCGTCCAGATTCTCAGACAGATCGGATGTCGGAAAGGGGAAAGCCTTGGGGAGCGCCTTACCGGCCTGCTCGAGGCAACAGGGTATCTGGACATGCTGCGGGCTGATGATTCGGATGAAGCTGCAACCCAGCGCGAAAACCTCGCGGAACTGATCGAACTGGCCCAGGGTTTCCGGCGCGTGGAACACCTCCTCGAACATGCGGCACTGGCAGGCGGAGCACCTGGAGAAAAAGGTCGTGATCGCGTTCAGCTCATGACCATGCACCGGTCGAAAGGACTGGAATTCCGGCATGTCTTTCTTCCTGCGTGGGAAGAGGCGATTTTCCCCGGTGCGATGTCGCGCAATCCCGGAGAGGAGCGTCGCCTTGCCTATGTGGCGCTGACCCGGGCCATGGAGCAGGCCACGATCACGTTCTGTGATTATCGCCAGGGCGGATCTTCCCGTCCGAGCCGGTTCATTGACGAAATTCCACTCGAGAACCGGGTCAGCAGCTGGAATCATGGCAGGAACGAACCACGTCAGTCTGACGGCCGTTGGAGGCAGGTTGATCAGGAACTGAATGCGCTTGGCTTGTGAATGCGGACAATGCATGCTCCGGCAGCGGCGACATGCGTTCGCGTGGCCGGGGCATTGCACCAAACAGGCTGGTTCCGTCCGACGCTTCGGTCTTAAATTGCTTTTCTTTTGGTCGAAGGACGTCTGCTTTATGGCGAAAAAGCCGGTGCCGCCGATTGAGCCCGATGACTGGGATGATGACGAGGCGGGTTTCCTGCAGCCCCTGGAGCCACCGCCGCCCGTCCGGGATCCGACGGATCTCAGGCCGCATACGCGCCAGCTCACCGACCTTCTCCGGGCCAGATTTCCCGACAGATGGGTCGGTGTGGAAATCGGCATGCTTCCGCTGCGGTGTGAGGACGACCTGTTCTCCGATTTCATCGACCTTGGAGATGGCCTCGGGGTTCGCCTCGATTATGATCCCGAGGAGCCGGAGCGGGTACTCTGGATCAGTGCCGGCAACCGTGACCATGGTGGTGAGCCGCTCGACTTTCCCCGCGATAGCGAGGCCTGTCGTGGGCGCATGCTTTCAACCGGGGAAATCGCGGAACTGCTCGATTTTCTCGACAGGGAGGCCGCTTACTGATGCCCGCTGGCATGGCAGGCAAGCCCGATGCGCCGCCATGCGTTAATCAGTGTGCCCTGCGGCACGTTGCGCTCAAGATCGTGCAGCAGGGTTTCCAACTCGGAAAGGGAAAGGGTGCAGGCGACAAGCGCCGGTGACAGGACCGCAGTTCCCGTCATCACGACGTGGCTGAAGACCTGGATGGTCGGGTCCACGAGGCGGGCCAGCGCGTAGACGGCCCGGCAATGGGCGGCATTCTGCATCACCGGGCTGTAAATCAGCCGGGGCGGGGCGTCGGGCGCCTCGACAGCAAAACGCTGTCGCCACCGTTCATCTTCCGGGTGTCCGGTCAGTTCGCCGCCATACCGCTTTGTCTCCACGACATGGATGCCCCGCGGGCTGAGGAACAGGTGGTCAATCTGGGTGGTCCTGCCGTCACCTGTCGGCAGTATGGCGTTGTGCAGCACGGCCAGGCCGCTCCGGTCGAGCACGTGGGCTACGGCGCTCTCTCCTTTCTCGCCCTGGATGGCGGCGCGAAAGGATCGCCAGACCTGCGCCTCACGGGCCGTCAGGCGGCAGCTGCCGGAAGGCTTCACGCGATGACGTCGAAGTCTTGCCACGCAGTCTTCCCCTGTGGTTCCACGCCCCGATAGCATGTCCCGTATATCTGTCCATCATGCGACTGCAGCTGGATGTATTGGGAACCGTGTATGTTCCGGGTGAGGGGCCAAGTACATGTCTGCAGCGTGGATGCGGATCATCAATAGTGCCCGCTCAACCGCCAGCCTGAATGCAGGAGACCGGACAATCGGCGGCAGGCTCGTCCAGTTTCGCAGGGGATTCAGGATCCCGCCTGAACCCGGTATTCTCGTCCCCCCATTTCTTGAGAGCCATGATGACCGGCTCCAGGGTCCGTCCCCGCGGCGTCAGGCTGTATTCCACCTTCGGGGGCACCTCGGCGTAGACTGTCCGCAGCACAAACCCGTCCTGTTCCAGTTCGCGGAGCTGCGCCGTCAGCATGCGCTGGGTGATATTGGGCAGGCGCCTGCGGATTTCGTTAAAGCGCAGGGTTCCCTCGAGCAGGTGGTAGAGGATCACTCCTTTCCATTTCCCGTCGATCAGCTGAAGCGTCGCTTCAACGGCACAGCCGGGACTGCAATCAAGTGATTTATGCCGGATACGGGTCATGACGGTATCATTTCCGATACTATGGGCGTTAAAAGTGCGTTCTTGTCCGAACCCAGCATAATGCTCACTGTTCTCCTTCATCAACACAGGAGCAGACACCATGCGCGCCGTCGGTTACCAGACGCCTCTCCCGATCGACAATCCGGCTTCGCTCCAGGACATCGATCTGCCGAAGCCGGTCCCTTCAGGGCGGGATCTCCTGGTGGAAATCAGGGCTGTGTCGGTCAATCCGGTCGATACAAAAGTCCGTCGCAGCGCCACGCCGGATGCGGGTCAATGGCGGGTTCTGGGTTGGGACGCCGCCGGGATCGTTGCCGGCACCGGGCCTGAAGTCACGGATTTCGCCATCGGGGATGAGGTTTTCTACGCAGGCGCGCTCGATCGCCCGGGAACCGATGCTGAATTCCACCTGGTCGACGAGCGGATTGTCGGCCGTAAGCCCCGTTCCCTGAACTGGGCTGAAGCGGCGGCCCTGCCGCTGACAGCGATCACCGCTTGGGAGATGCTGTTCGATCGCCTGGATATCCGTCGGTCAGTCCCCGGCGTGAAGCCGGCCGTGCTGATTATCGGGGGTGCGGGCGGGGTCAGCTCCATCGCCATCCAGCTGGCCTGGGTCCTGACCGATGTCACGGTCATCGCCACCGCCTCCCGGCCAGAAACGCGCGACTGGGTGACATCCCTCGGGGCCCATCATGTGGTGGACCACAGCAGGCCGCTTGCCGCGCAGGTCGCCGCCCTTCCGACCGGTGCGCCCGCCTTCGTCTTTTCCACGACGCAGACGGATCGGCATATGCCAGAGATTGTCGCGCTGATCGCGCCCCAGGGGCATTTCGGCCTGATTGATGACCCGGCCGCGCTCGACGCCCTGCCGCTGAAGAAGAAAAGCCTGTCGCTGCACTGGGAGCTGATGTTCACGCGCCCGCTGTTCGGCACAGCCGACATGGGCAGGCAGGGCGAAATTCTCAACGAAGTCTCACGCCTCGTGGATGACGGGCGTATCCGCACCACGCTTGGCAGGAACCTCGGCCTGATCAAGGCGGCGAACCTGCGGCAGGCCCATGCCCTGATCGAGAGCGGTCAGGCAAAGGGCAAGATCGTGCTCGAAGGTTTTCCTGGCTGAAATGGAGAAGACCATGAAAGCGCTCGACGAGACAGGGTGTGGAACACGGGCGGAGAACAGGCCTCATGACTGATGAAAAGCACCTGATGACCCTGAACCGTACCGGTGGGCGGTTCGATCTCAACAGGATTGCGGCAGCGTTCCCGAAAACCGCGGATACGATGCTGCTGGATACCTATCTGACCGACAGGCCGGAAGCCAGCATCAGGGTGTTCCGGATCTATCGGGACGTGCCGCCGCATTATCATACCCAGTGTGATGAAGTCCTCCATGTGCTTTCCGGAGAAGGGACATTCTGGATTGATGATCCGGCTGAAGAAGCACCGTTTGTCCCCGGGCACCTGCTGGTCTTTCCGCGGCGTGCGGTGCATGCGGTGCCGCGTATCCTGCGTGATCCTGTCATTTTTCTTGCCATCGACACACCGCGCCGGGCACCGGATGACGTGGTGTTCGTCAATCCTGCCGAAGGCACGCCTTCCGGCTTCATCAAGAGTATCTGAAGTCATGTCGCGGGTCACAGATGAACTGGATCTGTGTCCCTGCAGCGCATGCCCGCAAAACGCGGCGTAAGTCCTGGGCGTCTGGAGACGGTTCCCTTTCCTGAAAGGCCCGGTTCGGGAAACATCTCTGTTCAGCAGGAAAAAAAGAAAATCAGGGGCGGCCCCTTCGGGGTTCTCTCACTCTGGTTCGCTAAGCGGCTGCGCCGCTAACCTCACTGGAGCCCCCTGCGGGGTCTCCACGCTTTCGCGCAACGGTTCGACCGCTCGCCCGGGGGTTCTTCAGGATGAATACTTATGAGATGCTTGATAATACTGCGATTAATAAAATGGGCATAAGGAAATAAAGGGAATAAAAACAATAGTAAACTAATGTTTACTGATAATATATTGTCTTTTTTATTGTATTTATATTCTGTCTGTACTATTCTTTATTTGTGGAGAGGGAAATGGTTCCCGCCACAGACGCCCCGCCCGGTGCTCCAACACCGGACAGGGCTGACGCCAGACAGAAAGGCTAGTTTCATGTCCAACGCTACCAACACAATGACCGCCGCCCTCGCTTCCGTGCAAGAGAAGAAAGCCGCCAGCAAGGCAAAAGCGGGCCAGAAGGCCCCCGCCGCCCGCCGTTTCGAGGAAGCGGCCCGGCGCGCGCCTGTCATCACCATCGAGGCCGCCGAAGCCCTGATCCCCGTTCCCGACCAGATCACCAAGATCGTTTCCCATTTCGGCCTTGAGGACTTCGATGCCGACGCCCTCGCGGAAACGGCCCGGCAGGCTTTCACCGTCATTGCCCGCAGCCTATCGCCCGTGCTGGTCGTGACCACATGGAACGGCGAGCAGAACGACAAGGGGCTGGAAATGCACCTCCAGCGCATGGCTGGCGCCGCTGTCGCGTCCGCCTTCGGGGCCGCCCAGTTCTACGACGCCAAGCGCGCGCAGGCCCGCGAACTGTCCTCACAGTTCAACGAGTATCGCGAAGAGGACCGGATGGGCGTCGACGGGCTGGAAAACAGGGCGGCCAACGCCCGCCGCTTCGCAGCCGAGCAGGGGATCAAGGCCGCCGCTCTGGTCGCGTCCGCCCGCGGGGCCCTTGCCGCCTACGAGGACATGATCGGCACCCCGTGGAAGCCCTACACGGCCAGCAACGCCCGCACCATCGACCAGCGGGCCGCAGCTGCCGAGATGGACGCCCTCGGCTTCTGACCGACCCGGCCGGACCCACGGCGGGTCCGGCCACCCACGGCAAGGTACCTTTCCGCAAGGATCGACCCGCATGAGTGAATATGAATCCATGGCAGACCGCGACGAAGCCCTTGCGCTTTCGCGTGCTGCGCCCCACCACGCATGGGTCCTGACGGACCGGGACGTCTGGCATCGCAATCCTTTTTATCACGGCCCGGAAATGCCGCATCCCGAAGATGACGGCGCGCATGACTTTATTGCCGACCACGGCATCGACGCATGGCGGGAGGCGACCACGGCCGCAAGGGTCGCAGCCATTGCCGCAGCCGAAGCGAAAGCGCGCGAGATCGCGGACGCCCCCGACCCCTGGTGGCCTGACGATCCGACGCCTTGAGAGACTATGCCGCAGGAGCCCGGAAACCGGGTTCCTGCTTCTGGTGTCCGGGGTCGCTATCGTGCTTGCAAAAAAATGCCCTGAAACCAGCATGTCGCCGCGAGGCGCCCGCCTCAAGCCCGCTGCGCGCCGCGCTTCGCGCGGTGAGGACACGCCCCTTTCAGTGAACAGGGCCGCCCGGAGCGCAGGGCGGTGCCCCGCGCTCCGGGCAACCCGGTCCACCTCAGGGGCATGCCCTCAGGCTTGACCCGGGCACCTCGCGGTCCTCCCGGCGGGCAGCGGCCTTCCCTGATCCGCTCCCGGGAAAAACAATGTCGGTCATGCAGCATGCCGGACAGTGGAGATGACAAACCTACTGTGTCGCCCTGCCGAACACGAAGCCAAGCTTGCCGTCATTCATGATGTAGGGCGTGCAGGTCATGCCGGGATGGACCGCGTCGTAGGGTTTCAGCCATCTTGTCGAGACCCAGCCGGGACGCAATGCGAGATTCATGCTCCGGACGTAGCCGTTCGTAGGCGGTGCGTCCGTGGCGATGGGGAGTACTGCCAGCGCAGGAGCAATGCTCGGGGCACCGTCCCGTGGTTCGCTCTGCAGCGGGATCGGATGCCTGAAATCCATCATGACCCGTTCCGGCGCATCAAGGGCCATGCATCTGTACCCGTCGAGCGCACGGACCGGGGTTCTGTGCAGCGCGAAGGCCGGGTGGCTGATGCTGCAGGTGAGGGCCGCAAGGATCGCGGCCCGGCAGGAAAACCTCATGCTGGACTCCTTGTCAGCCGGTCAGGATCGAACTGGACGCAGCACTGCCCATTTTTGCTGCGACCGCCGCGCGCCATTGGCCGACCGTGGTGGTTGAACTGATATTGTTCCCCGACATCGCCGTGCTCGATATGTAGGACGACATGAGGCTGCTGTCGTCGGCCGTCGCGATTTCAGCACCTGCGTTCGGGCCAAAGTTATAATAGGCGCGGGCATCAAGGGCTGTCGGGTTACTGATGCCACTGTGCTGCAGACGGGTGGCCGCATCCTTGAGATACTGCGCCGCAGCCACTGCCTGCGTTGCCGGGTCCTGCTGGCCTGCCGTGCCGCTGGTGATGGACGAGGCCAGCGAGGGGGCTGCTGCCAGTGCCTCTTCAAGGGTCTGGCTGTAGGTCCCGTTGCTCATCTGGAACGCGCCTGTGATCGTACTGCCGTTTCCGGCCGTGTAGAGGTTCTGGCAGCCGGATTCCACCACGCAGGTCGCGGCAAGCGCCGATGGATTGACGCCCAGCGCCTCGGCGTTCTGGGCTGCCGCATAGCCCCATGACTGCTGGTATAGGGTCTCAAGCGCATCGCTGTCGGACGTGCCTGCTGTCGCTGTCTGGGTGACGGCGCCGCTTCCGCTGGTGGCCTGGGCTGTGCCCGTCGTGTCCGGGGTCCAGCCACCGAGCCCCGGTTCCTGATAGGTTGCGTTGACATGTGTCGGGAGCCCGCCCGGCACGTTTACTGTCTGTGCCCGCCCGATGGGGGGAGTGACGAGGCCGCACGTTACGAGGACCACGGTCGCTTGCGCCGTGCGGCAGCATGGAAAGGGGAGCCGGATCACCTTGGCATCCTGTTGCGAGGCGGACAGGATCGACCAGCATCATGCGACTTGTGTCAGAACTTCGTACGGCGTTTCGGTTCCGGACCTGAGCGTGTCCGTTATGGACACGCTCAGGGCATCCGTCCGAGCGCAAATCCCGCTATCAGGACGATGGAGCTGTATCCCAGGATGCGAAAGGCCGTCTGCAGGTTGTACCGTCTGGTCATGGCCGTGGCTTGGCTCTCGATGGCGCCCCTTAATCCTTTCGTTATATCTGCGGTGATCGCGAGGAGTTTCTTTTCGACCAGCTTTTCGTTGATGGTGCGCAGCGTGTGCACCGCTTCAATGCCGTCCCTGAGGTGGCTGTGGATGGCGATCGTGTCCTGCGCCAGGGTTTCGCGCTGCTGTTCCGCCACCAGCCTGCTCTCGGCAGCGGCGCGGATGGAGGCGCGCCTGGCCTCAATGCAGAGGGTGCCGATCTGGTCTATCGCTGCGACCAACGCCGAAAGCACTTCGACTTCGGGTGCGATCGGACGCTCGACCCACTGGGCGGCGACCCGGCGCAGGTTCTCCATTCGGACCGCGAATTCACGGTCTGCCGCCTCGATGTCGCCCTGGGCCGCCATCAGACATTCTCCATAACCACGTCGGGCAGCCCCTTTGGCATCCGGGGCAGATAGTCCGCTCCGAGGTCGCGCAGGAAGAGGGGTACGTCCCGTTTGAGCCAGCGATTGACCCGTAGCCTGTCGAAGACCGAGCTTTTCGGCTGTCCGGGAACCGGCTTGTTCGCAGCAAAATCCATGAACGACTGCCCACGATCCGCGATTTTCTTCAGCCCGTTGATCGCGGGGAACACACCGTGCGCGGCGCCGCGGTCCAGAGCGTTGAGAACCGCTTCGTTTTCGAGGATCTGGCTGACCGCCTGAGGTGTATCGATACCGACGGGAAGCAGGCCTTCATTTATGACAATAGCCGTGCGGGGCGGCAGGAAACCATGTTGCTCCTGAAGGTCCTGCAGATAGTCGATGTCCGCATTCTCCATACCGATCATGAAGATCGTCACAAGCGAGACCCCGAGCTCGTCCAGCGCCGCGACAAGGGGAGATGAGCGGATCAGTTCGTGCATCGCAGTCCATCCTCCCCCGATGTCGAGGATCGCATCATGGCGGGATTCAACCAGTTTCTCGATCTGCCCTTCCAGCCAGGCAGCCTGCCCGGTCGGGGACATGCTGTCCGCTTCCAGAACCTGTGGACCAAGCGATGAAAGCGTATGCGAGCGGTTCATGGAATCCGTGTTCCAGATCTCCGGTCTGCCTCCCTGCTGGGCCGTGATCTCGGCCAGTGATTTGAGGAATGTCGTTTTTCCCACCCGCTGGCGCCCGATTGCGACGAGCAGGGTTGGGCGTGTCACCAGCTCCGTTGGTTCTGCGGCGTCTGTGATCGTGGCGGATGCCATGCCTTACTCCCGATGAAAACCGGGCTCCTTCCGCTTCAGCCGCGTAAGAAGATCCCGCTTGATGGCCTCGGCCCGGGCGCGACCAATGGGAAAGTTCTTCTCCCCGGTTGTCTCGCTGCCCGAGCATGCTGGCACTGTCGCGGGCAATGATGCGACCTGCGCGTTTTTTTCGGCGGACACTCTTTGTGCGGGTACAGCTGATGCATCGGGGAGGGGGGGGAGGTTTTTCTGGCCATCATCGACAAGGTCGGGCTTCCAGTCCTGCGGCAGCCGGCTCGGATGGGTGTTGTGGACGGGGGGATCGACTTCTACCGAGGCGGTCTGTTCCTCAGCATGTCCTTTTCGGGCGTTCCTGACCTGTACCCAGAGCTTCCTTACCTTTCTGAGGCCGGAATGGTCTGCGGAGATATCGAGGCCGCTCTCGCGCATCACGGCGATGACGGGCTTCCATGAGCCACCATGCGGTCTGATGGCGGCAACGGCGTCATGATGCTCGGTTAGCCAGAGCAGGACGGAACGGGTCGCTGCCTGGGTGGTCATGGCAATTGCGTGTTCGCGTAGGCGCTTTTGGACGTCGATATTGGCCACGGTCAGTATCCCTGTTTCCAGCGTTCAGCGGTTATGTGGGGATTTTCGGCTTCATCGCCACTACAGCGCTCCCTTTCCGCTCCCCTGCCGCTCCCTTATCGCTCCTTTATCGCTCCCTTGTCGCTCCCTCTGATTTAAGGAGCCTCATACACCATTGCACCGTTGGTGCGGGCGGCTTTGCCGCCAGAGAAGGACACGCGGCAAAGGGTGGGCCTGTAAGGCCTGCCCCTTCCGAGCAGTTGGTTATGGTGGGTCGCATGATGGGGCCAGATGATGCTTGCAGCCATCGCCCAGGGGAGTCGGCCATGTGCGTCAAATCAGACAACACGATCCACGCGAATTTTACGGACGCGGCTCCTCAGAGTGTCCTCGACGGCATACCTTATGCTTTTGGCGGAAAGCTGGTCCGCTCCGTTTTCATCAACGGGTTCACATGGTTTGTGGCTGACGACGTGGCGCGCGCTCTTGATTACGAAAGCGCGAGGAGTGCGATCAGGTATCTTGATGCAGACGAAGTAGCGAAAGCGTTCATCGAGACCGAAGGTGGCCCGCAGACCATGCTGATCGTGAGTGAAAGCGGTATCTACCATCTGACGTTCAAGTCCACGAAGCGAAAAGCAAAGGATTTCCGGAGATGGGTCACGCATGAAGTTTTGCCTCAGATCCGTCGGACAGGAAGCTACGGCAAGAGCGGGATGCGCTCAGACCACGATGAGCCTGCCATGACTGGTGAAGAGAAGGAACTGCTTTCACGCCTGTCCCATCCGGGACCCCATATGGTCTTCGTGATGCCGGGACAGAAGCCGTATATAGAGGAGGTCGATCCTCGCGAGTTTATTCGCAACCTCGACCGTCACGATGTCGAAGGGCTGGCTCACGCCATGAACCTGATTGGCTCGGTCTGGAGCATATGTTGTAAAATTGACGGGGCAATATACGGCTCCGCCGTTCTTCAAAGCGGCGTCGGTCGGCAGCTTGACGATGCTATCCGCATCGGCCTCGACATATCCCGCTGTGTCGTTACTGCCATCCGGGAAAAAACGTAGTCTTTGCCATCCAGATGGGGTGGACGGCCTCCCTGCGGCATCAATGTGCCATGATGGAGGTTCACTGACCATCAGGAGGAGACCGCCCGTATGAAAGCTAGCATAATTGGCCTTGATATTGCCAAATCCGTTTTTCAGGCTCATGGGGCTGACGCAATTGGAAAGTGCGTTTTCAAGCGCAAGCTTGGTCGCAGTGAAGTTTCAGCATTTTTTGCAAAACTTGACCCATGTGAAGTTGTTCTGGAAGCCTGCGGGTCAGCTCATTACTGGGCACGGGTGATCAGCAGGATTGGTCATGATGTCAGACTGGTTCCTCCTGATCGGGTCAAATCATTTGTCAAAAAAGGCAAGAAAAATGACGCTGTTGATGCGGCTGCGATCTGCATGGCGGCGACTCATCCTGATACGATGTGTGTTCCGATCAAGAGCGAAGAGCAGCAAGGTGTCTTGTCACTGCATTCTGCCCGCGCTCTTCTGGTCAAACAGCAGACCATGCTGAGTAATGCGTTACGGGCTCTTGCTTCCGAGTTCGGGCTGATAGCCCCTCTGGGCACACGCCATCTGCCAGAACTGATGGCAAAAATAGAGACATCAGCCGACCTGCCTGCTGCCATGAAGCAGAGTGCCATGTTGTTATTTGAGCATTATGAAAAGGTCGCTCAGAGCATTGATGCTTTGGAAGTGCAGATCCGGGCGCGTGCAAAAAGCGATGACGATGCGCGTCGGTTGATGACCATCCCTGGGGTCGGTCCTATAACGGCTTCTCTGATTGTCGCCTCGGTCGCGGATATTGGCTCTTTCGCCTCTGCGCGCCATTTTGCCGCCTGGCTGGGGCTTGTGCCTCGTCAGCATTCTACCGGCGGTAAAACCCGTCTGGGAAGGATTACCAAAACGGGCAATCGGCAGATAAGAACGTTGCTGGTTCTTGGTGCGACGGCCATGCTTCATCGTGCCCATAAGTGGGATAGCGCTGCGGGTCAGTGGCTATGCGAACTCATGGCGCGTCGTCCAAGGCGTCTGGCAACAGTTGCACTTGCCAATAAAATGGCTCGTATCATCTGGGCGTTGTTGTCACGTAAAGAGATCTATCGTCCGGCTGGTGTCAGTGTTTCAGCAGGCTGACCTGCACCAGCAGAACGATGGACACCGGAGCTTGCTCCGGTAGATCCGGCAGTATGTACGAACCGACGTGATGGGAAGACAGTCATTCAGCAACAGTTCAGGCCATACCGTTCGACCGTCTGTGCCCCTGAGCACGTGATACCAGATTGGTGCCTGACACGTGAGCGCACACCCATGATGGCCAGCGCATAAAGTCGCATAAACAGGCCGGACATAAGAGCGCATCTGACCGGGTCTTCACGTTAAATCGGTATTCATCATCCAGCCGGTAGAATAATACGTTTTAGAAATGACATCGGGAGAACAATGTGAGGTATTGCGCTTAAACGGCCGTCCACATAAGGCCGTCGAGGTGGTTGCTGATTCGCATCCAGAAGGCGGCGTCGTCTGCCAGGCCGGCCTCGACGCAGCGTCCGATATGATGTCGCGCGCGTTCCCTGGCGCTTGGCAGCCCGTATTCGCGCAGGAGGGCTACCATCATGGCGTCCGGATCCACGGCGTCATGGGCGTGCGTGTTTGCTGTTGCGCGACACCACGCTGGTGGCAGGGCAGGGGATCACGCTGGGTTCGGTTGCAGCGAGCGCGTCCCAGGACATCGAACAGCATGATTACAGTCACCGCGCGGCCGAGACGGAGAATTTCGGGGCGTCGGTCAGCACAGGCGGGCTAACCGGCCACTTCGCCACCGCGATCGGTGCGGGCATGGCGGCCAATGCCGGTGGGCTGCTGGGGTCGCGACCCATCAGGATGCCAGCTTGCTCGCGCCGTCGGCGATCGGGTCGAACGTGCAGATTGCAGTCGGCAGTGCCAGCGGTGACCTCTCCCACGCGGCCTCCACGTCCAGCCATCCGCTGACCAACACCTTCGGCGCCTAGCAGATATAGAACGAGTTGCAGGTCCAGTAGGTCGGATCGCAGGTCGTGGGACAGGTCGGGGGAATGGTTTCGGATGCGCTGCACAGCAAGGGCGTAGCAGGGTTTGACGAGACCAACTGGAAGGACAATTACGGTCGTATCCTGATGGAGGCGGCCGGCAATGCAGGCGTGGCGGCACTTGGTCATGGCAATGTGGCCGCGGCTGGTATTGGTACGGCGTCTGCAGGCATTGCGACTTCTGCCATCCTGCCCAGCGCGGTAGCGTGGGCCGTCAGCGAAACGAAGGATCGGGATACAGAGATAGCCCTGGCCAATATCATTACCAACACGGTCGCCTCTGCTGCCGGGGCAGCGGGCGGTCTGGCTGCCGGGGGATCGACATCGATTGATGCACTGACGGGGGCCGCCGCGGCGTCAGCCATTCAGCAGAACAACATGAGCCAGCAGATGGCCGTAGCTGTTGAAATAGCGGAAATCGCGAGCAAAGTCCTAGGGCGTGTCGTCAGTTAATTCCGATGATGGCGGAAACGAGTTGCACTGCTGCGAGGAATGTTGACTTCGGCTTGTCGTAGCGTGTTGCAATGCCTCTGAACTGCTTCAATCTGGCAAAGAAGCGTTCAATGATGTTTCTGTTTTTGTAGAGCTGGAAGCTGATTTTCCGTGGATTGCGTCGGTTTTTCCTTGAAGGGATAACCAGTGTAATCTGCCGTTCTTCGATCTTTTCGACAAGCGGATCGGCGTCATAAGCCTTGTCGGCGATAAAGGCTTTGGGATCGACCTCATCCAGCAGGGGGGCTGCTTCCGTGATGTCCGCTCTCTGCCCGGGCGTCAGGGACAGGGCGACCGCCTTTCCTGCGGCATCGACAATGGCGTGGATTTTCGAAGTCAGTCCACCACGGGACCGCCCGATGGCCTGATCTGTGCCCCTTGTTTACGGGCACCCGCACTGTGCTGGTGCGCCCGGACAATCGTGCTGTCGATCATCATGTAGTCGTTGTCGCGATCGGCGGCCAGATGCCGGAAAATCCGTTCGATCACGCCGCCTTCGCACCAGCGACGCAGTCGCCGGTGAACGTTCTTCCAGTCCCCGAACCGGGCAGGCAGGTCACGCCACGGAATGCCGGCACGGTAACGATACAGAACCGCTTCCACAAACAGACGGTTATCGGCAGCCGTTCCGCCGACATGGCCTTCACGACCCGGGAGAAGATCTTTTATCCGTTTCCACTGGCTGTCACTCAGGCCATATCGTCGCATTCATTCTCTCCCTGAAAACAGAGAGAAAACATCACAGATCAAACGGGAGTACAAGCCTCATAGCGCCAGATGCTAAATGACGACACGCCCTAGCACTACAGTTGCATTTTGTGTTGAGTTCTGAATCTATGGGTAACCATGATTCAGGATATGATGAGTGGCGGTACGTCTGTTGAAGAGACGCTGGAATTATGGGCGCGCTCGCTTCGGTCCGCCAAGGATCGGATGGCGCCGCTGTTCACGCAAAAACGTGTCGTAGATTCGGCCTGTGCTTTTCTTGATGTTTTGATTGGCAATGAACCACGCAAGACGGGATGGATGCGAGCGGAAGCCGCAGGAGATCCTGGTCCATGGCGGCAGCAGGCGCTTCTGGGACGCGGGCACTGGGATGCCGATGCCCTTCGTGACGTCGTCAGGGATTATGTGATTGAGCATCTGGGCACTGAAGAGGGCGTGCTGGTCATTGATGAGACCGGTTTTCTGAAGAAGGGTCAGGCGTCCTGCGGTGTGGGGCGGCAGTATACGGGATCTGCCGGCAAGATCACGAACTGCCAGATTGGTGTGTTTGGCGCTTATGTTTCGGAACGGGGGCATGCCTTTATTGACCGCGCCCTGTATCTCCCGAAAGACTGGACATCAAAGCCTGAGCGTCTGAAGCGGGCCCACGTTCCCGATGACGTGGTGTTTGCAACCAAACCGGCGTTAGCCTCGATGATGATTGAGCGAAGTATTGAGGCCGGTGTGCCGTTCCGCTGGGTTGCAGCAGACAGCGTGTATGGCGTGGGCGACGTAGAACGCACGCTTCGCCGGGCAGGAATTGGATATGTGCTTGGGGTCAAGGGCAATCACTGGTTCGGATCATGGGCAACGGAACCGCTGATTGCCGGAGAGGCGAAAGATATTGCAGCAGGACTGCCAGACCAGGCCTGGCGTCGTCTGTCAGCGGGGCACGGCACAAAAGGTGAGCGACTTTATGACTGGGCGTATCTTCCGCTTGCTGATCTGGATGCTGAAGAATTTGACTGCCCTATAGCCGGACCATGGACACGTGGCCTGTTGATCCGCCGAAACATCGCTGACGGGGACCTTGCCTATTTTACGACCTGGAGCCCGAAAGGGACAACCACGCAGGAACTGGTGAACGTTGAAGGGACGCGCTGGAGGATCGAAGAAGGGTTCGAGACGGCCAAAAACGAATTTGGTCTTGATCATAACGAGACCCGCTCCTGGCATGGTTGGCATCGGCACGTCTCTCTGGTCATGCTGGCCTATGCCGTCATGGCCAGTGTCCGTTACCAGGCAAACTCACTGAAACCGAAAAAAACACAACTCAGAACACGACAGTCCTTGTCCGCTGGTCCATTCAGGAGATCAGGCGCCTCGTCGTAAAACTTGCACAACGCAGACTACCCGTCTCTCACATCCTCAGATGGTCCGTCTTTCGACGAACGCATCAGGCCAGTGCTATCCGCGCTCACTCACGACACAAAATGCAACTGTAGTGCTAGAAGGCGTGCCCAATCCCATCGTGAAGGGCGTTGGTGTCGTGCTGGATGTCAGTACGGCCATATATGTCGCTCACGATGCGCTGGCCAATCACTTGCCGGACGGAAAAGGGACGACGGTTCATTCTGAGAATAACGAGGCAATAGACAATTCACCGCCGTCTGGGAGTGGTGGTGTTGCATCTTCAAGAAGTAGCGGAAGTGCAACTCCGGAGCCCGAAGGTGAGGAGCCTCCCCAAGACGAATACAAGACGTCAGATCCAACAAAACAGCTCTTAGACACCGGAAAATTACTTGATCCAAGTGATAAAGCTGGCGAGCTTATCCGGGCTGGCCGGGCTTTACAAAAGCATGGCGGACGAAGGGGATCGGCATTTCCTGCCCCGAAAAGAAATCCAGCAGCAATTAACGCGGCTGGGCAAGCAGAACTAGATGCCATACTTAATGACACACATAAAACGATTAACAACGGGAACAGATTTGGAGGAAAAGATGTGACGCAGGTGACGGCCGAGGAGCACGCTTCGATGCTAACGGTATATTTAGAGGATTTCTAGAACCATGAAGTTTGATTTTTCTGGATCAATAATAGAAACAAAAATATTCAGTGATTCTGAGTATGACAATATAGTTTGTGAGATATACATTGACGGAGTATATATATGTCTTTTGTCTACGGACGACGGAATAGAGAAAATTAGTATAGTATTTCCTGATTGTAAGGAGGAATGTAAAAAAACAAAGTGAAATATGACACATTCGTCTTCGCATTATCTGTAGCAAAAAAAGATATTTTAAATAAGTTCTGAATTTTCTGAGTCTTATTTTAAAAAGTGCGGGGTATAAAATAACATCGACCTGAACGCGGTGAAGTCCAATATTGGGTTTGACCTCGAGAAGTCGAGCACGACGCTGACGACGGGCACGGTGCAGGGTTCGACGGCGGCGGCGGGCAACACGCTGGCCGTGACCGCGACATGCGGCGTGCCGACCGACAGCCAGTCGGGCAATATCGTGGCGCCGGCGTCCCAGCTTTCGGGGCAGGTGACGCTGCAGGCGGGATATGACACGACGCACGAGGTCGCCAGCTCGAAATCGATCGAGGCGAGCGTGGGGGCTTCGGCCAGCATCGGCACGAAAGGGGCCGGTGTCAGCATTGAGGGCGAATTCGGCGCCTCGAAGACCAACACCAATGCCGCGTCCAGCACGGCGGTGGACAGCACGGTCAGCGGCACGGACAACGTCACCATCGCCAACGCGACCGGCGCGACAACCCTGAACGGGGCGGAGATCAGCGGCAAATCGATTGATGTCGCGACGAAAGACCTGACCATCACCACGGCGCAGGACACGTCGGGCTACAATTCGAAGACCACGGGCATTGACGCCAGCTTCTCGGTCCCGGTCTGGGGCGCGGGTGACATCGGGGGCAGCGCGAGTTTCAGTTACACGACCGTCAAGGACAGCTATGCCTCGACCGAGGCGACGCAGTCCGGGCTGTATGCGGGCAGTGGCGGTCTTGATGTTACGGCGAGTGGCACGACGACCCTGAACGGGGGCGTGATCGAAAGCACGGCGGCGGCCGCGCTCAACCAGCTGTCCACGGGCACGCTGGTGGCCAATGGCATCGCCAACCATGCCGACGCCACGGCGAAGACGATGGTCTATCAGGCCAACGTTATGAATCCCGAAGGGGCTACGGGCGGGGGAACCGGCAGCTTCGCCACCGCGATTGGCACGGGCATGGCGGCCAATGCCGGTGGCCTGCTGGGGGCCGCGACCCATCAGGACGCCAGTTCGGTCACGCAGTCGGCCATCGGCTCGAACGTGCAGATCGCAGCCGGCAGCACCAGTGGCGACCTCTCCCGCTCGCCCTCCACGTCCAGCCATCCGCTGACCAACACCTTCGACGCCCAGCAGATGCAGAACGACCTGCAGATCCAACAGGTCGTGGGACAGGTCGGCGACATGGTCTCGACCGGTCTGGAGTCCGTTGACAAAAACGCTTTTGGAGAAGATGGCGCGGGCCGGACTGGACTTGAAGCCGTAGGTAACGCCGTCGGCGCCACATTAGGACATGGCAACGTTCTGGGGGAGGCGGTTGGTGCCGCGTTGTCTCGAGCTTTATACAAACTGACTGATCCGATCGTGGTTTCGATGGCGAACAGCCTGTTTCTGGATGATCCCGATGCCCAGAAGACATTCGTCGGCGTCCTGACCAACAGCCCGGCTTCAGGAGAAGGGGCATTGGGCGGTATGATCGGCGGTGCGACTGCAGTGGGTAAAAAACGTGCTGGGACTGCAAGGATTAGGGCCTGTTAGGGCTTGATCCAGTCTGCTGCGGCAGCGATGTGGATGACCGCGAGGAACGACGTTGCTGTTTTTTCATATCTGGTTGCGACAGCGCGCCACTCCTTGAGGCGAGCCCAGAGGTTCTCAACGAGATGCCGACACCGATAGGCCCATTTCGGGCAGGCGACCGGGCCATCGCGTCGTTTCGCGGGAATGGCTGGCCGTGCTCCCATGTCCCATATCCGTTCACGCATGGCGTTCGACGCGTAGCCCTTGTCCGCTACTACCCACAGGGGAGTGGCGGGAAGGCTGTCGAGCATGGCTGGTGCCAGAGACAGTTCATGAGCCTGTCCAGGGGCCAGCGCAAAACCGAAGGCTTTTCCATGTCCATCAGCGATCACGCAGACTTTTGTGCCATAGCCGCCGCGAGAGCGGCCAAGTGCTTCACGATGGTCTCGCTCTTCGAAAGAGGCCCCTTTTTTTGGGCTCCCGCCGCTTTGTGGTGAGCCCTGATGTTTGTGCCATCCAGAAAAGTCATTCCGAATGCCACTCCCTGTTGTTCCTGAACCAGTGCGAGCAGCCGCTCCCATACGCCGAGCTTCGCCCAGCGGATGAAAAGCTGCGCAGCCCGCCACCACGGACCCAGTTCAGCGGGGATACTCCGCCATTTCGCGCCATTCTCATGACGCCAGAAAATCGCTGCTATCGTCCGCCGCAGATCATGTGGCGGCGTCTTGCCCCTCGGGCGAACCTCCTCAATCAGAGGTTCCCAGATCGCCCATGTCTCGTCCGTAAAGGTGCCTGTTCTGTCTCCTTCTTCCATCCCTACAATATGGGAAGAAATTCAAGATCTAACAGGCCCTAATGGAAATAAGAATGCTGTACCTGTTATCGTATTACGTGCACCATGAGGTTATAAAATGTCAGTATTTAAGAATGATATCCTAGCATTATGCCGGGAGGCTATTGAAGGATATGATGGTTGGGAGTTCGTATCCGACCAGTTTAGGAATAAATCTCTAAAGCATACGACTTTATTCGTCGATCCAGGACTTCGGTTTGATCGGGTTGGCCCTCTGGGAGAAGTAATGCCTTTTCCTGTGCTATTTCTAGATAATAAAAAAACAATGCGGATATATAAAAAAATACTAGGAACTTCTGTCCATACATCGCGCGTAACGTTTTCGGAAATCAGAGGCTCACTAGGGCCTGTTAGATCTTGAATTTCTTCCCATATTGTAGGGATGGAAGAAGGAGACAGAACAGGCACCTTTACGGACGAGACATGGGCGATCTGGGAACCTCTGATTGAGGAGGTTCGCCCGAGGGGCAAGACGCCGCCACATGATCTGCGGCGGACGATAGCAGCGATTTTCTGGCGTCATGAGAATGGCGCGAAATGGCGGAGTATCCCCGCTGAACTGGGTCCGTGGTGGCGGGCTGCGCAGCTTTTCATCCGCTGGGCGAAGCTCGGCGTATGGGAGCGGCTGCTCGCACTGGTTCAGGAACAACAGGGAGTGGCATTCGGAATGACTTTTCTGGATGGCACAAACATCAGGGCTCACCACAAAGCGGCGGGAGCCCAAAAAAAGGGGCCTCTTTCGAAGAGCGAGACCATCGTGAAGCACTTGGCCGCTCTCGCGGCGGCTATGGCACAAAAGTCTGCGTGATCGCTGATGGACATGGAAAAGCCTTCGGTTTTGCGCTGGCCCCTGGACAGGCTCATGAACTGCCTCTGGCACCAGCCATGCTCGACAGCCTTCCCGCCACTCCCCTGTGGGTAGTAGCGGACAAGGGCTACGCGTCGAACGCCATGCGTGAACGGATATGGGACATGGGAGCACGGCCAGCCATTCCCGCGAAACGACGCGATGGCCCGGTCGCCTGCCCCAAATGGGCCTATCGGTGTCGGCATCTCGTTGAGAACCTCTGGGCTCGCCTCAAGGAGTGGCGCGCTGTCGCAACCAGATATGAAAAAACAGCAACGTCGTTCCTCGCGGTCATCCACATCGCTGCCGCAGCAGACTGGATCAAGCCCTAACAGGCCCTAAACATGTTGCCAGAATTTTTGCAATCTACGCCAAGGTTTATTCAAAATAGAGCGATGTTTATAGAAGCTGGAGGATCAGATAAGCCGTATTGGCGTGACGCAAACGAATTTAAAGATGTGATTAAAAGAATATTTCTTCAAGGCGTTGCATTCTTTGAAAGTCATTATAATTTTAACAGTGAAAAAGACATGCTGGAAGAGCTTCCTGCACGGTATGCCGTAACAGCATCTGGAGGGTATAAAGAATACGAGCAAGAGCGTGGAGTTATGCTTTGTATCGTTCGGTGTATCCTTGGTGACTTCGAATTTGTTAAGCGTTATCGAAGCGATGAATATAAGACTGTATTTCCAAAAATGACAGAAGATTTAGATAAAATCATAGCATGCCTTCCCCAGATGAAAAAATCATGGCAGGAAAAGGGTTGCGTCTCCGTCTGAGGTTGCTTTTAACATAACGTAGCGGTCGTTAATGGAAATGCACACAATTAGGCACAATTTGCAAAGTGCCTACATGAATATTGCTCTCCTGGTTTTGGATTGGCGGTGTAGACGTGCCGCTTATCCAAGTGGCAAACACGTAACAAGCTGGCTTCGATGGTGATGCACAGGCATCGACGACGGGCGTGACGGCCGACGTTGGCGCAGGCGTTATGGCAGGTCAAGTCCGTTTCCGACCTGTTCGAGAAAGGCGACACCGCCAAGGGCAACATCGACCTGATTGCAGTTCAGTCCAATATCGGGCCTGACTTCGAGAAGTCGAGCACTATGCTGACGACGGGCACCCTGACGGCCAATGACATCGCTAACCATGCCGATGCCGTGATGAAGGCGATGGGCCACCAGGCCAACGTCATGAATCCCGAAGGAGCTAAGGGCGGTGGCACGGGCGGGACGATAACTGCGATTGGCGTTGCATGGCGGCCACTGTCGGGAGCGTGCTCGCGGCGACGTCTTACAGGATGCCTGTTCGGTCACGCCACGTGCGATCTGATAGCGTGTACGTAAAAGAAAGCCAGTACAGTCGCGTGATGCTACGTGACACTTTCCCATGTTCTGACGTGGGAAGCGATGAAGATGAGCGAGACAACCGGGAGACGAGGCATATCCCCAGTCCGGGGCGACGACCTATGGGAACGGCTTCGGGCTATTGAGGACAAGCTATCCCTGATTATTGAAATCCTCTCGCCGGAAGATTCCGACGGGCCCACGCTTGATGAGATTCTCGGCCGATTGGTAACCTTGATCGCAGCCCAGAACCCTATGCTCAGACGTATTGATCTTACAACCGGCAGGGTGCTCGATATTCAGGAGGGCAGGATGCCCCGGTCGGCCCGGCCCAATGATGAGGATGGAGCCGATGCCTGATGATGACGTTCCGGAAAATCTCGGCTGAGAGCAGCGGTCGGCTGATCACTGCCTATTTCACGCAGGAACTGCCAGATCCAGAGCACGATTTCCGTACCCAGCCTGGAAAAGTGCCTGACGCGGATGGTGGCCGACTGACCAGCTATTACACCGGTCGCGATGGGCGGGCCTCGTGGCGACCGGGCATGCGACCCGAGATTGCAGCGGCTCTTGGCATTGATCCGAAGACACCACCTAAGAACGCGCAACTCAATCGCCTGTTTGAAGCAAAGAGGGCCGATAATGGCGATGACTGGTCAAGGAACGCCCGCAAGATCAGTGCCTATGATCTGACCCTGGCGCCACACAAATCAGTTACGCTTGCGGCCGAGTTTGCGCCGACCGAGGCCGAGAGGGCAGCCATCTGGCACGCCATTGATCGGGCAAACGACGCCACCATGCTCTATGTCGCGCGGGAAATCGGTTTCGCGCGGCGCGGTCATGGGGGCGAAGACGGTGCCAACCCGGGCGAGGTCGCCTGGGTGTCATTCCGGCATGATACCGCGCGCCCGACGGTCGAGGCGCGTGACGCGGGGACAGGCCAGACCTATCTGATCGATACGCCAACAGGCGGCGATCCCCATGCCCATATCCATAATGCCCTGTTCAATGTCGTAGTCACGGAAGAGGGACATGTGGGTTCACTCGACACGAAGCGGCTGCGATCGCGCGTTCACGAATTTGGAGCATATTTCCAGGCACAGCTCGCTGATGAACTGCGCCGGATCGGCATCGCCCAGCAATACGATGCGAATGAACAGGCGACGGTCATCTCGGCCGTGCCGCAGGATATATCGGATTTCTTCAGCAAGGGACGACGCAACGTCATCAGGGCGGCCAAGGAGTACGCCGCGGCGGAAGGAGCGGACTGGGCGCATATGCCGATCGACCGCAAGCGCCGCATCCTGTCCATGGCCGGCCTGGCAGCCCGGCTCGACAAGGACAAAGGTACGAGTGACCATGAGATATGGCGCGAGCAGGCCAGGCGTCTTGGCTGGGAGGAAAAAAGTCTGCTTGGCACGCCAGCAGCGCCTGTGGGCACCAGGGAACAACGATACGATATTGCCTACCGTTTCGCTGCCCGTCATCTCGCAAGGGAGTTTGAAACAGCCGCCGTGATCGATCACGACAAGCTCAGAACGTATGCTGCCCGGGGCCTGATCGGCACCGGCATCGAGGGTGGGGTGAAGGACATCGATCATGTCGTGGCCCTTATTGAACAGCGTGGTCTTGAACTCGGCGGGGAACGGGTCTCGCTGATTCAGGAGATGCGTGGCGACCGGCTGAGGGTGACGAATTCCGCGCAGATCGCTATCGAGGAGGACCTCGCGATTCAGGCGGCTCGTGCTTCAGGAGACCGGAGCGGGGCGCTGTCGGACCGCCAGATCACAGAAGCGATCGGACGATCGCCGCTTGACTTCGCGAGCGAACATGGAAAGACGCAAAAGGCTGCGATCTACGCTCTTGGCCGGGGCGGCGCGCTCTCCATGCTCACCGGCGTCGCGGGTTCCGGGAAGACGGCCCTGCTGTCTCCGCTGGTTGATGCGTGGAAACATGATACGCGTTATGACACGAATGGTCGCAGGGTTATCGGGATTGCCAATGCCTGGCGCCAGGCAGACGCATTACGTGAGGCCGGCATCTTTGACACAAGCGCTATGCTGCCCTTTCTGGCGCGGCTGGAGAGGGGTGACGTCGATGTGGATCGAAACACGGTACTGGTGATTGACGAGGTCGGTCAGGTCGGCCCACGCCAGATGCTTCGCCTGTTACAGGTGCAGCGTGATACTGGTTGCACGATCAAGGCGCTGGGTGACCACGAGCAGGCGCAGAATATCGAGGCAGGGGACGCCATCGAGATGTTGCGCCGGGTCCTGGATCCGGAAGATATGCCTGAACTTCTGTCCAGCGTCCGGCAGGTATCTGCAAGAAATCGCGAGATTGCTGATCTGTTTCGTGGCGCAGAACCGGAAGAGAGCGATCTGGAATCTCACGAGTTCACGGGGGCTGCGGCCAACGCGCATACGGACGAGGAAAATGATGACGACGTCCGTAACAGGTTCCATCTGAAGGAAGTCCGGGATGCGATCGATATGAAACGGGCGGATGGAACGATCCGTCTGGTCGGCGGCGACCATGAGGAAGTCCTGCAGGATATTGCCCGGCTGTATGTGACGCGTCGCGATGCTCTGGTCGCCGACGGTGCCGGCCTGCGGCGAGGCCGGACCAAGACGATCAGCATGTCGGCGCTGACCAATCAGGATGCTGCCGATCTGAGTCGTGCTGTCCGTAAAATCCTGCAGGAGCGCGGCGAGATCTCGACGCATGAAATCACCGTGCAGGCTATTGATCAGCGCGGCGAAACCTATGATCTCGCGATCGCTACGGGCGACCGGCTTCGGCTGTATCGTCGGACATGGGGCAGTGTGGATGGAAAGGGCGCCACAGTCGGAAATAACGGCGACGTGGTGGAGGTTCTGGCCCATGGCGATGCGGGGCTTCGCGTCCGCACGAAGGACGGGCTTGTTGCCGATGTCGAATGGCGGCGGTTTCGTGATGTGAAGACTGGTCGGGTAATGCTCGGGTTCGGACATGCCATGACGATTGATGCGGCACAGGGGCTTACTTCCGATGAGCATATCAATGCCCTGCCGCGAGGCGTTGAACTGGCGACGGGATTTACCTCATACGTCGCGGAAAGCCGGGCGCGTGGAACCACATGGACCATGATCTCCGATGGCGCGACGTTTGAGGCGGTCCGGAACCAGAGGCCGCTCGGGGATACCACGCCCATCACCAGTGACGACCTGTGGAATCATGTGGCAAAGAAAATGGCGCATAAACCCTATAAATCATTGGGTACGGATCTGGTTGCCCGAACCCGCAAGGCCCGGGATGCGAGGATCCGGGAACTGATCGCGCTTGGGCGCATGCAGGAGACACTGACGAAGTCAGGTCGCCCCTATGGAAGGGAGATTATTCTGGAAACGCAGGCGCGGCAGGCCGAGCGCCTGCATAAGGCGCGTCTGGCCGAGATCGACGCCAGGCTGCAGGTCATGATCAGGAACGCACCAGCAGTCATGACGGGTGCGGAGCAGACGCTTCGGAGCCAACGGGCCGCCCAGGTGCTGGGCAGGCGTCCCCCTGTGCCATCTGCGTCGCCAGGCGCCGCCAGCTAGAGCGTCCGGCTTTCTGCTGTTCTTACCGGATTTGAATCCTGCCGACCATGTGCCATACCGCGACAACATCTCAGATCTGACGCACGCTTTGGTCATTTGCGCAACGAAGTCGGCTGCGTATCGTTAGGGAGGCGGCGAGCAGTAGATAGCAGGTCAATGATGCATGATGTGTCTTTCCGGGGAGATCCTGATCCGTTCGACTGTTGGTTGAAGAAGGAGTTGCGTACTCGGTTCAATGATGTTGTACGCGAACCGATCCCTGAAAGCCTGCTATGCGTTATTGGTCCAACTGAAGCTTCCGGGCATGTTCACGCCTCAAGACCTTCCTGGACCGAAGAGGAAGCTGTGTCTGAGTGTTCTGCTGACACCGGATCCAGATGATCTCTTATCGCAGATATGGCGTCTTGATGCTGGGCGGGAAACGGGTAACAGGATTGCCGTAGAAAGCAAGAAGTGTTGACGGTCAGATGAAATACAGATGAGCAGGCGCAGGATCCTATCGGATATCTGCTCAAGAGCATACCAGTTCTGCAATCTGCCAAATCCTCGAAAACGTCGAGGACTATTCCCAATAGCGGTGCTATATACAGGGTCACAGTTTTTTCGTCTGTTGAGGTGATGGACAATGCCCGAAGAACAACAAAGACAGCTGGCGCTGACCGTGGAAATCATAACTGCTTATGTATCGGAAAATAAAATATCGCCGGACGAACTTATCAGGCTGATTGGGACTGTTTACAATTCATTGTCCGTCCCGACTGCTTCGGGCGTAAAAGAACAGATACCTGCCGTTCCCATCAAGCGGTCCGTATTTCCGGATTATATCATATGTCTTGAAGATGGGAAAAAGCTGAAAATGCTCAAACGGCATCTGCAGGCATCCTATGGCATGACGCCTGAAGAATATCGGCGGAAATGGGGACTTCCATCTCATTACCCTATGGTCGCTCCCAATTACACAGTACGCCGATCGGAACTTGCAAGAGAGATTGGGCTGGGGCGGGATATAATGTCCACTGCCACCAAATCTGGTGATGAGGACACGACAGAACCTACATTGTCTGACAGGCCGCAAGGACGTCGCCGGGGTAGAAAGAAGGCCATCCACTAAAAGGGGAACGCGCCGCCGACCGGGCGGCGCGGCGCTCTGCTGGCTCAGGAACGCGGCAATATACGAAGGCAGAACTTCTTCGCTACGTCGTAGGGTGCCGACAGCGGCTGTTCCTGTTTGACCGGACCATGATCCAGTTCGGGGCGTTACGTCGATAAATCCGGACGAAAGATGCTTTTTATACAATCCAGGTTGCGGATCGCGATCCTAAGCCTTGCGTTATGCACCTTGTGGAAGAATTCAGTTCTCAGTGAAAATCCATAAGCGATGTCTACAAAGTTGTGCTCTCACGAGGGCAGCCTGCCTTTTCCACTCGGACAATCCTTTTGCAGATCCCATGTCTGGTGACGGACAACTTTCTTCTTGTCACGGGCGGTCCACGTGTAGTCATTCAGAGAATGAATGCCTCAGCGCCTCAGAGATGGCGTTCCAAAGCGTGAATTTTTCGATCATGGGATATTCTTTCTGAATCTTGCCGCTGGGTATGAAACGAGTATCCCGTAATGACCTGATGATGCGGTCGGCATCCATATCCGGCATTTCAACAAGCTCCTTGAGTGCCTGCCGGGCATTATGGTGCGACCGGAGATATATGGCTTCCTCTTTCATGTGGTGCTTGATGGTCATCTCTAGTGCTGCGCTGAGATAGATAACGTGGGGGGCGAAATTGATATAGCGCCAGGCCGGTCTCGCCAGATCAGGGCTTGAGAAGTCGAGATTGGATTTTATCCCATCAGGATAGGTCTTCATGTCACGATCGAAAGAGACATGATCCGTGATCTGTCGCATCAGGGGTTTTGAAACCCTGTCCAGAATCTGGTCGTAGTTTCGCCTGCTCGTCGGGTCTCCAATGATGGTGGCTGAGATGGGAAGGATGATCTGGTCGGGGATGGCGCCGTCCCGCCTGAGAACGTCATTTATCAGGAACCGGTGGACACGGCCGTTCCCGTCAGAAAGAGGATGGATGTAGACAAACCCGAAGGCTGCCACGGCGCTACGCATGACAGGAGACTGTCCTTCAGTCCTGTCGAGGAAAATTTTTAATCCCTCAAGCATATCCGCTACGTCGTCTGCGGGAGGCGCGAGGTAGTGAACAACATTCTCGTACCTCATCGTGTATTCTCCAACGAATACCGGTGACAGCCGCAAGCCAAAATGCTCGGTTATTGTGACGTCACCGAGGATGTTGCGTTGCAATTCGGCAAGGTCAGTATCTGTCAGGGGGACTGTCCCTTGCCCGGTTCTCGTGGCGAGTACGTGGCTGAAGCGCTGGATCCGGTCAAGTTGATGCTCCTCACCTTCAATGGTGAAACTTGCCTTGCTTTCCCGGTTTGTCAGCCACACTGCGGCCCGGGCAAGCATGTTCTCGCCGAACTCCTGCACCAGTTCACCGTAACCGGCAGACACGTCCATCTCCGAAGCCGTCTTGAGTTGAGTGGATAGCGGGATAAAGGGACAAAAAAAGCGGTTCCCGGGCATGTTGTCACGGACGCGCCATCGGCTGACGTTGCTCATCCTGTCTGGAGACGCTGTTACCTGAAAAGATCCGTCCAGTGCGGAGACGTAGTTGCCGCCGAGGTCGACTGGCGGCACGAGCGTTTGTCCGGTGACGAACTCAAAGAGAAATGACGCCCGTCTGGCATATTGCCCTGTCGGTGCACTGTTTATCCACTCCTGGACAAAACCTGGTCCGGTCTTCGCAAAAACGCGCGCCAGCAACTCAAGGCTAGTGGGTTCGTGTCGCAGATGAAACTGCAGATGTGCGGCTGCCGTGTCGGCCGGACGCATGTTTTCGGGATATGTCTCGATGCTGTATAAATTATGATGACTGCTCGACCGGCGACTTCCAAGCTGGCTTTTGACAGCCAGTCCGCCGAATGGCTCTGCATCATATTTCAGTGCGAGCCACATGCCGCCAATCGGGTCCGCCATTCGAATTAGATTCCTGCCGAGTTGTCCAAAACCGTTTATTGATGCTTAAAATCGCATATAAACGGTGCCTTGTGTAAAAAAATATATATGGACAGCCGTGGCCACGCGTATGATTGCGTCACTTCGTCTTTGTGATCAATAATTCCCATTCGCTGAAGCGCCCTCATGGCGTTGATTTTGACTGAGAACTGATGGTACGGATCAACTGCGGCGTGATGGTTTCCTCCACTGGACAGTCAACTCTTCAGCATCCTCTCAGGACCACTGCGAGCCGTCCACACCATCAGTTCTCAATGAAAATCAACATCCTATGGCGTGACGCTTGAAGAATATCGGCGGAAGTGGGGACTTCCGTCTCATTATCCTATGGTCGCTCCCAATTACACAGTGCGCAGATCGGAACTTGCACGAGAAATCGGATTGGGGCGAGACATAACGTCTGCTGCGACAGAATTTGATGATATAGGCAACGGAACCGGCATTGCCAGAGAGGTCGCAGGAGAAGCGTCGGGGCAGAAAGAAGGCCATCCACCAAAAGCGGAGCGCGCCGTCAGACGAGGCGGCGTGGCTGTTCTTTTGATTCAGTCATGATGATGAACAGACGGCTGTCTACCTTATATCCCGACGCTAGAGTCCGGCAGACGAAAGATTCCTTTTATACAATCCAGATTGCGGATTGCGATCTGCGTGTGTGTCTTTTCCCGGAAGGCGCTACCGGGATAGAGTTCGCCGCCTTCCTGGAAAAGGCCGCGCACCGTATCATAAGGTGCGAGATGAGACCCTGTGGCTTCAATAGAATCGTGAAGATACCTGATAACAGCGCAGTCGAGGTTACGAAAAAGTTTATCACTATTTACGTCGTGCCGGGAATCATGATTCACCGGCATCGGTATATCATCCGTGCTTAATGTCTCTCGCAGGCCTTCATAGGCGGTCTTGAGCATCTCCAGGTCTTCGCGTGTCGTTAAATCAAGACAGTTGCCCAGATCTACGACCAGACCAATAACGAACGGTTTGAAACCGGAATCCCGGCGCTGTTTCTGATATGCCCATTCTTGCGCACGTAACGGGTCGGACTCCCAGACATAGAAACCCGGTCCAAGCCAATCGTAGTCGGTCTCCGACGGAGTTGGTGCGCTTTCTCCGTTAATCAGTTTCCGGCCGACCTCTTCAGAACAACCATGATAACCGAGTACAAAAGATGTATGAAGAGCTGTCAACGCAGTTACGCTTTAAGCATGCCCTCAATGCGTGGGTCACGCGTGTACTCTTTGGTAACCGCGCCTTTGCTATCGATAATCCCCATTCGCAGCAAAGCCGCATGGGCTGTCCGCTTGCTCTTCGTGTTCGCAAGGGTTTGCTTTCTTATTGCTGCCAGAGCAACCTGATGGGAGTTCAGCTTCATGGTGCTACATATAAGGCAGCCAAGTGAAGAAGTCACCCTGTTTTATCTCAGCCTGCCTGATGGAAAAGGCGGCATCCGGCTCCCTGTTGTCGCATCCCATGACCACCATCCACCCGCTCCGAAGGTCGCGTCGTAGTAATTTTCCTTTTCGGCTCGTCTGGTAGCGTAGGCCTCGTCCGTGCGACCGAAAACTTCCATTGGATATCCGTCATTCCGCGCCGTGTCCTGCAGGATGAAATCCGGGAAAACGAGATCCCGTTCCGCGTCGAAACGCAGTGGTTTTTCGAATGCGCGTCCCGCTGCCACGAGGGCATCGGCTACCGCCAGTTCATGGCTGCTTTCGAAAGGAAGCATGCTGCGAGAGACGGTCATCAGGGCACCGGTCCTGACTTCCGCCTGGATCCAGCCCCTCCACCGGCTATTGGGGGCTAGGATGTTTCGCGCCGTCACATAGAGCAGCGCTACAACATGTGCCTGCCGCGCCGCTTCGGGCAGGGCGAGCGTGGCTGCCGCCAGTTGGTGCGACCGGGCAAGACGGTTCCTCTCGGCCGCAGGCACTGTCAGAAAGCAGCGGTAACCGTCGCGCTGTCCGCTCAGGGCCATCGTGAAATTGCCCCTGGGATCTGGTTCCAGAGCCTCCACGAACCCGATCAGGAACAGATGGTTTTCCTGTCCTTCTGTCCTGACAATGGCATGGAGACGCCGTCCGAACTTTTCATGCCCTGGGGCAACAGGGCATAGAAGATCGGAGATCAGTCTGCCCTGCGCCCGGATCCTGGTTCCGGCAGAGGCAATCCGACCCAGGGCCACCGTCAGTGTGCGGTGTCTGGCAAATTGCGGCCGCCATTCGGTCAGCCCCGCCCGTTCCCACAGGAGATGGAGCAGCCCGAGAGGCGTCATCCGGCGCTGTCGCGCCTGTCCGGGCTGATCTGAAGCAGGCAGTGGCGTGTCATCGACTGGCCGGGGTGGCCCCTTGCGGCGCAGGCCGATCGACAGGGTCACAGCGACATCCCCATCCTCACCCTCGCGAATTACGCTATTGACATAGCTGGCGCGCCCACTTTTCTTCGGATCAGGCTTGTAGAAGGGGCATGTCTTTTCGTGCAACGGCCCTTCATTTGGCCAGACGGCGAGGTGATAACTGTGACTGTCCGCCCGGTAACGGATCTGTAGAGGCAATGAGGCCCCGCGATGCTGGCACAGGCATCGCGCCTTGTCAGAACGCTCCGCGCTCCGGCTCTCATCATATTTTGCCTTCAGGCGGCGTTCCCAGCGCTCCGGGTCGGTCCGGCGCCATTCGAGCTGGAACCTTTCCCCGCCGGGAAGGATGATGATCGTGCCGGTCATGCCGAGGTTTTTTCTCGCAATATCCTGATCTGGGCGAGGATTTCCTTCTCGGTCATCCCGGTGCTGGCAGCGCCCTCCTTCGATGCGCCTTTTGTCATCGCGTCCCTGACACCCAACATAAGCAGTGCCTGACGCCGGGCTACACCAGGCTGCCGGTCCACGCGGCGTTCAATAGCCTCCAGGCGTCCAAGCAGGTGACCGTCGATGGGAGGTATGGTGCGGGGCTGTGTCCGAAAACCGGGTTTCGGGATGGAGGCAGCGTGACGCAGCATATAGGAAAATGGTGTCAGCATGTCTGTTCCGGCTGCGTGCTCATTCTCTTCATCGTCATTGGCGGTCGCAACCCGGCGTGGTGCGGCGGCGACTGCTGCACCAATCTGTGCAAAATTGCACAGGATGTCTTGAGAACCTGGACCGAGGCGGTCGACTGCTTCCTGGAGTGCGCGAACATCCGGCTCGTCGTGTACCGTGGTCAGTTCAGACTGAAACAGGCCGCCTTCGATCGTCGCGAGGAGGGCGAGCAACTGCTGGTCCGGGGGCACCCGATTCAGGTCCAGCGGCGCTGCAAGCATGACCGGCTGAGCCATGCGGATCGCGCCTGACCGCCCATTGACGGCGGCAAAGAACGTCTTCGAATGGACGATGCGACCGGCATACATCGTTATGGCCTCGCCCTCGATGAGTGACTGAAGGTCTGCCCAGGGAATACGGGCGACTTCCCGGACTTCGGCGCCCCGTCCTTCCCGGTAACTTCCGGCGGAGTTGCCTTCAAAATGCGTGGCTTGACTGACCTCGATCCGATCGGACTGCTTTTCGATCCACTCGCGCGTGCGCATGGCATCCTGCAGGCGCATGGCGTGGGTGAGGTTGGCGTTGCCGAGCAGGGTAAAGGCTTTGTCGCCGATGCGTGTCGTAAGACCCGGAAGATCCTGAAACCCCAGCCAGAACATGCAGTTCAGGCCGCGTCCCATGGCCAGCTGCCGGTCCATGCCGTCCGTGACGTAGGCGGAGAGTTCGTCGTAGAAAAAATGGAACGGCGCGTCGCCGCTGCCTGCCTTGAGCTTGAAGACCTGCTCGGCGGGGCCGTCAAGGCGGGCGCCAAGAAGCTGGGCCATGACGCCGCGGCCGGCCGCGACCACGATCTTGCCCAGTCCGGCCAGCGTATCCGATGAATTCTCCAGCGCGGGCAGCGTGACGACGAGAATGCGGCGGTTCAGCACCACATCGCGCATGTCGATATCAGGGATCTGGGCGCGGAATATGTGCCCGAGACTGACGCCAAGCTGCGTGAAGACCCGGGTGAAATACATCTTGGCGTAGCCATGCTGCTCGCTCGGTTTGTTTTCTTTCTGCTCATTCCACGCCAGAGAGGAATCATATCCTGGCAGTTCGCCCAGATAGGCCTGGGCCGGATAGAGGATGTCGTCGGGAATTTCGGGCACGCTGATCTCGATGGGGTGATCGAAGCCGGGATTGCGGATCAGGAATACGCGATGCCGGGCCAGCGTGCCGATCCAGCGCAGTTCCATGGCGTAGCGCATGGTCTCGATGTTGATCGGCACGCCGTGGGTGTCGCGCATCCAGGTCAGCACTGGCGCGATCGTGCCGGCAAGGCCGACAGCACGGTCCCGAAAGACGCCGTTGGCGTCATTGCTCGACGGCTCACCAAGCTGGCTGACCAGCATTTCACGGATGGCGTCGGCGTTGCCGGTCGCAAACGGATTGAACGTATTGGACTGGCGGATGCCGCTTGCGGTCAGAAAATTGAGATTGAGCACCTGGTCGTCCAGCCCGAAGCGGCGGGCAAGCGCCAGTACATCGCCGTGGACCGTGTTGTCACCCTTGCCGTCGATCAGGATGAACCCGGATCCGTGCGCAAGAGGATTGGCCAGCAGGGAGATGGCGGATGTCGTTTTGCCTGCACCCGTTGTGCCTGGCACGGCGGCGTGCTGGCGCCCCGCGTCGGATGAAAGCCAGAGTTGCTGGCCAGTCAGTCCGTCCGTTCCAAGATATATGATGCCTGCCGCCGCTCGCGGCCGACGGGTTTTGGGGTCAAGATCGTGTTTGTCCTTCAGTCCGGAATATCTGGGCAGATGAAAAGGCAGCACGGGTTGGCGGGTCATGACCCAGAGCGTCAGGCAAAGGGCGAGGGGAAAGGTGATCCCGACGATCGCGGGAGCCAGCACGCTGAGCCCTGCCAGAATCATGAGGGCGAACCCGGAACTGCTGGATTGCAGCTCTTCGGCGATCCGGACCGTGAAGGGACGCGTGTCGCGATAGGTAGAGCCGTGTTTCAGTTGCTGGTGGACCTGCGGCCCGCCGATCTCGCGCTTCACCATGCGTCAGTCTTCCAGCCCGAAAGGAGATTTTCCCGTGTCGATCATGGGCGCCACGGGCGCGGTTGGTGCCGTGGGGGAAACCGGCGCCGTCGGCGCTGTCTGCGCGCTACCTGGGGGTTGCGGATAAGTGACGACGGGCCGCTGCGTCATGATGCGTCGTGCGGCATCGATTTCCGCGCTCGCCGGGTGACCGTCGGGATTGCCGACCACATTCCCGTCGACCGGCATGCGTGCGCCCGGGACATAGGTTGAGCGGCCCCCTGACGCGCCTTCGTCCGTCATGGGCGAGCCGGAGAGTGGGGGTAGAATTGCAGGCGGTCGTAGCATGCCAGCGGGCCCCGTGTCGGGAACAGCGCGGTCGGAAACCATGGCCTGACGTGTGCCGATGATCAGGATGGCGGCCAGCCCCCCGGCGATGAGCGCGGGCAATGCCTTTTTCAGGCGCCCGCGTCGTGCTGCTGCCGTTTCTGGTACAGTCGGTGCCGCATCGCTTGTCTTCGTCTGCCCGAAATCAGATCCGAGATGGAGATGGAGATGGAGGGGCTGTAAGCCTGTCCCGTCGAGTTCAACGGTGATGGGCGCCCGGCCATCAGCGTGGAGGATGATACGGGTCATGGGAAGATCCTTGTGCTTCGGGCATCGGGCGCAGGATGGCGAGTGCGTTCTCAACCGCAGGGATGTAGATCGGACGCTGGTAGCGCCGTTCTTCGCTCCAGTGCGCACGCGCGCCGGCGGCCTCGATGCGGGGATTGGGATGAAGGTCTTCGGCCGGGATTTCAGCAGGAAAGCCGAGTGAGTGCAGCGCGTACCACAATGATCGGTCGATGAGCTTCACGATGGCGAATGAGGAGGGTGCCAGTACGCCCGCCTGCCGCCGGGCCTCGTGCAGCAGGGTCATGAGCGCGGTCACGCTCCATCCGCTGCGCTCGCAGACCGTATCGATACAGTTTTTGATTTCCTTGTCCTGCAGGGCAGAGCGGGCGCTTCGCACAACGGACTCTGGCACCGTGAGCGGCGCCAGCGGACCATGGGGACCATCAAGGCCAGCGTCGGCCAGGCAGGCAGAGAGTTCACCAAGCAGGGCGAGGGCTTCCCGGCGCCTCTGGAGGTAGTGCATCGCAAAGGCAACGAGAAGCACCTGTTCGACAGGGGACGCGGCGTGGATGCTGGACCAGTGGCGGCCCAGCTGGCGCGTGAACGCTTCGAGCGCGCCGGTTTCACTGTAGCGGTCCTGTGCATCGACAGCGAAGCGCGCGCGCCATTCGGCACGTGTCAGGGCCGGGTCCGCGGGCAGGGGAGTACCATCCGTAGGCGTTACAAGCCTGTCCAGTCGACGTCGGACGAAGCCTTTCAGTGTCGGAAACATTTCTGCCTGGACTGCGATCAGACCTTCCAGATCGAGCGCCTTTGCAAAACGGCCGGGGGCAGCACGCCACATGCATAACCCGCCCATGAGCGCAATCACGATGGCCACCGGCCATTTCAGGGCATTGCCCAGGATCGCAAGGCCATAATAAAGCTGGATCGCCCGCACCAGGTCCGGTCGATATTGTGCGGCCTGCAACTGGAACCGCAGGCGCATCAGGTCGGGATCGGACGTATGCAGCAGGTTGATCTGCCCCAGCATGGCCCGCAGATAGAAGGCCGTGATCTGCGTATGCCACAGGCTCCAGGCCATGTAGCTGAACAGCAGGACCCCGACGATGATGATGATCGAGGAAAAGAGCAGATAGTCATCGCTGGATGACCATGGGACGCGGTTTGTGCTCATGAGCGATCGTCCCTGCGGCTTCTGGCCATCATCGTGAGGGCGATGTCGTAGAAACGCCGGAGATAGGCGTTGCCATGGCGTGGGGTATGAGAGTGATAGAATGCCACGGCCTGCCAGAGGTCGCCGTGTGCCTCGTGCATCGCCTGACCAAGGATCCAGGCGCCTGCCTCGATATTGGCGCACGAACTGTCGCGCAGCGCCGCATATGTTTGCGCGGGCGTGCTGTGCCATCGCCTCGCGATGCGATCAACCCATGTCGTGTTGACCTGCATCGGTCCGAGATCCGCCGTGCCGTTACCGTTCGGGCTGACCATTCCGGGACGGCCGGCCTCGACATAGAGGAGGACGAGCAGCACGCCACGGGGCACACCGGAGATTTTTGCCGAAGCCTCCAGACACGTTGCAATCTGGCGGCCATTTTCTTCGATGCTCGTGGCGCGGGCGGTCGTGCTGGCGACAAAAAAGGGAAACGCCCCGAATGCCGCCAGAGCGAGACGGGGGATCATGTCGCCCCCTGCAAGGTCGGCGCGACATCAGCGATCCGGCCATGGGCTTCGCCCCAGAAGTCGATCAGATGATTGAGGACCAGCGCGTCGTCCATCTCCGCAAGCCTCATCGTGACATCGATCAGACATAACATCACGACCGTAAATGAACCGGCGCGCACCTTGCGGACGGCATAGCCGAGCGCGCTGTCGGGCGTCCTGCTGACATCAAGGGCAAAGCCCGTTCCCGTCAGTTCCAGCCACTGGGTTTCGGCACTGATCAGGAAAATGGGCAGATAGGCTTCAGGGTGTGCCGCGTCAGCCGGTGATACGACCACCCGTTTTCCGGTGCCACGGTCCAGCAGTTCAATCGGCTTGCCGATTTTGGCCAGAAGCCGTGTCTGCGCCGCACTGATCGCCGCCAGGTCGATCGCGCTCATGAGAACCGCCTCCTTTGCCATGTCGGCAGGGCGGTGCGGACCGGCCCGATGAGGAAGCGTCGCATGGAGCGTATCGCGGCCGGCAGCGTCAGCCCGAAAAACGAGATCGTGCCGAAAAACACCACGCCGAAGACCCCGATCAGCAGGGTGGTGAGGCTCCAGTGTGTCACGGAGATGAGAATGGGAAAACAGGCGCGGGCATCGAGAATGAAAACCCGGACAGGATAGGCCGTTGCACGCCACATCACGCGTCTCTCCTTTCTTCCGCCAGAGCGGTGTCTTCGGTGATCAGATCGGCATCAAGCAGTTTGCGGATGGCCTTTCCGAAAGACTGGCCCTGCGCCTCGACCGCGTCGGCCACGACGTCCGGCCAGTCTGTTGGCTCGGTCCGGGTCAGCTTGCGGCGCAGATCACGATCGAAGGTGAGGAATTCGCGGATCGCAACACGCCCGCCGCCCTTGCGGGGCACAAGGCGCTGGTTGATGCAGAACCGGAGCGCCTGAGCGAGGGCCGAGACGAGGTTGTCACGTTCCGAGGGCGGACAGAGCGCGATCGCGCGCTGGATCATGAGGGAGACGCTGTCTGCATGCAGCGTCGTGCCCAGGATACCGCCCATCATGGCGATATTGATGGCTGCATTCATGGTCTCGCCGTCCCGACATTCCGTGATGATGCCATCGCTCATCTCGCGGCGTGTCAGGCTGCGGGTGAACGTGGGAAAAGTCAGGGTAGGAGGGCGGATCTCCGTCTGGCTGATCCGCGAGCCTGAAGGCGGTCGCAGGTCGTCCAGCAGGAACTCGATGGGCTCCTCGCCAGTTGCCATGTCGCAATACACGGTCGGGTCCATGAGTTTTTCGATGGCAAGCCCGAATTGCAACGTGGTCTTTCCGGAACCGGTTGCCCCACCAAACAGGACCATGCCGCTTTTGAGCCTGTTCGTGTCCCGGATTTCCTGTTCGACCATCTGCTGGTCAAGGCTTGCGGGACGCGCGGGGATCGGACGCATGACGACGTGGACGCCGCTGCCCCGCTTGACCGAAATGGGTGAAAGATTGATCCGGAAACGCAGATTGACCTTGCGGTCCAGTGCCACGCTGTAGGCCGTATCGAGGATATGGCCGACACCAAGCATGGCCATCCCGTCAGAGGCATAGACATGGCCGACGATATCCGCCAGCGCGAGGGAGTCCGTCGCTTTACATGTGGCGTAGCGGATCACGCCGTGCACCTTGATCGTGACCGGATGGCCGGTCTTGATGTCGATGCGCGAGGCGCCGAGGCCATGCGCCCAGCGAAGGAGGGAGTCCAGCCCCGGCGCGTTACGCCGTCGCTCCTCGACCCAGGCAAACGCTTTCCTGCCTTCATCCGGCCAGCGTTCGTCGGTCGTGACGGGGATGGTGATATTCATCGGCAATGCTCCGGATAACCGTAGTCGCTTCCGCGCCGGACGTGGCCCTGAAGCCCCGGCTGGCTCGCGATCCGGATCGTGCGGTCATTGAGGTGGAGGGTGTCTCCTCCTCCCACGGCGTCCTGGTGCTCGAACACGACGCGCGGTTCTTCGACGCGCCCGGCGTTCAGCAGCACCCGGTAGCGGGCCATGCCGGTAATGTCGCGCTGCAGGCGCGACAGGTCGGAGAGGAAGATCTCGGTTGCCTGCTTTTCTCCATCTGCCCAGCCTTCGGCCACCCACTGGTTCCAGTGTGACACTTCCGCCTTTGTGCGGGGCAGGGCCGCGGCTACCGGGTGATGCGGTTTGCCCCATGTCCGGACGAGATACGTGCGCCAGTCCGGGGGCGCGGATGTCAGTTGTGCCTCCCGGGTGATCTCGAAAACACATTCTGTCTCGTGCGCCACCTGGCCGGTGTCATTGAGCGCGAAGGCCATCTGTGCCTCGGTGACGATGGGGGGCTGCATGAGGGTCTGGCCACTCCCGATCGGAAGCACGATCGACCGGAAATCATAAGTGGCGTCGAGTGTCTCCTCATGGCGCCGCAGCATCTCGTTGATGGCGAATGCCCGGGCGGCCAGACCGCCCTGCGCGCCGTAAATATGCGCGGCTTCCCGAAGCTGGGCGCTTCGACCGGGTTTCAGGTCATCGCCTAGCTCGTCATTGGGGCGGGTGTTCTCAAGGGCCTCAAGAGAGGGTGGCGCTTCGCCGCCGACCACCTCGTCGAGCGTTGAGGCCCCTGTCACCGGTTTATTGATGGGATTGGCAAGGGCGGGGTCAGCCCCGTCCACCTGATCCGCACCCGGCTGGGGCGGCTGTGGCTCCGGGACCAATGTGCCGCTGCGGGCCGATGGCGGGGATGGAGACGATCTCGGTAGCCGGACGTGCTGCCCCTCCTCAATGACAACCTTCCCCGTGGAGACAGACGCCGCATGGGTCGGGCTGCCTGCGGCCGTCACGACGATGGCCGAAGATAGAAAGAGCGCCATCTTACGCATGCCAGGCCACCGTTATCGCGTGGTGAAGCGGGTCTACCGAGACCATGGCCTGATCTCCGGCCTGATCGCCCAATGTCCGAAGGATATCCACCACGGCGGCAACGCTGTTGGTCGCGACGCGCATTGCGCGGGGATGGCCGGTGACAATCACGCTATAGCCAATCTCCTGGCCGAGTTTTGCGACTGCCTTGCCCAGCGGGCCGTCCCACACGAACCAGATCCGGCGGGTCAGGTCATCGGGGAGCGGGGGTTGGTTGGCAGATGCCACGACCGGAGACGGGCGGATGCTGCCAAGTTCACGAAGATCAGTCGTGGTCTCTGCTATTGACCGCTGCAAGGCCAGTTCAGGATTGGCCATGCCGGTCGTCGCAATGGGAGAAGGTGACGACAGGCTCTGCGCACAGGCGTTGAGCGCCATGGGCAAAAGAAAAATGAGCAGAGAATGTTTCATGAGCTTCTCCGGATAATGGGAGCAGCTTCGAAGATCATCTTGCGACTGCTACAGCAAAAATTGGCTGCGTTGCTTTTTCTTTCATGTGGGTCTCGAGAGCAGCTTTAGACCTTCTCCGGGGAGATGCTCTCGCCGGATTAAACCTAAGGGGCCCTCTAAGGTGCTCAGTACAACTTGATATATTTTAACCATTCCCTATTACGGAGTGCATTGGAGATGCACATGATAGAGATTCGACGTGTCAAATAAGAGACATCGCCGCTGCGTGCAGCCATCGGTTGCACGCTCTTGTGGTCACCAGACCCGAGCGCCAGTTGTTGTTCGTCGCCAGTTTCCGCTACAGCGAGTCTTCTACGGATCACGGACTGCACCCATTGGGAATCCTTATTCCCATTTGTCTATTAAGGTAGTGCATAAGGTCAATTATGCTCGGAATAACAGTACAGATCGCTTATTTGTTTATGGTAATCATTACGTTTTCCGTCCCTTCTAATCGGGCGTGGCTTATCTGGGATAATTCAGTTGAGAAAATTCGTACAAACTATAATACTGCATCGTGTATGCGATGACTGATTTTATCCGACAATTAAAAATGAAACATATTTGTGTTGAGGTTTAATAATGAAAAAAATCGCGATTTTTCTAAGAAAGGAATTGAGGGTTAATCGCTTCAGTGCAGCTGTAAGAGGAGCGTTAAATTCTCCATCTATAAACAATGTCATTATATGCAGCGGCTTTTTTCAAGAGGACGCTTCCTATAGCGTATCTCGTGCTAAATTCAATTTACGAGGGCGACTCACATCTTCCTCCCCTTTAAATTTAGAAATTTTCGGGTATTATCATAGGCAACGTTCCGCGTTTTTAAGATTTCTTGGCAATGTTGTACGTATAAATCGTGGGTCTCCTGCTCTTGGTGTCTCTGGCTATAGGATTCCTGGAGACAAGTGGCACGCAAAAATCTCTATTGCAAAAATTAATAATATTCCAGTCTTTGCTTCAATAGGTAGTAGCAACATTACTAGAAGAGCGTTTGATAACGTGAGAAATTTCAACTACGAATGTGATGTTATATTTTGGGATGAAACGGTTTCAGAAATAGACAATATAATGAACGAAATAATAGGAGAGGAAGCTTATTTGTTCCCATCAGTTATTGTAGCAAATTATGATGAAAAAAACCCTGTGAATGCTACACCTCTGCCAGATAGGATATTGGAATTGGAGCGTGAAATAAGAAGAAAAGCCACGCCAATATAGAAATTTCTAAGATATTAAAATATTAAATATAATATATTTCTATACGCTTGATACAATGATTTTTTCTGGTCGGCCCTTGCACTGCTTTGGCGGGAAATTATCAATAAGGGTTCTCAATGGATGCGGTCAGCGATTCATGGAAGGATTGCTGTAACGGAAACTGACGATGGATGACGACTGGCGATCGGATCTGCTGACCGCAAGAGCGTGCAGCCCACGGCTGCGCGCCGCGGTGATATCTTATATGACCGGCTGTATCATTTATCAGTACCGACCGGTGTGCGGGGTGGTGCGCCGCTTGAGGCTGCTCTGTGACGTCATGCTAGGGCCCGGACCCATAAAGGGATTCCCATTATGAGCGGCCTGTGATTCGCTGTCTCTGAAAGGAGATGAGCGATGGACGTTGACCTTTTCTGGCTTTCGGACCGACAGTTTGCGCGGATTGCGCCGCATCTGCCCACCGATACGCGTGGCAAGCCGCGTGTGGATGATCGACGTGTGATCAGTGGCATCATTCAGATCATGCTGTCCGGCGCGCGGTGGAAGGATGCGCCGTCCGCGTATGGTCCGCGCAAGACGCTCTACAATCGGTTTCAGCGCTGGGCTGCGAAAGGCGTCTGGGCGCGCCTGTTCGAGGCGCTGGCGCAGAGCGGTGGACCGCCTGCCGAACTTCTGATCGACAGTTCTGCCGTGAAGGAAGGTCAGGCGCCAGGCCAGATGGAAATTACATTCCGCGATGGCAGCATCCTGCGTTTTGGTCACGATGTTCCACCCGAGAGGGTTGAACGCCTGATTATGCTGCTGCGGCCATGATCCCGGTTCCTTCCGGTGTCCAGGTCTGGCTGGCAACGGGTGCGACCGACATGCCGGGTCTGGCCCTGACGGTTCAGGAGGCCTTGGGGCGCAATCCTCATGCGGGGACCTGTTTGCCTTCCGGGGGCGGCGCGGAGATCTGCTGAAAGTGCTCTGGCACGATAGACTGGGCATGTCGCTCTATGCCAAACGGCTGGAGAAAGGCCGCTTCATCTGGCCGTCGCCCGCAGAGGGCGTTGTTGCGCTATCATCCGCGCAACTGGGTTACCTGCTTGAAGGCATCGACTGGCGGCATCGGCAACGGACGTGGCGGCCTGATGTCGCGGGCTAGCGCAGAATTGCGGGATGGACAGGTGAACTCCATTACCCCGCCACCAGATAATATGGCTCTCCTGGGGCATGGAGGATGTGCACGGAAAAATCGGTGACCTGCAGGCCGCTCTCGCGGCATCTGAGGCTGCTCGTCGGGCGGCCGAAGCCATGGTGACCCATCTGAGGCTGATCATCGCGAAGATGCGGCACGGCCGTTATGGCGCCTCATCGGAACGTAGGAAACGGGCATGGCCGAGGATGACCCGGCCAATGGATCCGAAACAGCGATCCCGGTCACTGATCCCGGCCCACAACGCCATGCCGGACGCAGACCCCTTCCGTCAGACCTGCCGCGCGAGCGCGTTGTCATTCCTGCCCCCGCGCAGTGTCCCTGCTGTGGTTCGGCAAGACTGACGAAACTGGGCGAGAGCATCACGGAAACCCTTGAGGTCATTCCGCGCCGGTTCAGGGTTATCCAGACAGTGCGCGAGAAGTTCAGTTGTCGGGACTGCGAGACCATTACCCAGCCGCCAGCCCCATTCCATCCCCTCGTCCGCGGACGGGCGGGACCGCACCTGCTGGCCTCTGTCCTGGTCGGGAAGTTTGCGGTCCACCAGCCCCTGAACCGGCAGGCGGCAGCGTTTGCCCGTGAAGGAATTGCGTTGGATACGTCCACCCTGGCTGCCTGGTTCGGCTACTCCCGCGATCGTAGGGGCGAGCATCCTGCCACTCACCTTGATGGCTGGAGTGGCATCGTGCAGGCTGATGCTTACGCCGGCTACAATGCCCTGGCAAAGCCGGGACGACAGCCTGCGCCCGCCACGCTGGCGGGCTGCTGGGCGCATGCCCGACGCGGCCTGTTCAGGCTGGCCGAACTCGGCCGCGCACCTCTTGCCGTGGAGGCCGTGCACAGGATCGACTGCCTGTTCAAGGTGGAACGGACCATCAATGGTGTCGTGCCACAGCAGCGTGCTGCCCTGCGACAGCAGTTCAGCGCGCCCATCGTGGAAAACCTGATGGAATGGATGCATGACAGCTGCAGCCGCATGTCCGGAAAATCACCTACTCCAGACTCGGCAACGCGTTTTCCCAAGGTAATGCTAAGCTAGATCAACGCATTTTCTAGTAAAGACTTTTTTGCTGCCGAAACCACGGAACCATGCGGTGGATGGCTTCATCAATCTGGTCCGTTGCGACCGCAAAGCTGAAACGGATGAAGTATTTCCCGTCTATGGGGTCGAAATCAATGCCCGGTGCTGTCGTAACACCCGTATCCAGCAACAGGCGCTTGCAAAACGCCATGCTGTCATCCGTCAGGTGCCGGATATCGGCATAGATATAGAACGCTCCATCTGGTGGCGCGATATGGCGCAGCCCCATTTCGGGCAGGGCACGCAACAGCAGGTCACGATTGCGCCGGTAGGTTTCCATATGCCCTTCAAGCTCATCGCGGCAATCGAAGGCGGCAAGGGCCGCGTGCTGGCTGAGGGCGGCGGGCGGCAGGAACAGATTACCCATCCGCGCGCGGGCGGCTTCCACCTTGGCTGGCGGGACAACCAGCCACCCCAGCCGCCACGGCGCCATGCTGAAGTATTTGGAAAAACTGTTTACCACCAGCGCATCGGGATCATATTCCAGAATACTGTGCGCGCGTTCGCCAAAACTCAGGCCGTGATAGATTTCATCCGATATGATGCAGATCCCGTGCGCGCGACAGACGTCAACAATGCGCCGTATTTCATCAGGAGACAGGATGGTACCGGTGGGGTTGGCGGGACTGGCCAGGATCAACCCGTCGGGAGCAGGTTCAAGCGCAGCAATGGCGTGGGGGGTAAACTGGAAGCGTTCTTTTTCCCCACACGGAATTTCAACCGGTTTCATATGGAGCGAGCGCACGACATTGCGGTAGGCCACATAACCCGGTCGCGCCATGGCTACATGCGCGCCGGGCACAAAACTGGTCATGAGCGCCAGAACCAGCGCGGGTGACGCGCCACAGGTCAGGATAATCTGTTCAGGCCGGAGCGAAACGCCATATGTTTCGTCATAGTGCAGGGCGATCCGTTCCTTCAGGGGCTGGCTTTCCCAATAGCCCATAGGGTCGGTCGCCAGTACGTGCTGGGCGCGTTCGATCGCCGTGCTTGGCGCGCCGGTGGAAGGCTGGCCAAATTCCATATGAATGATGCTGCGCCCCCGCGCGGCCAGTTCATGCGCCAGTGCGCTGATGGACAGCGCATGGAAGGGATCGATTGGCGGAACAGGCATCATGACCTCAAGGTGGAAAATAGACTTATAGGGTGATGATCGTCCTGCGACCAGAAACTGCCCTTGGAAATCAGGCGGCCTGCCCACCGTTTTCTACGCGACGTGCCATCTCCTGCCAGGAACGTGTTGTGAAGGGCAGAGGATGGAGTTTACAGAAGTCCGTATTTGACGGTATAACGCGCTTTATATGCCAAATATGAGTGATAGTAATGGGCTCACCAAAATCCCGCGCGGCTCTTGAACGACTGGGGCGTGACCTTCGTGGCGCGCGCCTGCGGCGCGGCATAGCGATAGCCGACCTGGCCGTTCGTGCCGGTACGTCAGCGAGTTCCATCGCGCGCCTGGAAAAGGGAGACCCGGGTGTGGGGATCGGCACTCTGGCTGACGTGCTTGTCGTGCTTGGTCTTCTGGACCGGTTGGCCGACCTGATTGATATCCGCAAGGATGATCTGGGACTGGCGTTGGCTGCTGAACGTCAGCCTCGTCGAGGCCGATCTTCTGCGACCACGTTACGCAGGCAGCAGGATAAGGATAAGGCCACGCATGAGGGAGCGGATGTTATTGATATGGATGGTGCTTCGTTCTGATGCCTGATTTCAGCGCCCATGTCGTTCTTGGCAACAGCCTGACCCCCGTGGGTCAACTGCGTTTCACGCAGGCGGGTCCGCGGCAGTTTTCGACCTTCACCTATGATCCGGCCTGGGTCGAGAATTCTCGGGCCTTTGCCATCCAGCCAACCTTTCCCCTTGGCTCTGGGCCGTTTCATGCGACTGGCCAGCCAGGGAACGTGCGCGATGCCCTTGCGGGTGTCTTTGCTGATGCTGCGCCCGACAGTTGGGGGCGCAGGCTTCTCGAGCGTGCCTACGGCAATGGGCTTTCCGAGTTTGAATATCTCACACTGTCGGATGACGTATGTCGGCAGGGTGCGCTTCGTTTCGCCGATGATAACGGAGAAATCATTCATGGCGGCGCCGATGACACCATACCGCGTCTGGTCGATCTTGCCGCTATTACGGCTATCGCGCGGGCATATGAACAGGGCAAGGACGTATCCGCAAGGGATATGCAGGCGCTTGCTGGTGCGGGTGGTTCGGGTGGGGCGCGACCGAAGGCCAATGTTCGGGACGGCGATGTGCTCTGGCTTGCAAAATTTACCTCGGTTCACGACCAGTGGCCAATAGAACGTATTGAAGTTGCCACGCTTCGTCTGGCAAGAGCATGCGGAATCCGGACGCCAGAGGTCAGGCTGGAACTGGCTGAAACGCCGTTTCCTGTGGCTCTGATCCAGCGGTTTGATCGGCGTGGGCCTGGCCGGATTCCTTATATTTCGGCGAGGACTGCTCTGGGGAAAACCGGAACGGAACTTGGTTCCTATACGGAGATTGTCGATTTTATCCGGACCTATGCCGCCGATCCCCAGGCAGAGTTCCGCGAACTCTTCCTGCGTCTGGTTTATACTATTCTCGTGTCAAATAAGGACGATCATCTGAAAAATCACGGATTTCTCTATGTGGGCGCTGGACACTGGCGGTTATCCCCCGTTTTCGATGTGAATCCAGCACCCGACCGTAACCCGCATCTGGAAACGGCGATACTGGAGGGCGGTCCGCATGATCGGTCCATCCGTCTGGCACTGGAGGCGTGTGAATTCTTCGAAATTACCCCTGCTGAGGCCCGGCAGATGATCCGCGTGACAGCGCGGCGAATTTCGGATGAGTGGAGGCCTGTTCTGCGAGAGGTTGGTGTTTCCGGGGCGATGGCGCGTCATTATGAAGCCGCCTTCATAAACGATCAGATCGGGATCGCGCTAACGATCTGATAGTCACATATGACTGATAATATCGTATAATATGCCAGATTCGACACATAAATTTGTCGAATCTATCCCTGCCAGACGCCGCCGCGCTATTGATCGAACAGCATGGTCAACATCATTGTGTCCGCAATGATCGGGATGTGAGGCCGTCAGGAAAATATCGGTCACCTTCTACCCAATGGTAAATTCGAGTTCCGATTGTTCATCAATGGCGCGCAGGGTTTCATACAATCCTGCGGCCACGCCTCTACCTTCCACGATCTCATCCGCCAGTTCATCCAGAACGCCGGCAAACGCTTCATCGGTCGCGAGACCGAAAACATTCATGCGCTCGCTTTTTCTGCGTTCGATCTCGCTGTTTGCTGTTCCCGAGGGAAATACGGTGGCGAGCATCCGCAGGGCTCGGGCAAAGTGGATCCGTTTGTAAAGGCGCGAACGGAGCGCCGTGTCGCCAGGCGTCGTCGAGAAAGACCAGAGTTCGATTGGCCCCAGGACGTTCACCAGAAGCTGTTCATACTTTGCTTCTCCGGCCGACATGTCCACGAAGAATGGCGCACCATTCTTTGCCGGTCCCGGCAGTGCGTTGCGGATCACATAGGCGCTGGCATCGGACAGCTTGAAACGTCGGATAAGACTGTCTGCCGTCTCCTGATCACCGCATTTGAGGACCCATCGGGCGGTTGATATCTTGTAGAGATCCTCGCTGAAATCGGTATGGTTCTGTGAAATGAAGGCGAGTTGGACGTTGTGCTTGCGCCCCTCGCGGCCGTCGCGGACAGCCTGCTTGTCTACCTGGGGCGCTGGTTCGGTACGGTGCCACTCATCGAAGTCGACACGCTTCGTCGTTTCATACATCTCAGTGAAGCGGGCGAGATGATAGTCCCGCATGGACGGGGGCATATGCGGGTCGTCGGCATAATCGGGATGGAGAAAGAAATTCCGGGCCAGGATATGGCGGCCAAGCATATACATGAGCGCTGTCTGGCGGTTGGCCGCGGGAGAGCCGGATGGTGCCACCTCGGCAAGATCGAGAACGATCACGCGCGCGTCCCCCATATCCAGCCTTGTCGGGGACGCCAGCATGGGAAAATTCTTGATCACGTTCATGATGTAGCGATCAAACGTGTCGATCAGGCTTTCTCCAGTTTCCAGGGTGATCTTGGAATAGCGTTTTTCGATTTCCGGGCTGCGGGCCGCAATCAGCAGATCCTGCAGGACTGGTACGGCATGGCGCTGGGCAAAACCTGCAAGGCGGTATTCCCTGAGATTGACAAGGGCATCGACGACATCCCGCCACCATGTCGGATCGTCCTCTCCCGCATGGTGGGGCAGGCTGATGCCCAGCGATGTTATTGCGGCATCGACGTCGGGCTCGATCCCCGGAGTGTAGATTTTAGGCGTGCCCCCCTGCACCCCGGTGCAGAGGCGGTAGGCTTCATCAATCACGTCCTCTACCAGATGGTCCATGCCCTCCCACGGCCTGCCATCCAGCGGCGTGGCAAGGAGCGAGATGAAATTCTGCAGGAAGACGCGCTCGAGTGGCAGGGGATATTCCAGCCCGACCTGGGTATCGAAGACATTGACCTCGAAGCCCGGGATTGCCTGCATTTTGACGTAAACCGCCTCGTGCTGGCGTTCGGGGCCAAGCGCGTTGCGCAGCATCTCGATCAGTCCGCGCGAGGACGGCCCGATATCGAGCTTGCCGATATAGGGGAGCTTCGTGCCGTGGCTGCTGATCGCGGCGCTGCTGAGGATCAAGCCCAGCAGAATGGTATTGGCCAGAACGGATTTTCCGCCGCCAGGCGGAGCTACGATAATGTCTACGACGGATGGGCGTAGCCCGCCCCCGGTCGGATCATAGGGCCAGATTGAACCATCGGGTTTGCGGAAGAGAATGGATCCCCTCTGCCACGGTGACGCACTGCGTGCCCACGGCATCATGGAGAACGCATCACCGACAAGAGCGAGCGATGAGGTCGCAGTCGAACCGAGCGCCAGGGCAGGGACAGAACCCATGGCCGCTTCCAGCGGATCGCCAGAGATCCGCGTTGTCTTGCTGTTGCCCCACGCATCAATTGCCTGGGAGAGATCCGACGCCTGCCGTCGCAGCTTCGCCTCTGCTCCAACCGGAGCCCAGGTTGTGGCGGTCATGCGCATCCGCACGGAATTATGGTTGTTTTTCTGGCGCTCCAGCTTGAGTGCGGCAAACGCCCGTCGAATGTCGCTATTTCCGGGGAACATCGCCAGAAACCCGGCTCCGGCTTCCTTGAAGCCGAAGGCGGCGCGGCCACCACCCTCCAGGATCATGGCGCTGCGCCATGGCAGTCTCTTGCGGCCAAGCACGCTGGAGAGTTCGGAAAACGGGCGCGGATCCTCTGGGCCAATCGTCATGTCGACCGGGGCGTATGTATAATCCCCCACGGTCACGAGCTGTCCGCCTTTCGTTTCGGCGTCGGCATTGAAAATCTGGTCCCGGATCGCTGGCCAGAGCAGGCCCTGCGGATGTGGCTGCGGGTCATCCAGATCGTCCGGAAGCCGTGGCATGACCCGGTCACCCAGCAGGGTCGGTTTCCAGGCGGAGCCCGCCGTTTCACGATAGGTCGCTTCGCGCGCGACCTGCAATGCCTGATGTGGACCAAGGAATTCGCAGGAAATGTCGAACCCCTGCAGGGCAGCCTGGACGCGTGAAATGAACGATTCATGGCGGGCCGCCATGATATCGGAGCGCAGGGCAAAACGTTGGGTATTGCCCACGCGGGGAAATTGGGAGGCAAGGGTCCTGCGCTCCTCTGCCACCTGTTTGCGGTCCTCACGTGTCAGCACGCTGGGCCGGGTCCACAGGACATAACAGGTGGCCTCCCAGCGCATGACGTTTGGCCAGCGCCGGCGCCTCTCTTCGATGACGTCCGAAAGGTCTGCTCCGATCTGCCGGGCTATGGACCGGCAACCATTGAGACTCAGTCGGTCAATCTCGATACCTGAGCGCTCGGGATCGGAAATATACCATCCCACGATGGCATGGCCACGTTCTTCAAGGAGACCCTGCAATTCTATACGCTGCTGCTCGGCGAGTGCTTCCACTTCCTGCCGCGTGCACATACGACGCAGGCCATTGATGCGTAGTACGGAGACATATTCACCGCGTTTGGTGATGAGATGGTCCCCGTGCGTACTTTCCACATCGCAGAATGAGGCAAGGGGCTGGCGCAGCCCGAGGCTGATGCCGGCCAGCAGACTGGAAAGAATACCGCCCATTGATATGATCCTGTCATGTCATGACCGGTTGGGGATCGGCATCAAGCCATTCCCTGACAAGCGCCGGGTAGATGTCGGTGGGGCCGTTGTAGAGACGGCCCAGGGGGAAGAGCCGGATGCCGTCCATCAGGGTGGTCGCGCTTTCATTGATCTGCGGGTCCGCCCGGTTCGCCATCAGCAGGGCAGTCGCCAGCAGTCGGGGAGAGGTTGTCTCCAGCCGCCGCCGGGCTTCGGTCGTTCGCGCGTGCAGAGCGCGGAGCACAGCGAGAGCGCTTTTGCATTGCGCAGGCATCATCGCGGTGTCCGACCCTGACGCGATCGCGTCCATTGCACGATGCCAGACGACATCCTGTCCGTTTGGTCCATTGCCGAGCGTCTGCATGAGAGCCTGATGCGCGCAGCGGGTCAGGGTCATGATGCGGGCCTGCGGCAGTTTCGGCCACCATATCAGGACGGCTTCGCGTTCAATGGCCGGACGGGTCGGATCCTGCAGGATGTTGCATAAGGCGCAGACAGGCCCGGGTCCATCACCATGCCATGGAAACCTGCGACCAAGCGTTATCAGGCCGCAGCAGGCACATGTGAAAAGGCCCGGCTCACCCATCTCCCCGGCGCCTGGCGCTGACGGATCCCATGGGCGCGGCAGCAGCCGGAAAGACTGTGTGAGACGGGCCATTGCGATCGGGTTCCTAGCCGCCGCTCGTGAATTGATAGGCCTGAGCCTGCGTACCAACGGTTGCCGAGCCACCGGACGCGGTGTTGGCAGCCTTGTTGATCCACTGCGGACCCGTTGCGAAAAGACCGCACAGCACGATGCCGGCGATTGCCATACCGACCTTTCCGGGCGAACGGTTCTGTTCGTTGCGGCTCTGCCAGGCCGCCCATACGCCGCCGATGAAGCAGATGAAGGCAGCGACATACATGCACGCAGCAGCGACAAAGCCGCCCGCTGTCAGCCCTTCCTGGGCGGTGGCCTGCATCTGGGCCCCGATACCGTTTGCGCTGCCGGTTGCGGATTGGGCCAGCGCATGGCTGGCAATGAGGATCGGGACGTACAAAGTACCGAGCGCCGTGACGGCACGCTGTCTGTATCCGACCCGTTTGGTCACGAGACGCGTCAATCGCGCCGCGTCGGGGGTGCTTGTGCGAGAGAGGTTCATGGTCAAGGGCTCCGTTAAAGAGGGAGGCATGTCCCTCAGAGGAGTCTTCGGCCAGTAACATGCGACTGCGGATATTTTTTCCGAAAAAATCTACCTTGCCGAACATTACACTATGACTTCGGTATAAAAATGGCTATCCGGCGTTTGGGGTTGATGGGCTGAATCCCAGGCTCGTTGAGAAGGCAGCTCAGGCCACCGCCTGAGCTACCATATCGGGGTGCCGTCCGATGACCCGAACGTAGGCTACAGCGAAGTCGGGGGCCATCGCCCGTGCCTGCTCCCAGTCCCGTAACGTACCGACAGGAACGCGGAAACGGCTGGCAAACTCGACCTGAGACAGACCGAGATCGTTACGGGTTTTACGGATCAACCGCGCCCTTTGCCCACGCTCCATGCCTTCGATGGATACCGCGCGGTCTTCGGAATCCGCCGGATCAGCAGGCAGAATGATATGCTCTCTCTTCACCTTTGTTGCTCCTTCTCACGGAAATAAAGCGGGGCAGATCGTCCCGCCAGACAAACACACCGGTGAACAGCTTCTCGCCCACGACGCCAACCACTTTGTAGCGATCCTCCTCATCCTCAATGCGGATGGTGGGCAAGATCAGGTGATTATCGTCCTCGAAAATACGGTCGCCAAAGGCCAGAGACAGTTTGTGCTTTTTTTGGTTGGCGAGGTCTTTTGCGGGGTCAAACCTGTCATCCATGAGACGATAATACGGGATTACCGTAGTTACTGTAAAGTGAAAACTACGGGCATCCCGCAACTCTTAGCCATTTCGACAGGTCGCCATCAACCTCGTATGCCCGATAGCATAAAAATCCGGGGCATATATATTTATCCAGAATCGCTTGAATATTTAGTAATAATGAAATATTTCTTGTTTAATTTCTAGAAAATATGAACAGCAAGCGAAAGTGATCGAGCGTATTTTAGGTACTGCCGCGAATACATCCCTATTTTTGTACGGACCTCAACTTTGATGGGTCTGTTACCCTCATTATAAACAAGTTTCACACGGTCAACCGTTGGTTGGAATGGACGGTAAACTCTCAATTATCCTTGATAGGCATTTTAGAAATACCATAACCAAGAACACCAATGATGATTGGCATGCCAATGAAGGCGAAGAACTGCATAAAGGTCATTCTCGAAGCCCCCCTAAAACGGTCTGTGCCCATTGAGGGAGAAAATATGCCATTCCCAGCCAGAAAGCGACTCCCAAGATAACGATATGAGTAGGAATGCGGTTGGCTGTCAGATTAAAAAATGACGCAGCCAAAGGAGATAGGACACCTAGCGAAAGGCAAGATCCCGCAGCGGTATCCTGCAGGTTTGCCCGCAGCTTGGTCCGCTCGTTATGAACAAGATTACCCATCCCACCCATCGCGTTCGGCGGCTTCAAGTTCCCTCGCGATCAGGCGGCGGATTGCTCCAGCACGGTTCATGCCCTGGCGCACGGCCACATGTGGCCATCTCTCCAGATGGCGCGCGCCCCGCTTTTTCGGGTTATTATTTCCCAATTTTATCATGTTTATCGGTTATTAAAAAAATGCGCAGGAAGAAAGTATCGAACCTTGGCCAATCTCAGCGCTACGGGTTGGGTCATGATTTTAGCCGGACATTGTCCAGTGGCTCAGGATCCAGGTTGCTTCCTTGACGGGATTGAGGAGGATCACGCCGAAAACGAACTGGATGAGGCAACTGAGTTTTGAGCGGTTTGTTTTTCCGGTCGCCGACGCGTTCCACGCAACGACCGCCATGAACGCCGCCCAGGCGCCGAACATTTCGAAGAACAGGGCGAAATCACTGACGATTGACAGGATGGCATCCTCTGGGCCAGTCCCGGAAATGACGCTTCCCGTCGTCGCTTCCGTGTAGCCGGTGACAGAAGCTCCCAGCGCAACCTGCGTATCGAGACCGGCAGAGGTGGTGGATTTGGTGAGTATCCTGTCAAAGGTGGCAAAGACGCCGGAAAGGACAATCCCGATCCAGGGCACCCAGGGACGGCCGACGAACGGGTTCTGGGGCTGGCGCTGCTGCCATAATCCCCATGCCCCGGTCAGGAAGGCAATCCACGCTGCAATATAGCAGGCCATTGGCAGCAGCCAGGCCATGGCGAGAGCGAGATCGTTGACGAGGTTGACCAGACCTTGCACGTCGATGTGTCCTTGCCTTACTGGATGATGCCGCGTTCAGCCTGGATCACCCACATCGTGCCGCGTTGAGAGATGGCGCGCACACGCCCATATCCGCGGAGATCGGTGCCGATTTCGATTTCGGACTGTGGCGGTTGCCCGGCCGGCGCCGCGTCGTCCTGCACCATGGCAAGTTGGGGAGATGCGGCAAGTATCCGGTAGTGGGGGGTCCATGTCGGGGGCGGAGCAGGAGGCGTCGGGCGCATTTTCGCTGTCCGGGACGCTGGAGATTGCGGCGGCGTTGGTGCTGGCCGCGGCTCGGCCGCCGCGGCTTCCAGGGCTGCCCGTGCCTTGTCGGCCGCGGCGCGTGTGGCGGCCGGTCCATCTGACGGGGGAGCTTCGGCGTCGGCCACGGCCCGTTTCGCTTCGAGGAGCGACATCCGGCGGTTGAGATCCGAAGCCTTTGCCGTATCGGCGATACGCAGCCGGTCAATATCCTGCCGGAGTGCTGCGATGTCGCTGCGGGTCCGCTGCACCAATGCTGCTTCTTCCGTTACAAGCTGCAGCACCTGCAACTGGTCGTCAGATGTCATGGGAGCCGCTTGCAGGCGGCTTGCTTTCTGGACCGCATCGTCCGTCGGAACAGCCTTTTCGATGCCAGTGTCGTGTTTCTGCGCGGGCGTGTTCTCGGCCGACGGGGTAGCCGGTATTGGGCTGGCGGGATGGGGCGGCTTTTTCATCGCAAGAAGTGCCTTGAGATCCTCATCTGTAGCCGAGACCTGAGGTGCCGGCGGTGATGGCGATGATGTAGGTGAGTGTCCCGGCGCGGGAGACGCTTTGGGGCCTGATGGCAGCGGGGCGGAAATCATTCCGACTTCCTGGGCCACGGGAGACGCCTGCCTCTTTGTTATGCCCATCACGAGGAAGAGGGAGAGCAGACTGCCGACGGCAGTACCCGCAATCATGACCTGCCTGCGACGCGGAAGCGCCCTGAAAAGGGCTATTGCATGCGGAACGGGTCGGTTCCTGTCAGGTGCTGCTGTTACAGGTTGAAGGTGAGGGGAGGGAGGCTCGGCAATTATGTCCGCCTCGGGCGAAGGGTCAGGCTCGGGCATTGTGCCCAGCTTGCGGAACGGAACAGGTTCGATGCCGCGATCCGCGCTGAACGGATCCCGGGACGTCGTTGCGGTTGCGGCTGAGGTCATGGTGAATGCTGCCTTCTGGTAGGGAGTGCAGAATTCGTCGATATCATGCGACCGGTGCCCGAAAACTTACTTCTTCATGACGACGTCCGACATGAAGATCACGCCGACACTGACCTGAGCGGCAAGATTTACGCGCGGCTGGGTCGGCATCTGCTGCATGAGTGCGCTGTTGACCTGCGAGGCCGCTGCACCGGCTGCCACGCCCAGTTGTTGCGGAAAATTCAGTGACTGGACGTAGTTGACGTTGCCGAGGGCTCCGATCGAACCGGTCGTGTTCGACGTCATCTCGATCGCCTGCCCGAGCCCCTGGACAAAGGCGGCAGCGGCGGGAAGAACAAAGCGCTCGACGTATAGCTGGTCAACGCTTGAGGCCACCGCAGCTTCCATGGTGTCCGGCGCAACCACCATACCTTCGACCTGGATCGGGGTTGGATCATTTTTATGGAAGACCTGATCAACGCGGACAACCAGCCTGTTCAGATGTCCCCCGGCCCTTCTGACGGATGCTTTCATCCTGTCGCCAGCGAGTGGACCTGAATCAGCTTCCAGGATGATTTCTCCCCCGAGATCGCTGTTGGTTGCTGAAACCGTATGGGCGTAAATCCCCCGCCCGGCAGGAACAAGGACGCGGGAGAGGGCCGTCTGGGAATTTGCTGTCGCCGTCGAAGTTATTGAAGGGGAGACCATCGGTTTCTTTGTCTGCTCCCTTCCGGTTTCCGTCTTTTCATACAGTACATTTGTGACAGGAAAGCGTCCATCAAGACGGCCTGCAAGATCCATGATCGCATGTCTGTATGCGGTGATGGCGTCCTTCTGGAGCTGCGGGTCACGTGGCACGGCGGCGCGGAAGGCTGCATCCGTCTGCACTGGTACGACGGGAACGCTTGGTACGACCTCAGGCGCGTGCGGGGCTGGCGCCGCGGCGGCCTTGGCCATCGCCGGGTTGACGTCCGCCCCGACCTCCTGGGCGACTGCGGGCGGGGGAGGCTTGTCGTCGGGATGGGTGGGCGTGCCCGGTGCAATATCGGGTGAATACGATTGTCCCGCAGTCTGTGCCCGGTCTGCCTCGTCGCGGATCTGATCTTCGCGGAGTTCCTGCTGGCGCGGATTGGAATTCAGGCCGCCGGGCAGAGGGTTGGCGGCGGGCGGCCTGCCGGGGTCCGAGCGTGGAAGCTCCTTACGGTGGATGGTGGAGATGAGCAGCGTGACACCAAGAACGGTGCCGATACTCCCAAGGATTGCGAGCAGACGCCGGTTTCCGCCCCGCGACGCATCACTGAACAGCTGGTTGAATCTGGGTTTCATCACTGTGCGTCCCTGATATGGGCCGAGACCGTCCGTCCCGCATCGGAGAGAAGGACAACGGGGGACTCATGGAAGGCATAGAGCGTGTATCCCCCTTCACCCTGCTCCATGTTGTCCGAGGAGGGCGTCATGAGATGAAGGCGCGTGCGAAGATAGACCTCGTTTCCAATCCGCCAGGCGCGCACGTCATCGGGTGAAATACCCTCGACGGCCAGCGGAACGGCTGACGCTGGTGGAATGCCGCTTAGCATGGCGTTCATGTAGGGCTCGCCTGTCGCGGGTACTCCGGGGCGGCTGTCGACCGGCTCCCGGGCATTGGGGCCTCCCTCGGACATGCGAACGGTCAGGTTGTCATCGTAGGATCCACGTCCCGCGATCAGCAGGAAGGAGATCGGCTTTGGCGCGTTCTGAAGCGTTACGAGCAGTCCACCTCTGGGCTGGAGCGACATCGGTTCGATATTGATGGTATTGGAGCCCTTGAGCGGGACGCAGGTATAGAAACCTGTTGTCTCAACCGCAGGATTCCCGGCCGACGCGCCGCTTTTGCCGGAAGCACAGTTCGTGCTGCCGTCCGGGTTGGCGGAATTGCCAGACGTATTCCATGCGATCGGCCAGGGCTGTCCCGTGCTGTCCACGAAGGACAATGCGGTCGGATAGCCTTTTGTCGTAAAGATCAGGCTTGTCTGCTGACCAGGCGCAAAGGAGACACGGATCGCCGGGCGCGCATTAGGGGTCGCGAATTCCGTGCCGACCTGCTCCGTGGCACGACGCACGTCCTTCAGGCGTTCCCCCAGCCGAAGGATTTCTTCGGGCGTGAATGGAATGGCCTCATGCTCGGCTTCATCTTCGGCTGCCTGATCCTGATCGTCTGCAGGTGTCGTTGCCGCAGGCCCGGGCTGTGATGGCTGCTGTGCGAGTGCCGCAAGTGGCAGGATGGACAGGGTCAGCGGAAAGAGAGAAAGAATTCGCACAGTTGTCACTCCCTCCCCGACGAGACGACAAGCTGTTCGATGGCCAGTCCATCCGGGTGATCCAGGTCCTCCACGCGATCAATCGTCACGGTTGCCATCAGCATTTGCGTATTCTGCTGGTTGACGTTTTCGCAGGTCTGGATGAAAGGGAACTGTATTACGTAGCGCGCGTGTCCCTGCACGACAGTCTCGGCGCGTACGGTCGCGGCCCGTGTCGGCTGCGCGTAACAGAGCAGTTTTGCATCCCTGAGTTTCGCCAGATTCCCCTGCGTAATGAAAGACTTTGCAAAGGTGTTCCATCCGTTGAGCGTGTAGTGAGCGCCCGCGGTGTTCATCTGGGTTGGAAAATCACGATAGTTGATGTTGTAGGGTGCGATCGCCCATTTGACGGCCCAGCCGAGAAGCTGGTCCTGGCCAAGTACCGGACTGGTGAGCGCCACGGCCGGTCGGGGAGCATTTTGGCCGTCAACGTAGAAATAGAGGGGTGTGGGCGGGTGTGCACGGATATAGGCGTCGTGCGCCGAGAACACGATGACCACGCCCGCCAGTGCGATGTTGAGCAGCAGTGATCTGTCTACAACAATCCCCTGAAAGTCGGGGTCGGTAAGCCGCCTGGTTACTGCGGAATTAAACAGCCGCATGGCGCGCCTCCCTTACGGGGGCATGAAAAAAGGTGGTCATCACTCTACTCTCATTTCCCGACGGTGATGAGAGCAGGCTGGAAGTCTATCTTGCGACCAGCACGTTTTTTCTTTGACGGTTCCCGGCACTACTCAGGCGGCAATGCCATGCGTGGCGGCAATGCTGCGGCGGTATCGTCTGCTGACCCGGTCACCACCCTTGCGGGTGGTCCAGAAAAAGCATCCGCTCTTGCAGAGGCATTCCCGCCGGATGTACTGGTGTTCGCCGATATAATATTCGGCCCTCGCGTGAATGAACCAGGGCACTTTGGCGCCGCGTCGTGGCGGAAGCTGCTCCCAGCAGCTTTGGGATTTCAGCGCGCTTTCCGAAATAAGGAAGTCCCGCGCAATTTCACGCGGGTTCTGAAATGCAAAATGGCGGTAGGCGATTTCAATGTTGGCGGCCTCGTGCCACCGTACCTTGTCTCCTCCCTTATGTCCTGTGAGGGTCAGCCTGTTGAGGCTGTTCCTGACAAGCCATGTCCGTCCCCGCCGGGCTTCATGAGGAAGCAGGGAGGCCTGTTCCCATGTCAGGACAGCTTCGGGATCTGCGGGAATGGCGCTCCGCTTTTCGGCAAGTATGGTCTCCGCCTGTATTTTTGAGAGTCTGATGCGCGGTGGCAGGCCAAGCTGCTTTCTTTTTGCACGCACGCTCCCGGCCGAGCGGCCAAGCATCTCGGCTATGTTGGCGGTTTTATCACCACAGAGCCAGCGTTGGCCGAGGATGAGCAACTGGGTCCTTGTCCATGCTCCCCTGCGTGCAGGCGCTTCGTAAAAAACATTCTGGGGTCGGTCGGCCCATTGCGCGACTGACTCCTTCACCACCTGCACTGTCAGGGTGAGCATTGTCGCCACAAGGACCTCGTCGCGCAGCCTGGCATAAAGGGCGCGTGTCATTTCTGGCGTGGGATAGGTCTGAAGCCATGTAAACAGACCGTGTTTTATGACCTGGCCGAACGATGCTGACTTCATGGCGGTATGCCCTCGTCATCGCGTTTTCGGGATAGGCTGCGTGTTTTGGGAATAATATCTCTTAAGCGTTATATAACCGTCAAGAAATAAATAGCGCAGAACGCGCTAATATGATTCCAGACGCGGTTTCCGGTCCGCGTTGATGATCAGCCGGGGTACATCACCTGGAATGGACAGTCCAAGGCATAGGGTCTGCCATAAGAAAGGAGACCCCTTTCCTGACAGTCTCCATACCTTCATGCACCCGGTCAGTGGTTTGCGATATCGTCGAGGTGACCAATAATGGACTCGAGATCAGCGAGGGCTTCGAGTTGTGATTGCGCGGACATTGCCCACGCGGTCATGTCCAGGGAACGCAAAAGGTCTGCGTCGTCATGTATTCCCGGGATCAGGTAATAAACGGAGACGGACAGTCCTTCGGCAATGCGATAAACCGTTTCAAGGCTTGGATTTCTGAGTCCTGCTTCGATCAGGCTCAGGCTGGTCAGGGAAACGTGTGATTTATGGGCGATCTGGCTCGCTGTTGCCCCCTGAAGCGTCCTGAAGATCTGAATCCTGCGCCCAAATATCTCGAGGAGGTCCTGCCGTTCCCCCGAGGTGAAGGCGACACTGTGTGAATAATGATCGATCGGCAATCTGGCCGGTATTTCCGGCAGGTTAAACGTTTTGGAAATATTGCCAATAATGTCGCGTAATTTCTGGATCGCCAGATTGTAGTCCGAACACTGCTTCATGGTCTTTTTCAGCTGCGTCGCGGATGCCGCCAGATCCAGATGGGCAAACCATGTTCCTTCCGGTGCACCTTGCGGAAGAATATCGCGCGGATCTATCTCAAACACCCGTAGCAGTGCCGATAATGTTTCCAGGGAAACCGGACGACCGGCTTCGATGCTCCGTATGACCGATACATTCAACCGTGCCAGTTTGGCGAGGTGCACCTGCGTCCAGTCAAGCGCAGTCCGCCTGTTATAAATGATTTCCCCGATGTCTCTATATAATTGGCCGGATGCAAATAAAGCCTCGGCTTGCATCTTGCCATTGTCATGGGACATTTTCGTTTACTCTCACGGCGGGCATTTTCCTCAGCAAAAGAAACTTCCAACATCCAGAAGATATCGACTGGCCGCGCCCTGACAGCGGATCAGCCGGGACGGAACGTCATGATAGTCGAGTTGGAGCCCGTAAAAAAGGTGTCTGAGGTCGCAAAGGCCGCCGCTCTGGTCAGGAGAGCTTGATGGAGACACTCATATGCCTGTTATGCCTGCCGTGGTTATGGCGCTGGCCTCTGGCCCCATATCTGCCACACCTGCCGCGTTTCATCTTGTCCAGACAACCTCTCCGGAAACTCCGCCCCGGCCGGCATTGACGTTGCCGCCAACGGGGACAACTGGCGGGGAGACCTTACCCCCATCGGGAGACACTGGTCAGGAAGGGCCGGGCGTATTGCCGGGTACTGGTACGGATCCTCGAACATCCGGGAATGTTCCAGCCCGTCGATATTTCCATATCACCAGTGGATACGGAAAGCAGGTTCCACTTGGCTTCGCCATACGCCAGATCGTTCCGCATGGGGTGCGCGTCGTGTTCGCGGCGGACGTGGACACCAGCGTTCCTGTTGACTGGCAGGGCGGCCGGGAATGGAACAAGGTTCTGGCGACCACGGTAGCCCAGGCGGGCGACGTCATTGATGTCGGCCGTAATAAAGTCGCGGTCCGACGTCGAATTCGCTGACCGGTCGCATGATGGCCCGACACCTTCGTCGTAATCACCCGAGGAAGGTTCCATGGACAAGCCCTCATCCGTCCGGAAATCCGGATCTCCTTCCCCGATGCCCAATGTCGCCCTTGCGCTGAATGCGCTCGGCGAGATCTGGCGCATCAGGGGCGGAGAGGATGTCATCGCGATGTTGGATAATGATATGACAGCGAGGACGGCCTGGCACGCCATCCTCTCTGGTGTCGCGTCGCCTGAATGGCCTGATCTGGTCAACTCCCTTGACGCGCTGATCCCCTATCTGCGCGGCCGCAGGGACCTGTTGTCGGCGGACAGCCCTTTTGGACGGGGCGTGATCTCGGAAAGCAGGCGCCAGGCGCTTCATCGCCTTCTTGCTCCGGAAAGGATTGCCCTGCTGGAGGCTGTGACGCGTCCGGCTACACGTCAGGAGGCCGCATGATCCGTCTGCGCTTCCGTGTCCTGTTGTCAGTGACTGCCGCTCTTGTATCGATACAGGGGCATGCGCAGACCACGTCATCAGGCGCCTCTGGTGCCACGACATCTACGGGAAGCGTCGGCTGCGCCGCCTTGACCCAGGCGGCGGCAACAGCCGTAAACGAACGCGTCCAGGCCAACGACGCCTATGAAAAGCAGCCGGATAGCGTCAACGGCCTGTCCTGCCTGAGCAATTTTTTCAACGGCACCGGACTGAATCTCATCACGAACGGCCTTGACCCAGCAGCCCTCCTGCAGGCCGTCGAGGGTCAGATAGGTGGCCAAGTCTGTCAGGCCGCACAGGCGGCATGGGGGAACGCCATGGGGTCGACCCAATGTGGACTCAGTCTGTCAGGCGTCAACCTGGGGCTCGGTTTTGGCTCGAGTAGCGGACTCATGTGCCCGAACCTGAGTTTCGGTGGTGGTGGGCCGCCAATTGCAACTGCCATTGCGGGGACGTCGAGCGGTACGACTGACCTGTATATCAACGGCTCTCCCCAGCTTCCGACCGGATACAGCCTGAGCAATCTCGTGGACGGAGTGTTCTGATGCGCAGGCTGCAGATGGTTGCCATTGGTGCCGTTTCGTGCGTCTGCGTGCTGGCAGTCACGCCGCGTCCGGCATACGCCCTTTTCAGTGATGCCGCGGTTGTTGCAGCGATCAAGCTTCTTCAGGCGTTCACGGGCAACGCCCTCAATACGATGACGAAAAACCTGACGGACAGCATCGATTCAAATCTCAGTAGCCTTACAAACCCGAATTCCGTTGCGTCTCTCCTGACGAAGGGTTTCACGCAGGTTGCCAATTACGCGAAGGCCCAGGTTGGTGCCCAGTCGCAACTCATGGATGCCCAGGACGCGGCGATGGCCGGATTTCTACGGCGTCAGCAGGAAACCGGAATCCGGGACGAGCATATGATGAATCCGGAATTCTGCGCGGGCCTTGATGCCCAGCAGTCCACCGTGGCCGCGTCCAAGGCGGCTCGATCCGCGGTGTATGCCATCGCGACCGTAAGCGATCCCCGTGGTGAGGCAGGTCAGGGGACGCCCTCCTATTACGGCAAGTCACAGGGCACGGATGCGAACATGTCCCTGCACCTCAAGCGCTACTGTTCATCCGACGACGTGGCGCAGGGGCTCTGCTCTTCCGTGTCGCGGCTGCCGAACGCCGACCAGCGTGCCGCCAGCCTGTTCGGCGCCGATACCCTGTCCGCGGATGGCGCAGTGGATGCCGCCAATGATTATGCGACCACGCTCATCCAGCCGGTAGCACCGGCGGCCCTGCGTGGCGAGCAGCTGTCCAGCCTTCGGGGACGTGAAGCCGCAACCCGGCGCCGGTCGTACAACAGTCGTATGTCTCTTGCCCGCTGGGTCACGGGCTACGTCACATCTCTTGGTGTTCCGTCTGTCGCGCTCACGCGGGACCAGAAGGCTGAAATGACGGCCGAGGGGCTCACGCCGCTCGACAAGGCGTCGTGGCTGCAGGCCATGGCGCTGGAAGTCAATCGCAGGGTCTCCAGCGTAAGCTGGAACGCCTCGCTCCAGGCAATGCCTCCCGCGTCGGTCATGCGCGAAGTTGCCACCGAGATGGCGCAGTCCAATTACCTTGCGCTGCAGAACTATCGTCTCGGACTCTACCTCGCGACCATGGGAGCTGCCCGGGTCGCACAGGAAGAAGAGGTCGCCTTCAAGGACGGCCTGACACCGATGCCTTCCCCCACGATCAATCCCTAGAGGTTTGCCATGTCTGAGGCCCAGCAGAAAACCGGCGATATCGAGGATGTGCTGAAAACCCTTGATCGCGTGCAGTCCGAATACAGGAAGCAGGCACCCGGGCAGGCCGCCGCATATGATCGGCTGCGGCAGGAATCCCGCGAGCCTGACGTCCATAATGATCCCGGCTTCCGTACGCGCGTCGCATACGCCGTGCAGGATGTAGAGCGTCTTTTGGGACCGACGTTGAACGATGATCATCCGCTTCATGCTGAGATGACGGAGCGCGCGGCGCATTACCCAGGTCTGAACGAACCTATGGTTGCCGCCATGATGCGTGAAACGCATCGCCTTCAGCAGCCAGAGGTAAACGCGATCCGGACACTTGCCAGCGAACTGGTTGAAGGACGTCAGGATCCGGACCACCCGGACATCGCGCACACCATCGAGAACCTGAGGGCGACCGTCTTTCCCGAACCAGGGCATCAGCCAGCGCCAGGGCATGACCATGCTGCCGGGTCTGCGCACGATGAGAAAGGTCAGCCGGACAAAACCCGTGGAATGGCGTCGCCGGGGGAGGGCGCTCCGCCTGGACCGGAGCAGTCGGCCAGCAGTCAACCCGGACAGACCCATACGACGGATCCTCAGAAGGACTTTCGAGAGAAACAGACAGGTCCCGCAAAAGACGCGCCGGAAAGCCGATCGACGATGGATGGCAACGGCACAAAGGAAAAGGCGGCAGCGAACACACGGGAAACGAACGGGGCGGCCAGGGATCAGGAGGACGTCAAGGTTATTCGCGGTGGCGGCTTTGCCCGCCTAGCAGAAGCGATTGCCTCGCGCATTGATAGCCAGCCTGCGAGCCCGGCATCATCGTGGATGGAAAAGGCCGCCGATTTCAGCACCCGGCTGCACAACGCGCGTGACGAAAAGAGCCTGGAGGCGACCGAACGTCTGGGAAAGCAGGCGGTGGAGGCCCTGCGTGACCTCAGGGAGCGGCCAGCTTCCTCCATCATGGCGGCGATTTCAGATGCAGGAAAGGGCGACCCTGACGGTGTTGCCGGTGTGTTGTCGGAGATGAAGGCCGGTGGCCGGTATGCGGATCTGCATAGCCAGTTTGTGACGGAGAAACAGAATAACCAGGCATTTGCGGCGCAACTGGAGAATGTCACCAGCAGGCTCGAAGCCTACGGAAAGGGAAGGGACGCCGCCGAGGCAACAGGCCAGCGCATGGGAATGCCCGGCAGTGTGACGCAGCGCTTCACCCAGATCGATGCCGAGATCGGCAGGACTGCTGCCGAAGTGCCCGGAAAAAAAGAGGGGGCCAGTGCGCTGGAAGACATGAGCGAGAAGGTCCGCGAGATGATGCACAAGGCTGTGACTGCAGTCACGGATTTCATGACGCGGATGAAGCCCGGTCCCACCGCCAGTCCTGCGCCGTGACTGTGCTGCTGGAGGACAAACCATGACGCCCTTTCGTCGCCCTGTATTCGCCATCCTGCCGCTTCTGTTTCTGTCGGCTCTTACCGTGTCCGCGGCAGCGCAGACGGTTGTCGCGACCGGTTCGGGAGATGCAGCCAGCAGCACGGGCTATAACGTGACATGGGACCTGCTTGATCCGGGCAGTGACTGGGCGGCGCAGGTCATCCGGTCTGTATTCCCGATTTTCGGGCAGGATACGGGCGCGCCCAGCATCGGCAACGAGGCGACCGTCATAGGAACCATGATCGGGTGGTTCTCCGGGTTCGTCATGGCATTTGCGATGGCGGTCGTAAGCTATATCTACTTCATGAACATCCACCGGGGTGCAGAAACAGCACAACTCCTTGGTAACAACCAGACCAGCATGTCGATCGTGCGGATCGGGATTGCGGCCATCCTGATGTGGCCGCTTCCGACAACCGGCTTCAATGCGGCGCAGGCCGTTGTCGTGCAGGGCTCGCTTTGGGGCATCGGTATGGCGAAGGTCGTCTATGACAAGGCGAAGCAAGCAATCGGACCAGACGGCAAGGTCATCGCACAGCCCCTTATCCCCGGCACAAAAGGGATTGTGACCGGTCTTGTGAAAAATGAGTTCTGCCGGGCCATTATTAACATTGCTGCGAATAACACGAACCTGATTGCGGCCCCGACCGGGCAGACCGTCCTGTCCGTGACCGGCGGGAAGATGGGAATCATCAACTATTCTTACAATATGGCAGCCGGCGCAGGAGACGGGACACCGGTTTGCGGGGCCGTAAGTCTGCAGGCGCCCAATACTGACGCAGTGAATCTGGCCGGTTTCCAGTTCGACCAGGCGGGTATGCAAAAACAGGTTCTTGATTCCGTGATCCTTGGCGACATTCGCAGCCAGGTTGCGCAGGTGGCCCAGAATTACTGGCAGACGAAAACGACAGCGTCCCTGGCCCCACTCATGACCATCATCGTCAATGCCACCAACGATTATGCGTCGCGTCTCACGACGCAGGCGGCACAACTGCGTTCGAAGCTTCAGGACACGGTCAACAATCAGACGCTAGCGCTCCACCAATGGGGGATTTCGACGAACGGAGATGCGGTCAACACCAGCAACCAGATGGATACTCTCGGGTGGACCGGCGCAGGAGCCTACTATCTCGAATTCGCGCGCCTCAATGGCCAGACCCTGTCTCTCATGACCGCAACGCCAACCATCACCACGCCATCCTATTCCGGTCTCGGAAACTATCTTGCCTCGGACATTGCGCCTCTTGTGCAGTCTGCGGACACCTTTATGGAAAACATCGACAGCATGGTTGCGACGCAGGATGGCGTGACCGCGCCAGGCGGGAATGCTGACCTGTACACAGGCGCGATACCGGGTGGAGACGGTGCGGGTGTGCTCGACCAGCTGTTCCGCGCCCTGCACCTGAACGATTACGCCCTGCAGATCGTGACCGGATTTATCGAGCCGTCCGGGACGAACGGCTACTGGACCGATCCGTTTGGCAATCTCATGTCACTTGGAAACTGGATGATCACGACCGCCCTTCTCACCATGGGCACTGCGTCGGTTCTTTCTTCTACGGCCGGGACCGTTGGTATCGGCGTGCTGTCGCTTCTGAGCGGGAATCCAGAAGGCGCCGTAGCGGCAGGGGCCGGGCACGCGCTGATGCACTTTTTTGGCGCGCCGATTATCGGCGGCTGTTTCGCCATGCTTATGCCAGGCCTCACCATCGCCTATGTCATCCCGATGATCCCGTTTGTCATGTGGATGTTTGCCGTGGCGGGATGGTTCATCATGGTCTGTGAGTCCGTGATTGCGGCACCTCTGTGGATGCTCGCGCATATGACCATGAACGGGGAAGGGCTGCACGGTCATGCAAAACAGGGTTATGCCCTTCTGTTCAATGTCATCTTCCGGCCGGTGCTGATGCTGTTCGGGCTTTTCCTTGGATATTTTATATTTGATTCAGTGTCGTGGCTGATCCACATGTGTTTCGGCATTGCGGCCGGACTGGTGCTGTCAAACGGTTGGATTGTCAGCAACTTCCTCGGCATGATTGTTCTGGTCAGCCTGTTTGTCATGATTCATGTCACTTTGGCGTTCATTTCATTCAGGATGATCTCGATCCTGCCCCAGCGCGTTCCCGCCATGATCGGATTTGGTGACGTGGACCGGGTCGACATTGACCAGTTCAGCAGGGACGCCGCCGTTGTCGGTATGGCGGGCACGTTGCTCTCGATTCAGCAGTCGCTCGGTGGGAGCGATCGAACTGCGACCCAGCCTATGGATGATAAAAATAGTAAGCAAATATATACGGGTGCAAATAAAGCTGTAGATACGACAATGAAAAAGATCCTATAGTGCGTTACCCTTGGAGGGCATGAAATGTTTGGTGGCAATGGGATGAGTGGGCCGGCAGGCTTCATACTCGGACGCATGTCGTGTCAGTATAGCGAGAACTTGCAACGCAATATCCGACAGGCCCTTCATGGTGCTGCTCCGCCGCATTCTAACGAACTCGAAGAGCAGGTTCGGTTAATCAGTCGCTTGACCGAGGCACTTAATCTGGCGAATGCTCATTCCGATAAACTCGAAAGCCAGTTGGAAGACTGGAAAGACTACGCTCATGGCCTGGAATCCCAGATCAGAGAACTGAAAGACCATTTTTGTCGGACGAGTGCTCATGCCGAGCAGCTTGCCAACGATCTCAAAATATCAAGGGAACAGGAAAAAGACCGGGCGCGCGATCTTGAGGCGACCTGTATCAATTATCGCCGACTCAGCGATGATCATGCAGCATTGACGACCAAAGCCGAGAACATGGAACGACGCATTCGAGGCTATCTTTCCATGGAAGACGAGTGGAGAAAGCGACAGTCCTAGTCGCAAGATACTTGGTCAGGATGGTCTCCTCTAAGCGGGAGACCATTCGTGAAACATTTCATTCTGCCTCTTGTCCTTTCCCCCTGGCTTGCAGCATGCAGCGCTGGCAACGTGTCATCCGCTGCCCATGTGCGTGGCCCAAAGGCTCCCCCAACCAGGCATGCGCGTTATGATCCGCACGATGCATACGGATCGACACATGTAATCTGGACACCCCCCACGTACGATCGCGCCGGTACGATCGTCCGGCCTGATGATCCACGGGCGATGTTGGGGCGCGAGGATTATGAACACGCCTCCTGGGCAACAGGCGCTCAGGGCGGCGACAAGAACGCGCCTCCCGGCACATTCTGAGTGCTCCGTCGATCCTATCTATTCACCAGCGCAATGCATATGGACTTGCGGTTACGGCCTGCGGGGAATGAGGCTGTCGGCGGTAGCGACAAATTGGCGAGCGGAACCCAGGCGGCGTTCGCGGATCTGCCAGTTGAGCCACGCGTTCTGAAACGCCACGAGTGTCAGAAATGTCCAGAAGGGCGCGAACTCCAGCGCAGCAAGGAGTTGGCTGCCCTTCCAGTGGGAAAGGAGCATTTCTCCGGCCCAGCCAAGAACCAGAACAACAGCGAGCATACTGGCGGCAAGCGCCCGTCTGTATGTCTCATGCTGTCTCTGATCGAGTAAGATCGCCACAACGCGGGGTTCGACGCCATATTCGGCAGCGATCGCGGCAATATCAATAGGGGTACCGTCTGGCGCCCGCGGGCCCTGCATACTGGCTTTTGGCTTCAGTAATGCCGTCCCGAGGGCTTCAATCAGCGCGGCATTTCTCGTCACATCGGACCAGGCGACCAATGTACGTGGATCGCCAATCACGAGGCGAGCAAGCTTGCGCGTTCTTGCAAAAAAACGTCGCGGGCCGGTCTGGTCCTGTCGTGTCTTCATTGCGCGACCGAGGTCAGAAACGTGGCGACATCCGTGGGAACGCCGTCGATCCGGCCGATCCCGCCATTGCGGTGCATCCAGACGAACGTTGGTGTCCCTATGAGCCCTATCTGCCGTGCAATCCGGGTATTACGGGCAAGCTTCTCCCCACTATCCGGTTCAGGTGCAGCCAATTCCGGGTTTAGACGACCGTTGACCCACGCTTGTGCCATCTCGTGTGCCGGAAGCGACAGCATGGCTCTCGCATTGACGGTACTGGCACCATTATCCTCGTAATCAAGCAATGACAGCGGGACTATTTTCAGGCGAACTTTCCCTGCGTCGATTGCGGGCTGAAGGATATGCATTGCCTTCGTCGAGTAAATGCATTGCGGGTCTATGAACATGATGACTTCCGGAGCTGAAGGTATCCCTATAAGGCCTCCCGAGAGACCCTGGAGCCCGGACTGTTCGTTAGCGTCGGATGAAGCGCCAGAGATACTGATTTCTGGGACGGCTCCAGGAATGCCCCTGATCTGGTCTTTCGTGATGTCCTGTCCGGTGGCGCCCCACATGCGGGCAGCGACTGCTGCCTTGCCATCCGGGGTCGCATAGACGACCTGAAAACGGTTATCTGCCCGAACAAACATTCCCCTGATGCCATCGACCGGTGCGAGATCGTGGGCGCGCGATCCGGCCAAAGAACGTAGGGTGTCGTAGGGTACCGGGATCAGTGTGCCGCTAAGCACGATCGCGTGGCTTTCCGGGGCGAAAAAGACGAGGAGTTCGTTCCGGGTATGGGCGATGCCAGCTTCGAAGCCGTGGACATCGGGTAGTTTTTCGATGTTGGCCCCTGCGATCCCAAGGTGGGCGACTGCATCGGTCCTACCCTTATCATCATGTTCCAGGGTCGGCCCTACGGTGTCGCTCCTGGACTCAATCGGAGTAGACACAGAGCATTGCTGTCCTTGCGCCGGCGCGTGCATGAGCAGGAGAAATGGCAACACGTAGAAACAGCGCATGGCGGACTCCGGACAATACCTATGTCCTGTACGCCCTGATCATGCGACTGCGATTAAAAAAATCATTCCTTATAGCTATCCCTTTCTCGAGACAGGGGATTTTCAAAAGCAGGGTTGATCGGGGAGAGAATAAACGTCTCTCCTGCTTCGCTTCCTAACTCGTTAACCGACATCTCGCTTATCATTTTTACAAGAATATCAACGCGGAGTTGTAAATAATGGGAGTTCGGGTGATCATCTTTCAACTGACGGCCTTTTTCGTGGCAAAGCACCAGAATGGGGTACAATGATCTTGCCTGCTCACGTCTGGCAGCTAATGTTTTCACTGGAGAAGCAATGTATTCAATATTGCATCTCAGCGCTAAAATCGCCTGAACCAGCGTCAGACATAGCTGTCCGGATGGTTCGTCATCGATAAGCTCGAAACGCGAGCGAAGTTCATCAAACTTCATGTCATCCTCACACGGATCAAGACGAACACACTGAAGCAACGCGGTGCACGGTTGCCATGTTTCTTACGGAGCGCTGGAGCGGCATAACCCGATATACTTTGCCATTATTGACGATTTTCGTCGTGATTTAATCTGGTCACCTGGCTCCACGGACTCATGATCAGGCTGCCCAATCTACACGATTCCGTCTCGTTATAACGTATATCTCATTATTGTTACCAAGTGTATCGTCTTTTTTCTGCGGGCAACGCATGTTCGAAACATGCATAGTGCTTTCTGGCCGATCGAATGACAGTCACGCCTGAGTGGCGAGAAAAAGCGTTTTCTACGTCCTCTTCGACCGGGTCATGGCTTGAGGCAACCACCAATGTGCTGGATGATTGACGTATCGGAAGACATCCGCATCGTACCATCCGACCCACAGATCGCAAGAAAAGATCCGTGCATGCTCCACGCGGCGTTGCAAAAGGCTGAAAGGAGTTCAGAATATCTGTACTTGGATAATAGATCATGTTAGCATCATGCGATGCGCAGGACCAATATGACATCCAGAAGATCAAGGAGCGCCGTTCCCCCAGGGAAAACAATACAACTTGGACTGTTCCCGCTATCTGTCCAGTTGTGCCGTATTCAACCCAGTTTCAATGAGTGGCGGTATTACGGACTGTCAGTTCAGCCCGACCTGTTCGGTGGTGCCGCGCTTGTTCGTAACTGGGGCAGGATCGGGACAGCTGGCACCCAGCGCGTGGATCTCTATCCCGACGAAGGCGCCGCGGTGAATGCTCTGACCGCGATGATCCGTTATCGCCTGAAACGCGGCTATATCGTTACACAGTCATGACTGGCAGCATTATCTGCAGGATAACCCGGGGTGACCATCAGACAGGTGATAGAGATAAATACTGTATCCGCTCACCACGTCATGGAAAATTCGTGTGTGGATATATTCGGACAAAAAAACTTATCATCGACATTGAGGTGAGCCGTAGTTTTCGTGAAAGGCCCGGTGCATAAGCCAGTTTACGCCGTCTGATAGCGTAATCAGGGGCAGGCTCCGCCGCATACAATTTGCGTAAAACTTGATGTTCATGGTGCAATGTGATCGATGTAGGCAACGTACCGCAATATATAATTCAGCTTTCGATACGCCATATTTTGCCGATTGCATAAAGACTTACACTCCGGCAATGTTATTCGGCAAAAATATAGTGGAGAGGCTTTATCATGGACCAATCAGACGACCTATCCCCGGCAATTGTAATTGCCATGAGCGACATCGTGGCAGCGCATCTCGGCAATACCAATACCTCTCTGCCGACAGAACATGTCCCGGCGTTTATCCGCGATGTCTACGCTGCTATCCGCGAAACAACACCGGTCACAGAGAAAAACAGCAGCATCCCTGCCCAGCACCCCGCAGTTCCAGTCGCGCAGTCGGTATTTCCTGACTACATCGTCTGTCTGGAAGATGGCAAAAAACTCAAAATGCTCAAGCGCCACCTGCAGACAAGGTACGGAATGACGCCAACGCAATACCGAGAGAAGTGGCAGCTTCCTATGGATTATCCCATGGTTGCTCCGGAGTATGCCAAAATGCGGGCGGCTCTGGCGCGAGACGCGGGTCTTGGACGCAAGATTTTGGTTCCCCCGACCGGTCCCGTGGGCGAGGCAACTGTAGTCCCTTCTGTTGATAGTGCGACGAAAGAAATATCGGTCGATACTTCTGAGGCCGTAGTGCCCGCCAAAAAAACGATTTCGAAGCGATCCAGGTCGTCGGCAACTGAAACCGGATCTTCCGCAGCATCGCCAAGGAAAACGCCGGGTTCCAAGACTTCAGCGAGACCGCGTGCGATACGGAAGACCGGCACGAAAGCAAAAGGGGCCAAGGTCTGACTGATCAGCCCGGCCTATCGGGCTTGGTTATAAGGCAACTAGGCATCCATGCATCACCCGAACGTCAGGATGATCAGATGATGAATGTCCATGAGGAAGGTGATCGAGTTATCATTGAGCCGGTTCGCGCCACACTGCTCAAACTGGAAGATCTCGTCGCCGGGATTACCGATCTGAACGGGCATGATGAAATTGACTTTGGACAGTCTGTAGGTGACGAAAGCTGGTGAGCATCAAATCCCAGGTCACGTGGGTTCCTGACTGCGGCGACATTGTCTGGTTGGAATTTGATCCCTCAGCCGAGGCGGAAACGGGCTGTGCATCGGCCTGCAGTGCTTCTCAGCCCTGCAAGTTATAATGCCAAAGCGGGGATGACGCTTTGCTGCCCCATGACCACTAAAATCAAAGGCTATCCGTTTGAAGTAGCCGTGGTAGTAAAACCCGCCAGTGTGGTCTTCTCTGATCAGGTGAGAAGTCTGGACTGGCGGATGCGGAACGCGAAGCTCAAAGGAAAGGTCTCGGCAAAGGAAATTGAGGCAGTTCGTCAGCATGCCAGATTACTGGCTGGCCGAGGGAAACAGGGAAGCCCGAACATTTCAATGTATTCAAACATGTCCTGCCGGACTTCTTAATATGTGTTGTAGGTTCGACGCTGCATGCGCTTGTCTGATGAGCGATCAACCACGTTCTACGCCGACATACAGGGCAACGTTGGCCTCTGCGCCAGAAAACGGAAACATGAGATGTGCAGCACAGCCGAACAGGGTCACGTTCGGTTGCGGCTGCCAGCACATTCCTGGCGGTAGGTTGCTATACGTTAGCAATGGCACCGGGCTGTGGTCGGGTTTTGTAATCTAATTGGGCAGGGGTGTGAAATCACCTGTTTCAGTCTGGGTGCGGGGTGAGTCTGGAGCCTTATCCTGACGCCGATGAGCGTTCAAAACGCCGGGTACCGGCTAGACGAGCCATCAGCCCGCATATGAGTGCGGCTGCACAACGCGGGCCTATGTATGATACCGGTGATCGGGTTGAAAAAGGCAGAGCTGGGTACCGAGGGCACGACAGCATCATGTCCGTCCGTAGCAAGGAACTTTAACAGATGCTCAAATCCGAGATACGAGCCTAGCCAGCTGTGGCAGAGCAGCACAAGTGGGCAAGACGCCACGCCTTCGGTGGGTGTTATTGACAGCCAGTCGGTTAAAACCGCTACAACAGCGGCCGCTGTGGTTATGACGCGAGCAAAAAAAATCAAGGGTCGCGAGCGGCATATCTCGACCGACACGCTGTGTCATGTCGTGGCAGCTGTCGTGCATCCCGCCGACATTCAGGATCATAACGGTGCGCCGCCGGCAGCAACCAAAATACGCTCATTGTTCGCTTGGCTGCGCCATCTGATTGGTGAGGGTGGATATGCTGGCGAGAAGTTGCGTGGTGTGCTGGTCGAACGTGGCCGACGGACGATCGAGATCGTCAAGCGCAGCGATCGGGCTGAAGGCTTCATCATCATGCCGAAACGCTGGATCGTGGAGCGTCGCTTCGTATGGCTCGGACGCTGCCGCCGTTTCACGAAACATGTCGAGGCACCAATCTCGTTATCCTGTGCACAGGTGATGATTGTCCATATCTGCAGGGTGCTGAGACAAATCAATCAAACCGCTTTCTAATTCAGGCTCTAACAGAGCCTTAAATTCACATATGAAATTATCGCTTACTCTAAATATAGAAATGATAATCATTTTCATAATATAAATTCTCTTTTGTAGACCGGATGTTCAGGTTCACGTCAGGTTTCTCTGTTACCGTCAGAAAGTCATCGTCGTGATGGCAGGAACTTTATGTACGCCGGGGAACAGACGCTTATTATGCAAAGGATAGTGCGGGATAGTCTGTATGCAGCCTGTATTTTCTTCCTAGGGGTGTCGGCCGCTTGGGCGGATGATGGGACAGAGGGCATATGTATGACGGTCCGGCATGGTATACGTTTGCATGTAGATGGCATGTATGGGGGTTATCCCCATTCCGTACTGCGTGACGCCGTGCTGCAGGGCGTGGCGTGCCCCTCTGATGAAGCTGAACGGCATGTCTTCGGTCTCATTGCCGACCCGCCGCCACACCTGCGTATTTCCGTTACGAGGCCCATGGGGCAGGGGCAGCAGGGGGCGATTTCGGCCCGGCTGTTCTCGCAGGGGCATTTTGTCATCGGGGAACGCATGTCCCTTTCGCCCCTGGCGCGTTCGCAGTCCCCGTTTTCGGTCACGTCCGAGATCAATCTGCTGATGGCGCGACTGTGGAGCGATTTCGCCGAACGGATCAGCCATGGTGGTCGCGCCATTCCATGATGGCCTGAAGCATGAACCGCGCCATCCCCCCCATTGTGTCGATCGCCATGGCCTGTGCCCTGCCATGGATGGCCCTGGCCCAGGACGCCCGCCCTGGCCCATCCTTCCATGAAGCCGTCGGCATGGCCTGGGCGATCGATCCCGTCCGCACCGAACTTCAGGTCGGCCATCATTCCGCCCGCGCCCGCGCCAGCGCTGCCGGGTCATGGTTTGCCGGCGGCCCGACCCTGTCGGGTGAATACATGGATGACCACATGCTGGGCAGTAACGAAGGCTATACAACCTATCAGGGCGGCGTGTCGGTGCCGCTGTGGCTGCCGGGGCAGGGCAGCGCCACGAAACAGGTCGCCAGCGCGGAAGCCGCGTCGATTGATGAGCAGCTCAATGTCGAACACATGGCGCTGTCCATCCGGGTGCTGGACGCAGCTGCCGCCGCCCTGATTGCCCGTACCCGGATGGATGTGGCCCATGCCCTGTACGATGCGACAGCGCGCATGGCCGGCAATGCGACGCATGCGGTGCATGGTGGGGAACTGGCCTCGGTCGATGGGCAGATGGCGCAGGCGGCGATGGAGAACGCGCACAATGAACTAGCCCTGGCACAGGAGGAAGCGCAGAACGCGACTACGGCCCTGGAGGTGCTGCTGGGGCGTCCGGTTGTGCCCGACCTGAGCCGTTATGGCGGCGGCGACGTGACGCAGGCCCGTTTTGTCAGCCCGCGCGACATGGAAGACAACGATCCCCGCATAAAGGTCGCGCACCGCAATGTGGAAGCCGCCGAAGCGAACATGAAACTGGCGCGCCGTTCGTTCATGCCCAACCCGGAAATCGGCGTGGACGCCATTCATGAAAAGCAGTACGGCAGCCCGTGGGATGATCGTGTGGGCGTGAATTTCAGCATCCCCCTGCCCAGCGAGGTCCGTAACACGCCCATCATGTCCGAAGCCCGCAACCGCCTGGCCACGGCCACCAGTCAGGAAACGCAGGCGCGGCGCATGGTGCATCTGGAAATGATGCGCGTGCGTGAACGCCTGATCGCGGCCACCACGGCACGACAGGCTACCCGCAGTGCCGCAGAGAATATGGAAAAGCGGGCCCAGGCGCAGGAACGGGCCTGGCGGGTAGGCGAAGCCAGTGTGGATACGGCGCTTGCCGCCCGGCAGGCGGCCGCCAATACCCGACTGGCCAGTGCCCGGGCTGAGGTGGAGTGGCATGTCGCCAGCATCCGCATGCTGATTGCAACAGGTGTTGTGCCATGAAGCGGATTGCCTCCATCCTGTTTCTTCTCGGCCTGCCCGCCCTGCCTGCCCATGCCGGGGAGGGGGCGCTGCCCCCGATCGTGAAGCTGGACGGGGCGGCGGTTGCCAATGAAGGGGTAACCATCGTCACGGCCACGCCGGGTCGCGTGGCACCCATGCTGCCGGTCATGAGCCGGGTCATGCCCGATACGACGCGGGTCGTGCATATCCATCCCGCCGGCAGTGGCAAGGTGCTGGCAGTACTGTTACAGCCCGGAGCATCCGTGCAGCGGGGGCAGGCGCTGGTGCGCTATCAGGATCATTCCCTGCATGTTGCGCGCCTGCAGGCGGTTCAGATGCGTGCAGCGCTTGCTGCCGCCATTGCGGCCCGGACCGATGCGGCAGGCGCGGTGCAGCGGGCTAGGGCACTGGCTGGCGAGAGCATATCATTGGCCGAACTGCGCCGCAGGCAGGACGTGCTGGCACAGGCGGATGCCACCATGCGTGCACGCCAGGCGGATGTGGACACGTTGGGCCACCGTTTTGCCGAGGAGTTCAATTCATCATCGGAGCAGGACAGTCAGGGCGCGGAAGACGAAACCTCGACCCTGATCTCCCCTGTCAACGGCATGGTGCAGGTGATCGGTACGTCAGTGGCGGGTGATGTGGACCCGAGCATGGATGTGGCCACCGTCGCGGATCTGTCCAGTATATGGCTTGTCTCCGACATCCCGCCGGACCAGGCGGCGCGGATCGCACCAGGCGGCCAGCAGGTAACGCGGACGGCAGACGGCCCGTTTACATCCCGTATCGATACGGTGGACGGGATGGCCAGTTCCCTGACCGGGCTGGTCCGGGTCATAAGCCGTGTGTCAAACCCCACTGGCGCGCTGGTGCCCGGTATGGTGCTGGATTCCGCACTGGCTCAGCGTGACAGCGTGGCGGGTCTTGTCGTGCCGTCCGAAGCCATCCAGCAGATTGACGGGCGCAGCGTCGTGTTCGTGCGGGTGAACGCGACGGACTACCGGCCGGTCGTGGTCGATGTGGCACTGGATGACGGGCGGCAGGCAGTGCTGCGTTCCGGCCTGACAGAGGGCGAGCCGGTGGTGGGTCATGGTAGTTTTGCCCTGCGTTCCGTCATCGGTCTGGCCGGAATGGATGCAGACTGATGGCACATGCCTACCTTGCCACCCTGATCCGCGCGCGCATGCTGGTGCTGGGCGGTCTTGGCCTGCTGCTGGCCGCGGGCATCATGACTGTCCTGGGCCTGCCGGTGGAAGCGGTGCCGGATATTTCGCCCCGGCAGGTTCTCGTCTCGGTCGTGGCGCCGGGCCTTGCGACGGAGGAAGTGGAAAAACTCATCACCTTTCCCGTCGAGACCAGCATGACCGGAATCCCCGGCATGACCGACCTGCGTTCCGTATCGCGCGGCGGCGTCTCGGTGGTGTATGTGCAGTTTGCCGATGATACCGACATCAACCTGGACCGCACCCGCGTGAACGAGCGCATGCAGCAGGCGCGTTCAAACATATCCGTGCCCGGCATTACCGTCAGCATGGGGCCGCTGGCCACTGGCATGGGCGAAATCATGCAGTTCCAGATCCGTGGCGCGGGGCGTTCGCTCATGGAACTCAACCGCATCATGAACTGGACCGTGGTGCCGCAGATGCGTCTTGTACCCGGTGTGGTGGATGTCAACGTCAATGGCGGGGCGGAAGAAACCTATGAGGTGACGCTGGACCCCGCGCGGCTGATCGGCAGCAACCTTTCGGTAGGCGAGGTCTATCGTGCGGTGGATGCCGGCAACGCGGCATCCGGCGGCGGATGGATCACGCACCATGCCGAACAGCAGAGCGTGGTCGGACGCGGGCTGGTCGGCAGCCTGGCCGACTTTGGCAACATTGCCGTGCGCACCAACCCCGATGGGTCCGCCGTGCGGCTGCGCGATCTTGGCCGCGTGCGCGCAGGCGCGCGCACCCGTCTGGGGGCGGTAACGCGTGACGGGCAGGGCGAGATCGTGATCGGCGTGGTGATGATGGAAAGCGGGGCGAGTTCCAACGCAACGCTTGCCGCCATCAACCGTGCGCTGCCGGGCATACGGCAGGCTTTGCCCGCAGGCGTCACGATCGAACCCTATTACACCCGCGCCACCCTGACCGGGCAGACCATCGCCACCGTGCGTGACAACCTGGTCATGGGCGCCGTGCTGGTGGTGGGGGTACTGGTGGTGGTGATCGGGAGCTGGCAGGCCGCCCTTGTCATTGCCTCGGTCATTCCGGTTGCCCTTGTCTGCGCGATGGCGGGCATGCGGCAGTTCGGTATCTCGGCCAACCTGCTCAGCCTTGGCGCAATCGATTTCGGCATGATTGTCGATGGTTCGCTGGTGGTGATCGAACATGTGCTGTCGCGCAGGGAGGAGGAGCCGGACGCCGAATTCATTCCGCTGGTCATCTCGTCCGTGCAGCAGGTCATGCGCCCGGTAGGGTTTGCCATACTGGTCATCATCATGGTCTATCTGCCGATCCTGACCCTGCAGGGGATCGAGGGGCACATGTTCCGCCCCATGGCGCAGACGGTCATCATGGCGCTGCTGGCGTCGCTGGCGTACTGCTTCATCTGCGTGCCCGTTCTGGCCGCCCTTGCGTTGGGGGGCGTGCGGCCTGCGGGTGATACGCGGCTGATTGCCTTCCTGCGCCGGCCCTATACCCATATGGTGACATGGGGGGAAACCCATCCACGCATCCTGTTTGGCGGTACGCTGGTGGTGCTGGCCCTTTCAGCGGGGCTTGCGATGCGGCTGGGCGGTGAGTTTATTCCCCAGCTTGATGAAGGGGCGCTGGCGGTCACCACCACGCGGTTGCCCTCGGCCTCGCTCGATACCGTGCTGGCTTCGGTCACGAAGCAGGAGCAGATCCTGCGCCACTTCCCTGAAGTGCGCGCGGTGGTCAGCAATACCGGCACGTCCGCCATTCCCACCGACCCGATGGGCGTGAACGAGACCGACAGCTTCATCTTCCTCAACCCGCCCTCCACATGGAAAACCGCCCGCACGCAGGCGGAGCTGGTCGCTGCGATGGATGATACCCTGCGGCGCGAACTGCCCGATGCGCTGTATTCATGGAGCCAGCCGGTGCAGATGCGCATGGATGACCTGCTCTCTGGCGTGCGCACGCAGATTGCCGTCTCGATCTTTGGCGATGACCTGGCCATGCTGGCCGAGTTGGGTGACCGGGTGGTGGCGGCCATGTCCGGCGTGAAGGGGGCAGCGGACGTGGCGGCTGCGGGGGACGGCACCGTGCCGCTGATCGTGGTCGACATTGACCGCACGCAGGCCGCCAGCCGCAATGTGGCGGTGCAGGACATTCTGGATACGGTGGAGGCGGTTGGCGGCCATATCGGTACAAGGCCGGTGATCGTGGATAACGCCATCATCAGCACGCAGGTGCGTCTTGACCCGAAGCGCGTGGCTTCGACCGCCGCAATCGGTGCGCTGCAGGTCCGGCGGGTGGACGGGCAGGGGAATGTGCTGCTGTCACAGGTGGCGCATGTGCATGAAGTCGATGGTCCGCCCCGTATAAGCCGCGATGGCGTGCGCCGGCGCATGGTGGTGCAGGCCAATGTGCGCGGGCGCGATCTGGCATCCTACGTGGCCGAAGCCCAGGCCCGCGTGGCGCGGGATGTGAAGCTGCCCGCAGGCTATACCATGCAGTGGGACGGGCAGTTCCGTAACCTGCAATCGGCCATGCAGCGGCTGGAAATTGTGCTGCCCATCGCCCTTGGCCTGATCTTTGCCCTGCTGGTGGTGGCATTTGGCGCCGTCCGGCCCGCGCTGCTGGTGTTTGTCAACCTGCCGGTGGCGGCAACCGGCGGCATTGTGGCGCTGACGCTGCGCGGGCTGCCGTTCAGCATTTCGGCGGGGATCGGCTTCATCGCGCTGTTTGGCGTGGCGATCCTGAATGGCGTGGTGCTGGTCAGTGAGATCGCAGCCCTGCGGGCACGGGGAATGGCCGTGGCACAGGCGGCCTTTGCGGCCGCGGAATCCCGCTTCCGCCCGGTCATGGCCACGGCCCTTGTGGCCAGCCTTGGCTTTTTTCCCATGGCGTTTTCCGAAAGTGCGGGCGCGGAAGTCGAGCGCCCGCTGGCCAGTGTGGTGATCGGCGGGCTGGTCACGTCCACGTTGCTGACCCTGCTTGTGCTGCCATCACTGTATGCCCGGGTCATGCGGGAAAAGGATCAGGACTGATGCGTATCCTTATTGTCGAGGATGAATACGATCTGGGTGTGGCGGTGCAGGAGCGCGTGGGTCTGGACGGGCATGCCGTGGACTGGTTCACGACGCTGGAGGACGCGCGCGCGGCCATGGCAACGGTGGATTATGATTTCATACTGCTCGACCTTGGCCTGCCCGATGGAAGCGGGCGCGACCTGCTGCGTGAGGTCCGCCGGACATCGTCTGACATCGCCATCCTCATCACCACGGCAGAAGACCAGATCAGTGACCGTATCGCGGGTCTGTCCGAAGGGGCGGATGATTATATCGTCAAGCCCTATGACCTGAATGAACTCGTGGCCCGCATTGCGGCGGTAGCCCGCCGGTATGCATCGCCGCGCAGGCAGGCGCACTGCCGCGTGGGAGAGATTACGATAGACCGGGAGAACCGGTCCGTATCGCGTGATGGCGAGCGGCTGGACCTGACCGCGCGCGAATGGAGCATCATGGAACTGCTCTCGCGCAGTCCGGGCCGGATCTATTCGCGCCAGCAGATCGACACGGTCCTTTATGCGCTGGATCGCGAAGTGGACAGCAATACTGTCGAGGTCTTCATCAGCCGCCTGCGGCGCAAGCTGGGCAATAACGTGATCCGGACCATACGCGGTCGTGGTTACTGCCTGGATGGAAAGAACGGCTCATGAAAAGCTGGAGCCTGTCCACCCGCATCATCAGCAGCGTACTTATGGTCGTTATTCTGGGGCTGCTGATCCTCAGTATCGCCGTGGGCGGATTTACCCGCTACGAGGTGACGGAACGGCTGGATAACTCGCTGCAGGAAGTGGCCGAGCGGTTGCAGACGGCGGTGGCCACGCGACTGCACGAACCGGGTGCGGCGTCATCCATCGCTTGGCTGCCCGAGGCCGGACCGCGCACACTGGCCTATCAGGTCGTGGACGTGAGTGGACATGTCGTGCTGCGTTCCCAGAATGCCCCGCAAACCGCATTTGTCAGCAACTGGCGGACCGGGTTTGCCAACGTCCCGCATTTTCGCGTTTATGTCGCGTCACCCGTGGCGGAGAAATACCGTGTCCTTGTGGGGGAACCGACCTTCCACCGGCGCGAGGCCGTCCGGCGCGCGATGCTGATCTCTGTCGTGCCCATGCTGCTTTTCATGCCGGTGATCTGGTGGCTGGTGCGCCTGATCGTGCGGCGCGCCCTGCGCCCGCTGGACCTGCTGCATGACGAGATGCGCGCACGTGGCAGCGGCAACCTTCAGCCCATTCCCCCCCTTGATCTCCCTGACGAACTAGTCTCCATCCAGCGCTCGATCAATACGCTGTTGGCGCGGTTGGAGGCAGCGCTCTCTACCGAGCGCGCCTTTGCCGCAAGCGCTGCGCATGAACTGCGTAACCCGCTTGGAGCCCTTCTGGCGCAGGTACAGATGCTGGGCCGACTGATGCCGGCGGGTTCGGATACGGGCCGGCGGGTGGAGGTCATTGCCGATCGGACCCGCAGGCTGGGCCGCACGGTGGAAAAACTGCTGCAGTTTTCCCGCGCCTCGTCCGGCGTCGCTTTCCGGCGCGACCGTTTCGACCTGATGACCGTAGTGCGTGTCCTTGTCGATGATCTTGGGCATAATCCGTGTGACGGGCAGGGCATTGTCATCGCGCCAGACGGGATTCACCACATATTCGTACATGGTGACATGGATGCGACCGGCATCATGTTGCGCAACCTGCTTGAAAACGCCCTGCTGCATGGAGGGCACCATATGCCCGTGCGGGTGGCCGTGCTACCAGATGGTGGAATCGACATCACCAATGACTGCCCCGCGCTGCCACCCGGCATATTCCAGCGGCTGACTAGCCCATTCGTGCGCGGCGGGACCGGTAATCATGGCAGTGGCCTGGGTCTCGCCATTGCCAGTAATATCGCTACCCAAATGGACGTTACTCTGCGCTTACGTTCCCCACTTACAGGATCTGCCAGAGGATTTGGTGTGTGTGTCACCTTTCCAAACTCGAAGGTAACCTAATTCATGACTGCAGAGGAACAGACGCGCAGGCAACTCCATTTTGCGCACTCTACTCCCCTATGTCACGAATGCCCTGCGTCACGGTTGCCTGGTAGCAGCCCGTTGGCAATATTCTGAGAGGCTGCTTGGGAAAATCAGTCAACACGTGCCTATGGGTGGTGGGGTTGATGCGTCTTTCGCTGCGTACCGACTACGCTTTCCGTGTGTTGATCCACTTGGCGTGTAATCCTGATTCGCGTGTTACCGTCAGGAACATCACTGAGTTGCATGGAATTTCGCACAATCATCTTGTGAAAGTTGTACAACACCTGTGTCATGCCGGGATCGTACAAGGTACCCGGGGAGGTACTGGTGGCATCCGTCTGGCTGTGTCTGCCAGAAACATCAACGTCGGTCATATTATGCGGCTCATGGAAACTGAAAAAGAATCCCCTGGTGCCTGTCACTCATCTGGCAATAACCAGTGTATACTGGGCAATGCTTGTCAGTTTCGCCATCTCATAGTACAGGCCGTTGATGCATTTATGGCATTTTCCGATGGGATGAGCTTACTGGATCTCACTAGTGGTTCAGGATAATGTGTTTGCTCACTTTTCCATCCTGGCATGATGCCTCCCTCAAACACTTGATAGAACATTTGAAGCCGTCGATGAAAAAAATATCACTGTAGTCATAGTGAATCTCGTGTGAAGTAAGATTCATATAATCTTCAGGTGAAAAGTTCACTTTGTTGCGGGTAATATAATGATAGCGGACGTTATTATTATTACGGTGTTGAAAGATTTTTACCAAAGTACGGACGGCTTCTAGGCTCGGGACACATAGCCAGAACATGACGGTTGCGGTGAGACAGATGGCTGAGAAGAAGACGGTCGGGCATCTGTTGTAGCGGGTTGCAACCCGCCGCCAGCCCTTGAGCCTTCCGAATATGATCTCGATGCGATTGCGGCGTTTATATTTTCTCTTGTCGTATCTGACCGGTTTTCCGCGAGATTTCTGTCCTGAAATGCAGGGCTTTTATACCTTTTGCTTCCAGGGCGTCCCTGAACCAGTCGGCGTCATCCCCGCGATCTCCCGGCATCCATTGTGCTTCAGGAAGACTATCCAGCAGGGCAGCGGCATCGGTATAATCGCTTATCTGTCCCGCAGTCATGAAAAAGCTCAGCGGTCGCCCACTCTGGTCGGTGATCGCATGCAGCTTCGTGTTTATGCCCCTCTGGTGCGGCCGATCAAGCGACCTGGATCCCCTTTTTTAGCCGCACGCTCGAAGCCGTGCGGTGTGCCTGGAGATACGTCGCATCAGTCATGATGGTCTGGGGCTCTGCCTTTCCGGCAGCCAGACCGTCCATCATCCGGGCGCAGATCCCCATGGCGCCCCAGCGCTTCCAAGTAACCGGCCGCTCTGGGCCGCCTTGATTATGCGGCCTGTCTGTGCAGTGTATTCACGGGTTTCCAGTTCCATGGCAACAGTTCGTGGAGCCGGTTGATCTTGTGCTCGTTGATACGGGCCAGGACGTCGGCGAGGTAATCGTGCGGATTAAGCCGGGAGAGTTTTGCGCTTTCGATAAGCGTCATGGCATCAGCGATGTTGTCGCCCCCGGTGTCGGATCCGGCAAAGAGATAATTTTTTCGCCCCACGCATACGGGCCGTATGGCGCGTTCGGCAGGATTGTTGTCGATGGCGACACGACCATCTTCGAGGAACAGGGTAAAGGCCTTCCACCGGTTGAGCGCATAACGGATCGCTTTTGCCAGTTCCCCCTTTCCAGGGATACGGGCAAGCTGTGTTTCGCACCATGCGTGGAATGCTGTGACACGGGGGCGGCTTTGTTCCTGTCGGACAGCCAGACGATACGGGGCCGGGTGTCCGGTGATCTGGCGCTCGATATCGTAGAGCTCTCCGATCTGTTCAAGTGCTTCCCTTGCGATTGTCGAATCACTGCCCTTCCAGACATCATGGAAGGCCCGGCGGAGATGAGCCCAGCAGGCCGCTTCGCGCACGTGCACGGTTCCTGTTGCGTCTGGTTTATACAGATCCCTGAACCCGGCGTAGGCGTCAGCCTGCAGAATGCCCCGGAACTGTGCCAGATGGGTCTGGGGATTGATCCCCTTGCGATCGGGAGAGAACCAGTAGGCCACGGCGGGCGGATCACTCCCTCCCCATGGGCGGGGATCGCGCAGATAGCTCCAGATCCGCCCTTCCTTCACGCCCCGGGGTTTGCCAGCCTGACGCAGACGGGGGTCAAGAACCTGGATGGGTGTATCATCAGCATGTAGCAGGTCTGCCTTTACGACATCCTGACGGATCAGATCTGTCAGAGGACGCAGAACGGCAACGGCCTGACCACACCAGTCGATCAGGGTTGAACGGGGAATGTCCACACCCTGACGGGCAAAGATCTCATTCTGACGATAAAGCGGAATGTGGTCATCGAATTTCGAGACCAGGATATGGGCTAAAAGCCCGGTGCCAGCCATCCCCCGTGGGACAGGGCGCGACGGTGCTTCAGGCTGCACCAGTGTTTCGCAGTGACGGCAGGATTTCTTCAGCCGTGCCGTTTCGACAACTTTCAGTTTTGCCGCAATAAAGTCCAGTATTTCGGTGACATCTTCGCCTACAAGACGCAGGGGACCGCCACAGGCAGGACAGGCCTCACCTGGGTCGAGAACAATACGCTCCCGTGGTGTCGTGTCAGAAACCTTTGGTTTGCCACGCTGCCGTGGGGGAGAGAGTGCATCATCGCTGACATCATGCTCCCTGATATCAGGAGAAGGATCGGCTGCCGCGATGGCGATTTTTACATCTTCAAGGAGCAGTTCGAGTTGTTCAATCTCACGGTCTATCTTTTCTGAACTGGCCCCGAATTTCTGTTTCTGAAGACGTGCGATCCGGATTTTGAGAGACTGGACAAGAGCTTCATACGCACGGGCTGACGCAGAAAGCCGAGCCACTTCGGTCTGCAGGGAAACAATCATTTCCCTCAGGGTATCCGGATCATCAGGCAGGACCGCAGGTGCAGACGTCATTATGAAAAAATAGCAGAAAACCTAAGAAAATTCAAAATGTTCTGCACTCTCACGCCATAAAAATCAGGCCACGCGAGACGGTGGTGCAGACCAGGAAGGGCGTCTCCACTCCATGCCTTCCCACAGCATGGCCATCTGTGCTGTCGTCAGGCGTGCAACGCCCTCTGCCGGAGACGGCCATGGAAAACGTCCCTTCTCAAGCACCTTGTAATAAAGACAGAACCCCTGACCGTCCCACATCAGAAGCTTGATCCTGTCCCCACGGCGACCACGAAAGGCAAAGAGCGCCCCTGATGTCGGGTTCTGACGCAGCACGTCCTGTGCCAGTGCTGCCAGACCCGATATGCCCTTGCGCATATCGGTCACCCCGCAGGCCAGATAGACACGCACGCCGTTGCCCACGCCAATCATGCCGTCTCCGCAATCCGGATGACCCGGGCCAGAAGATCTTCGGCAGGATGTCCCGTCACCCTGATACTACGGCCATTGCGCAGCACTATGGCCAGTTCGTCAGGATCACCGCCAGATGCCACAGCAGGTGTCGTCACTGAAGCAACAGGAACAAACGCCACAGACTGATCTGGGGAAGATAGTCTTTGACGGAATGACGTCCGCCATTGGTAAAGATGTTGGCGGGTCAGGTCATGTCGACGTGCCACATCCGATACACTTGCTCCATCCACACCAACTTCAGCCAGTATCGCCAGCTTCCGTTCATCCGACCAGCGGCGGCGGCGTTCAACGCCAATCAGGATTTCCTGGGTCATTCTTACCTCTCAAATGACGTCAATAACGACGTCGTTAACGACGTCGTTAACGACGGTAAGTTACCAGTCACAATCCTCAATCATAAGGCGGCCTCAAACGGCCGGTTACGCTTCCAACGGTTTTAGAGCGTCTTATGTGGACCGTATTCCCGGGGCGCATCGCGCCAGCGCAAGCCGTTCCGATTGACAAAAATGATGCCGCTCAGCATTCGGCGGTCATCAACGCAGGCTCTACCATGGCTCTTAAAGAAAAAGGGCCGCAGACGCTCCATTTGTTCGTCCGGCAGCCAAAACAGGTCGCTCATCTCCAGTCTCCTCACAGAGCCTGAATCAGATTCCCGCACTTAAATCAATGGGTTGTTATCATAGGGGATGAAGCCAGTCTGGAAAGCACTCGGGGGCTCAACTCGCGTTCATCACCATTTTCCCATTCGACCGCGAAAGTGTGTTGTCGCCATGACACGGACGCTGCGGCTTCATGGGCTACGTGGGCGAAATGCACCGTGACATTTGCCTGCCGCGCTAACTGACTACTGGCGGAGATCACCATCATGACACCCGCCACGACCATGGCGGCATGACCAATATGGTGAAACAAGCGATCATGCAGGTGCGGCAACAGGTACTTCATGATTATTGATGACAGAACCGCCGCCGCAGCAACAGCGATACCCGCAATGCTGGCCCGGGTATTCAACAGGCCGAACTCAGCGTAGAGAGCGATCTTGAGCACATGCAGCATGATTTCGTTGGCCGCGCGGGTTGCGACGATTTCTTCCTTCCGCAGACCAAGTCGATAATAAAACCCATTGAACACCAGGCCGACCGCTCCGGTAAAACCGGAAATGAAGCCGGCGGTAGCACCCAGTACGTGCAGTTCGATAGCGTGGGGCGTTTTCACAGTGACCTGGGGTGCAGGCTTGCGAAAGAGAAGGGGAAGATTCCCCATCAGGAATACGCCAAGAAGCAGCGACAGATAGGCTGGCTCCATACGGCTCAATGCCCATGCGCCCAGGGCGGCGAAGGGCAACGCGGTGGGCGCAAAATGCCGGACGATGTCCCACCGGATCGCCTGCCAGAACGAGATGATGCGCGTCGCCGAACTGGCAACTGTCCCGATCGACAGGGCGGCTGGCACCTGAGTGCCAGGCAGCACCAGCCCCAGCAGGGGCATTAGGAGCAGCCCGGCACCGCCTCCCGACACGGCGCTCAGGCCAAATGCCGCGGCTGATGCAACCAGAATCAGGGACCAGAGCAGCATGGTTTGTATGAATCCCGATTTGGATCCCTGCTCGCCGGGACCGTTGCAGGCGGCCACATCGCATGGGCGCGCGGCATCATTATTTCTGGCGAAAGCTCACGGGGATGTCAGCTTACAATGCCCCAATCTTCAGTCGTATTTGCACATCTCTAACCAGCCAGGAGGTCTGCTGTCTATGAGGCCGTGAAGGCTAGAGCTCTATGGGTAATTTAACGATACACCTTACGCCAGGGTTGTTGTGAGACAAGACGATCGTGCCCCGGTGCAGTTGTACTACGGCTTTCACCATGGTAAGCCCTAGCCCGTTACCGTCATGCGTACGGCTTGTATCAAGACGGACAAAGCGGTCGAATACCCGAAGCATGGCTTCGTCCGGAATGCCTGGACCATTATCGGCTATTTCTATCGTGATGGTCTTGTCCGAAAGCATTATGGTCGCTGTGATGGTGGTCTGGTCAGGCGTATGGCGTACGGCATTCTCGATCAGGTTGGAGAATGCCTGCCGTAAAAGGACTGGATGACCGGTGACGGTAGGGCAGGCGGGAATGATTTCGGTTTCCAGGCGCTGTCCATTGTCTTCGATAACGGAGCGATACGGTTCTAGAACTGATTCCAGAAGTCGTGCGGGATCGAGGGGTTCCATTTCGTTGTTCCATGCCCCGGACTCAAGTTGCGCCAGCTTGAGCAGCGAGGAAAATATTTCCAATGCGGCATCCAGATCCTCGATTGCACACTCGACCTGCTCATGCATGGTATCGGAAGGTCCATGTGCCCCAATGGCGCGCTCAAGATTCTGGCGCATACGCGCCAGCGGGCGGCGCATGTCGTGCGCGATGTCATTGGAGACCTGTTTCAGACTTGCAATCAGGTATTCATTCTGGTCGAGCATCGCATTGAGGCTCTCCGAGAGATGATCAAGCTCATCATCCGTGCCACGTAGCGGGATGCGGCGAGACATATCGCCCTGCATGATGCTCCGTGCCGTCCTGCTTATCGTCTCGATCCATTTCAGGATCAGGTTGCTCAGGAAAAGGCCGCCCGCTACCCCTATCAGACCAAATCCTGCAATGCCCCACAGGATCGTTGTCCATAATGCGCGTTGGAGATGCGTCAGGGGCGAGGCATCCATGCCCACGAAGTAATAGCCGCCGTCATCAAGGCGATAACCTATTCCATAAACGATATCCTGGTTGATTTCTTTCGGCAGGCGATGGGACCATGCCAGCCAGCGTTCGCCCGGCACTGGTCGCAGATGCAGCATGTTGCCTGCGACAATGACCTGTCCGGAGTCCTGAAGCAAATAATGGAAACCGGGTTCATGTTCGATCAGTCCTTGCACAACTGGCAGGAGATGACGGACATCCGCAACACCAGCATCTGCAAATGTCTCATGGCTCTCGTTCTCCACTTCCCGGCGGATCTGCTGGCGCATGGTTGACTGGCTGTAAAGGCCTGACGTTATAGTCATGACCATGCCGCCCAATATAAAAAGACCGGCGAACAACGTGACGATACGAAACGACGTCGTGGCGATGATACGTCGTGTCTCCACATTTCGGCGTCGGGATATCCTATTCCACGACATCATTGGACATATTTATCATGTAGCGACATCCTCTCAGGATATGGATGACCGGACAAGATCCACCCGTCCCCGATCATGACAGGTCCGGTTGGCATAGGCTCCAGCCCTGTGGCCTGACTTTACCCTCAATGGTCTTTCCGCGTTAACCCCTTTGCCTTGTCCTGTCCGGAGAGAACTTACCGTCTTTTATTTTTTATATGCCTGCGCGTACGTAGTATTTGTTTTAATACCGTATAAAATATAATACATATACATCCACATTTATGATATGTATCACATGAAATATTGATATTATTTATTCTGTATTCAATTTGGAGACATGGTCGATACATTAAAAAATGCCAATAATTGTCTATCCATCGTCATGGATGGTGTCATGTAACAATGATTCTGATAACCTGATCAAGAACTCAGTCTCGCTGGGCGGGACATTAAATTTGTTGATTGGCCTGCTTCATGACGCTGGTAACACGCCCCCGCCTGCTTTTGGTTGAAGATGACCACGCAACTACGGATTACGTGCGGCAGGGACTGGAGGAAAGCGGAATTGACGTGGTTTGTGTCGCTAACGGGACCGATGGATCGCAGCATGCCCTGTCGCAAACGTGGGATATCGTCATTCTGGATCGCATGCTGCCTGGTCTGGATGGACTGACAATTCTCATGCGCATGCGCTCTTATGCCATCATGACGCCAGTCCTGTTCCTGACGACGATGGATGGCGTACCAAGCCGTGTCGCCGGTCTGCGGCATGGTGCGGATGATTACATGATCAAGCCATTTGCATTACGCGAGTTGGTCGCGCGCGTGCAGGTACTGCTTCGTCGATCATCTTCCTTCCAGCATACAACAATAATGAATGTGGCTGACGTTGAACTCAATCTGCTGACGCTTGCAGTGACACGGAATGGCGAAAAGGTTCTTCTGCAGCCTCAGGAACTAAAACTTCTGGAATATTTCATGAGGAATGCAGGCACGGTGCTTTCCCGGCAAATGTTGCTGAAGGATGTCTGGCATATGGATTTCCCGGTTCGTACGAACATCGTCGAAACGCATATTTGTCGTCTGCGGGAAAAACTGGGGCAGGACGGCCAACCTCTGATCCACACCGTCAGGGGTAGCGGTTATGTCATGAGTGCGTGACTCCCTGGCGGTATAGGATGATCTTGCATGCATGCCCGGTTCGGTCATCCTGGATGAGATGGGTACGCAAGCAGGATGACCATGGCGTGTGGGCAAATGCCTTTCGGTCCGACATCGTAGTCGGCCATTAACGATCGCAGCGACAACGGAATAGAGATCACTGCGCATATAATTCGCGTCCCGCAGGAGAAGCGGGGTTCCCATAGCCGCCTTGGGAAAGTCTTCAAGGAAGTTGATGCCCACTATCTATTGCCGGGATAGCATTATCCCACAGACCCATTTCTATGTAATATTATATTGTTTTTGTCACGATATAAATGAAATACAAGTCGCATGCAGAGCACTGAAACGACAGCCTTTGATAGCACAATGACAAGAAGTACATTCACGATATCATTCCATTCGTTCAATATACAGAAATATTTAATACATTATGTCTGTACCCCGAATATCCGGCCGATGGCAGCCGTCACGGCCATCGCTACGATGCCCCAGAATATGACCCGCATTGCCGGACGCCATGGTGAGGCCCCACCTGCACGCGCACCCACGACTCCCAACACCGCCAGACCAATCAGGGATACAGCGGATACACTCCACGAGACCACGCTGGCTGGCGACAGCAGGGCTGCCAGCACGGGCAGTATGGCACCGGAAGAGAATGCGCTAGCCGATGCAAAGGCGGCCTGTACCGGGCGCGCCGCAGTCGCGTCCGAAATGCCGAGTTCATCGCGGGCGTGCGCCCCCAGTGCATCATGCTTCATGAGCTGAAGGGCAACCTTGCGTGACAGAATATCATCCAGGCCACGCTGACGGTATATCCCGGCCAGTTCGCTCACTTCAGCGTCCCAGCTACTGCCAAGCTCCTTTTTTTCGCGGGCGAGGTCAGCCTTCTCAGAATCCGCCTGCGAGCTAACGGACACATATTCCCCTGCGGCCATGGACATGGCCCCGGCAGCCAGACTGGAAATTCCAGCCAGCAGGATGCTCCCCTGTGTCGCATGGGCGCTGGCGACACCAATGATCAGGCTGGATGTTGACAGGATACCATCATTCGCCCCCAGAACAGCGGCCCGCAGCCAGCCCAGACGGGAGGTCGCGTGGATTTCTTTGGGGCGCAGCGGTATTTTACTTTCCATATTCATCGGATACATTCCCTGTCAGCAGCATTCTCTGAAAAACATTGTCCCGGAGAATGAAGTAATGAAAACACGCGGCCAGCGCATGACCCGTGGCAAGCACGATGATCAGCCAGCCATTCCACTGGTGCAGCCAGTGCAGAATGCCGACTGTCGATGTCGGAAACCTGCCAAAGGGCGGCATGATCTGGATGGACAGGAAACTCATGGCCTGCCCATTGCCCCATCGCCACAGATATCCCAGGAGGATTTCCAGCAGGACTAAACCATACAGGCTGTACTCCACGCAGCGCGCCAGCATGGCATCAAGCCAGCGATCGGCGGCGCGGATCTGCCGTCCCCAGCCTAGTCGCCATAGCAGGCGTGCGGGAAACAGAACGCTCAGTACCATGCCTGCCGTCAGGTGGGTCACCACCAGTTGATGGTGTAGCGGGTTCCGGAACAGGCCCCATAAATTCGCGGTTGCGAACTGCAGTATGATAATGGCCGTGCATCCCCAGTGGAAAATGATTGTTGGTGCGTCATAACGTGCTGGGGAAAGGCCAGATTTGTATTTCATCCGAACGATCATATCACTCAAACATGACGCGAACCTGAACGATTGGCCGCCTTGCCGATACCTGCGGTCCGTTGGTGTTCAGACTGTAAAAAAAGAATGGAGATGGTAAACCCACGACGACACCGGCAGCGAGCAAGGAACCTGTATCCAGATAACTGTGTGGCGCCCGTGACCTAATGACATCGCAGAATATGTGCAAGCTACGGCCATTTTCGGTAAACCGGATCGCAAATGTGATGGACTGAGCTTGTTTCCCCGTTATGGAATGGCACGCTTCCCCTGTGCGATCCGGTTCGCCAGATCGCCCCATAGGCGTGCTGTTGCAAGGTTGATGTCTGCCTTTACCGAAAAAGGAGACTGGGTGCGTGAGAAAGGAGAGAGGGACATCCGTTCGCCGATAACGAAATGCCCTTGTGAAAACAGCATGATGGACAGCGATCCCTGCTGGCCCTGCCCGATGGGGCGCATGACGGCAATACGCATATGGGGCGGCGGTATCGCAATGGTATGGAAAGCGCGTAGTTCTGCATCCCCCGAAGGACAGGCTACGCTCTCCAGCACCGCATCACGCAGGACGGAATGGGGATATCCGCCATACGTGCCGTCGACATGCAGCCGGATACCCTGTTCCACTGTCTCGCAAATACCGTTTGTTTCTGTTTCTGTTTCTGTTTCTGTTTCGGCGCGCGCCACACAGCCGGATATGCTGACTATCATCAGGATTGCCAATCCGTAATGCACTATCGATCTCATAATATTTGTCCGGCCTCCTGGCACCTGACCCTGGCCATGCCATCATGCCGATGCTCGCTGTTCTTGTAACACGCAGACATGACGTGAACCTGAACACGGAAAATAAGGTCACGGGGGAGACGCTGCTAGCAAGAGATCAGCCGTTATGAGCAATGGTAGGGCGGCCAATCCTTGTAGCAGGCAGCATGGTACTCAGTATTACCATGCATGCCGGCGATCATTTTGTGCAGGCAGCCAAAGTGAAAAGTCTGAATTGTTTTCCATAGAAGCGGCAGCCGCGATAATTTATTTTCCGCTATGTGTTTTCGTCCATCGCCAAAGCAGAATAGACACCTTTTTATGACCTTCAGGCATATTTTTTAAAAATAATAAATTAAATTACGAGAACGATATAATATCACAATTCTCTTTTATTCACATTGTGTCTTTAACAAAAACATCATGTTGTGGAAAGAAGACCGGGTATATGATATCTGTCTGGATTACGACCTTTTTTACGATAATATGAGAAACATTTGCGACCGTGCGAACTGACATCACGCAGGATTCCGGCGGTTTGCGTTACCCGATTGTCCCGGCGTGTATGTGAGGGAATTTTCTTCTGGGGCATCGGCGGTTTCATCTCCGTTGCGGGGCAGGCCCAGACCGCCATTGCGGGTGGGCAGGCCCATCTGGGCGCCAGTACACCTTTCTTGGCCCAGATTGACCCGGCGACCGTGCGTGATTCCTGGCAAGCAGGCGCAATCACGACCAGCCACAGCCAAGATACGCCGTCTGCCGATGGGAGCCTGCTGGGGAATATGGGGGGACTGCGTCCATGGCTGGCCCGCTACGGCCTGACGCTGAGCATTCAGGACGTCAACGAGTTATGGGGTAACGCCACGGGCGGGATCGGCAGTACCAATGGCGATGGCAAGGGATCGGGCACGGGTCCTTCCTATATCGGCATTACCATGCCGACCCTGATGGCGGATCTGGAAAGGATGATCGGGCTTAAAGGCGCGACAATCAACATCAGTGCCCTGCAGATCCGGGGACGTGCCGTCACTCAGGACCATCTGGGCAATTTCAACCCCATCAGCGGATTTGAGGCGGATCGCTCCACCCGCCTGTTTGAACTTTGGTACCAGCAGTCCTTTCTCAGGGGCGCGCTGGACGTCAAGATCGGCCAGCAGGATCTCGATACGGAATTCCTGATCAGCGATTACGCGTCCCTGTACCTCAACGCCAATTTCGGATGGCCAATGGGTCCTTCGGTCAACCTTTATGCTGGCGGTCCTTCATGGCCGCTTGCAGCTCCCGCAATCCGGTTGCGCTACCGACCCGGTGAAAAATACACATTCATGTTCGCGGCGGCGGATGACAATCCGTCGGGTAATCAGGATAGCAGTGTCTTTGGCGTGACCGGAAACCCGGCGGACCCCACCAGCCAGACCATAAGGGATGGAAGTGGCACGCAGTTCAATATGGGAACCGGCGCGCTACTGATTACCGAAATTCAGTATGCCTTCAATCCTCAATCTGGCGACAGTGGACGCGCGGCCAGTCATCCGGGCCTGTCAGGCGTTTATAAACTTGGAGGCTATTATGATACGGCACGATTTCCGGATTATCGATATAACACACAGGGACTGTCTCTTGGCGCGGATGGTGGTACACCCCGCTGGGATCGGGGAAACTGGCTGATTTACGGGATAATCGACCAGTTGATCTGGCGTCCGTCGCCTGATGCATCACGCGCACTTGGCCTGTTTGTCCGGGCGACGGGTAATAGTGGTGATCGCAATATCATAAGCTTCGCCATTGATGCCGGCCTTAACCTGAAGGCGCCCTTTTCAGGCAGGACGAATGATACACTTGGTCTGGGCTGGGGTATCGGTCGCGTCACATCAGGCGTGCGTGCCTATGATCGCGCGCGCGGTGCCCTGGTGCAGGGAAACGAAAATCATTTTGAACTGACCTATCAGGCCCAGATCACACCATGGATGGTCGTGCAGCCCGATTTCCAATATGTCCTGAACCCCTCGGGCGGCACGGGAGATCCATCCTGTCCGACGCACCGGATTGGTAATGAATCCGTATTCGGGTTGCATACCAATGTGAATTTCTAGCTGAACCTGGAATGAAAAGGCGAGACAACACAGTCTGGTCGGATCTTTTCAAAAAAACCTTGTACAGAGTGGTTCAGAATGTTACGCTGCTATGCAGACCGAAGATGGCTTCGTCATGCACATGCTGCCCTTTATTATCGAGAACACCACCACTGGGCGATATGATGCCCTGAATATCAGGCTGAAGCATGAACCATGGCGTGATTGGGATCTGATAGGTCAACTCCAGATGATATTCGGTGCCCTGCATGGGCAGGCCAGAACGCCGGTCCGCCTGGGCAAGATAGGGACTAGCCGCCCCCAGGCCCGCACCAAACCCCGCCATGTCGCCTGCACGTCCAAAACGGCCCCTTCAGGGACAACCCAGCATCTGCGGCATAGACGATCTGGTTGCGGTCGGTGTCCGCTGTCCAGTTCCCCCGAATGAAAGCGTCAAGCTCCGTTATTCGCCCGAAATGCTGCAGCGTCTGATCCGCAATGGCGTAGACGGCCCAGTTGGTTTTATGGTTTTTTCTGAGATCGGACTGGTCGGGAAAGCGTCCGGTATCAAAGTAACCGCCAAGTTTATATGTGCCCTGCCTTCCGTACAGGGTCCGCCGGTACTGGACCTCCCCGAAGAAAAGAGCGCCCGTGCGGAAACTGAAGCGCGTGCCACCGGGGTCGCGGTTTTGGTTCCACAGGTCCTTCGCGTTGATGAAGGGGCCGCCCACAGGATTGTCATCGGCTGCCGCGAACAGGAAATTCCAGTGTGGGGACAGGGTATAGCGCAACCGTATCGCAGGCGTGGCCACGGGGGAGACGGGGCCTTGGTCATACAGGTCATTATCGGGCATGATGGGCCAGGAAAAGGACGCGTTGAGGAAGTTCAGCCCGACGCTGCTGACCATGAAGTCATGCCCGAGATCCAGCTTGCCAATCCGGAAGGCCAGGCGTTCTCCCATGAATTTCTGGCTGTACCACAGTTCATATAGCCGCCCGTTATCATCCGCTTCGATATTCGATGTCTGGTTGAAAACATACAGGGGCGTATTACTGAATGGTCGCCCACGGATTTCCATGGCGCTGATGTCAAATGTACCCAGTGGCAGGCCCGTCAGGGTGTGCAGATTCGTCACCATTTCAACCGCGGCGGACCCGATGTAGTTGCTGGATGCCTGCGCGCCCCCCACCGGGTTGGACCAGAATTCATTGGTATCCGATATACGGATATCAATTCCCTGTGCCAGCAGCCAGTTCCGTATTCCGCCCCAGTTGCCGGACAGATGGGTGCGCGGGTCAATATGGTCGGGAATATTCTGCTGTGGCGTAACGCCCGCGCTCAGCACGCTTACGGGAACAGGCTGGGCATATGCAAAAGAGCAGGTTTTCAATAATATGATTGTATGTAACCATATATGATGATTATGCCAGATGCGCCTCATTTTTCGAAAAAATATCGTATAATAAAATCTAAAACAAATTATTTATTGAACAATTCTTTTCATTAATTCAATATATATTTTGATAAGTGGAATAGCTTCGTTATGTCGGAATTTATACGAAATGCGCTTTAACAGGCAATGCATATTAGCGCCTTTATTGTACATCATGCATACTCCTTCATCTTCCCTTAACACGGTTTAGGCTGGCACGAGTTCTGCCTTGACATGACGTACAACGGGCGGCACATGCCAGCGGCCCTGTTCCACATCCGCGATCTCGCGGTCGATCTCGGCAATGACCTGGCGTGAAAACGGGCCAAGATGCAGGTAAAGCGCGCTTGTCATCACCACATAGGGCAGCGCGCGCGGGTTATGCAGGGCGCAGTCCAGCATCATGCGCCAGAACTGCCCGGCCGTTCCCGGCCCCGCACGGTGGATGCGGAACATGAGCCGGACAAAGCTGCGCAAATCACCCTTTATCATCCGGTGCGTGCGCTTGCGCCCGAGCATCCGGCCCAGCCTGCGCACGCGGCCGAAATAGGCGACTGGGTCATAGATGGCCGCAAGCACCGTCCTGTAATCGTTCAGCACGTCGCGACGCGGGCGTTTTGTCTCGAAATTCAGCCCCGCCGTGCATTGGTCGCCCGACTGCGTCTGTTCACTGCCGGAAAAAAGGCGGCCCTCCGCCAGCAGGCGCCGCGTCAGCTGCGTCGTGGGTAGGGCGTAAAGCAGGCCGACCATGCAGACTGGGATGGACGTATCCTCGATACAGTCGATCATGCCCTGGGCGACACTGCCCTTTTCGCTGTCGAAACCCACGATGAAGCCCGCATTGACGAAAATCCCGGCCTTGTGGATTGTCTCGATGCTCTGCTGCAGGCTGCGCCGCGTGTTCTGCTTTTTCTGCATCAGCACGAGGGAGTCTGTATCCGGGCTTTCGATGCCGACGAATATGGCGAAGAAATTGGTATCGGCCAGGCTGCGCAGCAGGTCGGCATCATCGGCAAGGTTGATCGATGCCTCGGTCGAGAACTCGAATGGAAAGTTCTTCTCGTTCTGCCAGCGTTTCAGGTCGGACAGGAATTTCTTGAGCGCCTTCTTGTTGCCAATCAGGTTGTCATCGACAAAATCCACATGTCCGCGATAGCCAAGCGCGTACAGGGCATCGAGTTCGGCCATGACCTGCGCATTGGTCTTGGTGCGCGGCACTCGGCCATAGAGTTCAATGATGTCGCAGAACTCGCAACTGAACGGACACCCACGCGAGAACTGGATGCCAACATGCAGGTACTGGTCCAGCTTCAGCAGGTCGAAGCGGGGCAGTGGGCTTTTCGTGACATCGGTCTTGCCCATCGGCGCTTCGAATACGCCTTCGCGCGCTCCCTTGCGCCAGGCGGCGATGAAATCAAGCATGATTTCCTCGGCTTCGCCCAGAACCTGAAAATTGGCGGCGCTGTAAAGCGATGGGCTAGAGGTCACGTCGGGGCCACCCACCACCACCGGCTTGCCGCGCGCGCGGCAGGTCTCGATGATGTGCAGCGCATCATTGCGCTGCGGCAGCATGCCGCCGGTCATGACCATGTCGGCCCAGTCGTAATCGGCATCCACAAGGTCTTCGGTATTGCGGTTGACCAACCGGACTTCCCAGTCCCGGGGCAGGAGGGCTGCGACCGTGACCAGACCAAGGGGGGCCGCCGGATAGCGTGCGCCCGCAAGATCGCAGGCTTCCTTGTAGTTCCAGAATGAATTGGCGTTGAAAAGCGGGAAGATCATCAGGACCTTGCAGGTTTCGGTCATCATGCAAGGATCCATTGCTGCAAGGACTGGTCATGATCAAGACAGATGCCTTCCCGTCCATTTCGAGACGTGGCAGCCTCAGGCAGGGCGCAACTCGACTGTAAGGGTGACATGGGGTGAACCCCTTTCGTAGTGGTGTCGGTCAGGTGGGCCGGTACAATATCGGTGACCGCCACTATTGCTTTTATCCTGGTAATCTCGAACGACCGTGGCCAACGGCATGAGCAGGCTATGATGCCCAGGCACATCAAGGCGGTATAGGAAGATCGCTATATGCGAAATCAGGACACGGTGTTTGTCTTCACGTCAGGAGGGTGTTGACCACAAGAACCTTGGTAGTTTCTTGTGGATCGTGACGGATTTTACTGTTTATGGAGGTTTTCAATTGGAAAGATTCCATAACGCTATGTTCATGACAAAGTATTTCTTTTTGTTTTTACAAGAGCTTTGATAAAGCGACAAGATGGTCGCACGAAGATTGGGGTTTATTAATCCAGATCACAGGATCACGGATACGGTAAGCCTGAAGTGTTGCCGCTTTGGCGTTGGCTGGAGCGTAGCAGGCTTACGGCCCCGCAGCATGGCCGCCATCCGCAATCACCACGTCGAACGGTTCCGTCCCGTCCCGGCCTCACCGCGCTTCAGGCGGGCGATGGTCCTGCCTGCGCTCGCTATAGCGATCAACGAGGTAATCGGCCCGGTCCCGCAGCAGCCATGTGAACTTCATCAGTTCCTCCATGACATCCACCATGCGGTCATAGAGCGGGGAGGGCTTCATCCGGTCATCATCACCGAATTGCGTATAGGCCATCGGCACGCTGGACTGGTTGGGGATGGTGAACATCCGCATCCATCGGCCCAGAACCCGCAGGGCATTGACGGAATTGAAGCTTTGCGATCCGCCTGAGACCTGCATCACCGCCAGCGTGCGGCCCTGCGTCGGACGGATCGAGCCTTCGGACAGTGGCAACCAGTCGATCTGGTTTTTGAACACAGCGGTTATGTTACCGTGCCGTTCGGGGCTGCACCAGACCTGGCCTTCCGACCAGAGCGAGAGTGCGCGCAGTTCCTGCACCTTCGGATGGGTGGCAGGTACGGAATCCGCCACCGGCAGGCCGGTCGGGTCGAATATCCGCGTTTCCGCGCCGAGGGCTTTCAGGATGCGCTCCGCCTCCAGCACCAGCAGGCGGCTGAACGAGCGTGGTCGCAGCGAGCCATAGAGCAGCAGGATGCGGGGCGGATGGTCAACCCGTGGGTGTGGCTCAAGCCGCGCGAGGTCAACCCGTTCGAGATATTCCGGATGCAGGGCGGGCAGGTCAGGTGCGGTCATGGAGCGGTTCCCTTCATGCGTTACGGGTGGCTGACCCGGGGCAGCCACAGGGCCAGCGCGATGAGCGTGGCCAGCAGGACCGGCGGGGTGATGGCCAGCCCGACCTTCATGTATTGCCCCCACGTGACCCGATGATTCTTGGATGCCAGCACATGCAGCCACAGCAGTGTTGCGAGACTACCAATGGGCGTGAATTTCGGCCCGAGGTCGCAGCCGATGACGTTGGCATAGATCATCAGGTCGCGTGTCAGCGGCGTGATGTCGTGAGCCTGCTGGATCGCCAGCGCCCCGACCAGCACACTCGGCATATTGTTCATGATGGACGACAGAACAGCCGCCAGAAAGCCGGTGCCGATGGTGGCCGTGAACGTCCCTTGATGACCGAGCCAGACCAGTGCGGTCGCAAGATAGTCGGTCAGCCCGGCATTGCGCAGCCCATAGACCACCAGATACATGCCTAGGGAGAAGATCACGATCTGCCACGGGGCACCCCGCAGCACCATGCGAACAGAGATCACCCGGCCATATCCGGCGACGAGCAGCAGGATTGCGGCGGCCAGGCAGGCTACGACACAGACCGGGATATGAAACGGCGCGGTCAGGAAATAGGCCGCCAGAACCAGGGCTAGCAGCGGAAATGCCGCTCGGAATACATGAGGGTCACGAATGGCCGTGGCAGGTGCGGGCAGTTCGGCGACGGGATAGGTCGCAGGCACCTGCCGCCGGTACCACAGCCACAAGACGGCCAGCGTTGCACCAAGTGCTACCAGATCGACAGGGACCATGATCGTGGCATAGCGATCGAACGCAATGCCAAAGAAATTGGCGCTGACGATGTTCACCAGATTGGAGATGACCAGCGGCAGGCTGGTGGTGTCCGCGACGAAGCCGGTCGCTATGATGAAGGCCAGGGCTGCAGTATGGCTCAGGCGGAGTTGAGTGAGGATGGCGATGACAATGGGCGTGAGCAGCAGGGCCGCGCCGTCATTGGCGAAAACCGCTGCAATGACCGCTCCCAGCACCACGATCAGCGGGAAGAGCGTCCGGCCTCGCCCTTTGCCCCAGCGCACCACATGCAGGGCGGCCCAATGGAAGAACCCGGCCTCATCCAGCAGCAGCGAGATGACGATCAGGGCGATGAAGGTAAAGGTCGCATCCCAGACGATGTGCCACACGACAGGAATATCGTGCCAGTGGATCACGCCCGCTGCCAGCGCCATGGCGGCGCCTGCCATGGCACTCCAGCCGATGCCCAGCCCTCGGGGCTGCCAGATGACAAAAACCAGCGTGGCAACGAAAATCAGAAGCGCCAGCATCAAACGATCCGCTTGCCGGATTTATCGATGATCTTCTCGCCGTCCTCCTTGATGAAAGCGCCCCGCTGCGGGTTGGGCAGGATGTCCAGCACCCGCTCGGACGGGCGGCAGAGCGCCGCACCCAGCGGAGTGACGACGATCGGCCGGTTCATCAGGATGGGGTGTGCGATCATGGCGTCGATCAGCGCATCATCCGTCAGGGCCGGATTATCGAGGCCGAGTTCGTGAAAGGGCGTGCCCTTTTCCCGCAGGACCGAGCGCACCGGAACGCCCATACGGGCGATCAGACTGACCAGTTCCGCACGGCTTGGTGGGGTTTTCAGATATTCGATGATGCAGGGGGCCTCGCCGCTGTTGCGGATCAGTGCCAGCACGTTGCGCGACGTGCCGCAGGCCGGGTTGTGATAGATCGTGATGGTCATGAGCAGGATTCCGGGGACGGACAGCAGGAGGACAGGGTCGCGATCAGGGGCGCACAGAGTTCGGGACTGCCCGCGCAGCAATCCTTGACGAGGAAAAGCATCAGCTCGCGCAGGCGAGAAAGACAGGCGCGATAGACGATCTGCCGACTGTGGCGTTGCGCGCTCAGCAGGCCGGCACGTGTCAGGATCGCCAGGTGGGTCGAGATCGTGTTCTGCGGCATATCAAGATGGCGAGCGACATCTCCGGCGGGCAGGCCGTCCGGTTCATGGCGCACAAGCAGGCGGAAGATAGCCAGCCGCGTGGACTGGGACAGGGCGCTGAGCGCGGCAAGGGCCGATTCCATATCCATATATCTTTGATTGTGGATATATAAAATAATGTCAATCCCTGTCCTGGCGCGGGGGGGGGGCGTACGTTCATGCATAAGCCATGAGAGCCTGTGTTCCTTACCCTGCTTGCCGATGGAGGCACCATGATAGATCGATTTCCGGCCGCCATCCTGTCAGCCTGCCTGATCCTGACTAGTGCGACGGCCCGTGCGGATCCGCCATGGGGGCATGGCGGTCATGACCGTCGTGGCGGGGAGCGTGGCCATGGCCATATGAGGGACTGGCGAAGGGGGGAGTATTATGTCAACTGGCGGTCGCGGCAGTGGCGGGGCCGTGACTGGCGGCGCTACCATGGCCTGTGGGCACCGCCATCAGGCTATTACTGGATGCAGTCCGGAGCGCAGTACCTGCTTGTGGCGGCGGTAACCGGACTGATCGCGGGCGTGGTTGCTGCCACTACAGGCGTGGCGATGCCTGTACCGGTCGTGCCTGCTTACCCGACGGCGCCCTATCCGGCTGCACCAGCTTATACGCCACCTTATTGAATGGGCCGTTGATCGTGAATGACCTGTAGCCGACCTCGAACCCCTTCGTCCCTTGCGTGGCGACCGCGTCGGCGCCCTTTCCCAGCCGCTGGAGTTCGGCTACCGGGTCGCCCGCAAGCGCACCCACCGCCATGTCGCCGCCACGGCTGAAGAATGGCGCGAATTCCTTCAGCACAAGGAATATCTCGCGGTCATGGGCGCCAGGATTATCCTTCGGCTCGATATAGACCAGCCCGACCTGCCCGGTATAGGTACCACGGTTGAGATCGCCCCCGGCCATGCCAATGCACCAGTTCCGGCGTATCGGTATCATTGAAGATGTCGATCACGCTGAGCCTGCCTTCCTCAAGCCGCAGCAGGGGGCCGGGAAACTGGCCATTATAAAGCGTGGTTGAAATGATGCGCCCGGGGGCAAGTTCGACCTGTCCCGTGGCGATCCGCAGCGTATGGTCCGCTTTTCCACCCATGACGGGGCCAGCGCCACGGCCCCGGCGCGGGGGCAGGCCGTCCTGTCGCCGGGACCTGTCCATAAATGGACCGTAGCCCGGGCCATGCACACCGGCGCGATGCCGGTCGCCATGTCCGGCGAGGATATAATATTTCCTCATATCGAGAAATTCAGATATGGGAAAAGGCCCGGGACTGGACGCAACGTGGCTGATGTCTTCGCGCGAACGGGCAGGGATGGCTGTTCAGGAGGATGGATGACTGTAGCGACAGATCAGGCCAGGCCCGTGGCGCTGGAGGTACTGGCCTTGCGCAGTGTCCATGGTGGCCCGTTTGCATTCACTGTCCCGGCGGGGGCGTACGTGGCGATCACCGGGTCATCAGGCAGCGGGAAGTCGGTACTGCTGCGCATGATCGCGGATCTTGACCCGCATGAAGGCGATGCACGCATCGATGGACAGGCCTGCTCGGGCATGCCTGCGGCGCAGTGGCGCCGCTTGGTGCAATATGTCCCGGCGGAACCCGCGTGGTGGTCCGATATCGTGCTGGACCACATGGTGGATACGGACGCGGTGCGCGCGCTGGTCGCGCGCCTTGGCCTGCGGGAAGACTGCCTGCGCTCGCCGCTGTCACGCCTGTCCACGGGGGAACGCCAGCGGCTGTCCCTGATCCGCGCCCTGCTGCTGCATCCCCGTGTCCTGCTGCTTGATGAACCCTGTTCGGCGCTGGATGCCGCCACGACGGACAGGGTTGAAGCCGTTCTTCAGGAGGCAAGGGCGCAGGGGACGGCCATTGTCCTGGTCTCGCACGACATGGGGCAGGCGGGGCGCATGGCCGGGACGCGGTTCCGGATGGCACGGGGACACATGGAAGAAATCGCGCCATGACACCCATAGTGCTGACGACCGGGGACATGCTGGTGGCCGCTGCCCTGATCGCCATCGGCAGCGCGCTTTCGTTCCTGCTGTCGCTGGGGTTGCAGCGGGTGCTGCTGGTTTCCGCCGTGCGCATGGCGGTACAGCTTGCGCTTGTCGGCAGTGTGCTTTTGTTCGTGTTTGGTCATGCCTCCGTGTGGCTGACCATCGGGCTGCTGGCCTTCATGTTCACCGCCGCCGCCCGGGAAGCCGGGTCACGCCAGCAGGTCCGCCTTGGTCTGTGGTGGCATTTCGGGATCGCGGGTGCCTCCACGGTAACAGGGACGGTCATCGTGGTGCTGATCGGGCTGTTGACCGGCCTCCAGCCCCACCCGTGGTATGTGGCCCGCACGGCCATTCCCCTGACGGGCCTGCTGCTGGGCAATGTCATGAATGCAACAAGCCTGTCGATGAATACACTCCTGTCCGCCATCACGCGCGAACGGCAGGCCATCGAGGCGCGGATCATTCTCGGCGCGACCCGCGCGCAGGCAATGAACGGCCTGATTCGCCAGGCCATCCGGACGGCCCTGCTGCCGACGCCGAACCAGATGGCGGCCGCCGGGATCATTACCATGCCCGGAATCATGACAGGGCAGATCCTGGCGGGGATGAACCCCTTGGCAGCCTCAAGGTACCAGGTCCTGCTGATGTCACTTATCGTCAGTGGCAACCTGATCGGCGCGACAGCCGCGGCCTACCTGGCAGCCTGGCGGCTGACGGACAGCCGGGGGAGGCTGCGGCTGGAACGCCTGCTTTGCCGATTGCGGAAAGACTGAGGCCGTGGTCGCATCGGCTACATGGAAATCGGGGGAACTGATGCGGTCCCGACAGTCCCGGCCGATTTGCCGCCCCCTTTCGGGTTTTCGTCACAGGGACAGGCTATTGGCCGACGTGCCCGGAGACGGCGGTATCACATGTCGTGGCATGACAGTGCCGATCAGGGCCATGCAGGCGCAGGGCCGGGTTCCAGATCATGATCCGGGGCAACCCATATGAACTAATTGGACGAAGGATAGCGCCGCATCAGCCTGAGTTGCCGCCACCATGCCCTGGCAAGCGCCATGGCGCTGATCGGGACCGCGCCATCGGCCCGCATCCGGGCCGCCAGCGCGAACAGGGCGTCCTGCTTGGCGAACACGCCACGATAGGCATCCCGCAGGCGCAGCGTCGGGTCCCAGAACTGGATGGCTTCGGAACCGGCGCCATTGATTTCGATAATCCGGAACTCTCCGCGTTGCAGGGCCGCCTCGCTGCCAAAACGTACGTCCAGGCGACCGAAATGGAAGCCGTTCATGGAGCGGGCTATGGCATCGACGCGTCCTTCAAGGGCGGGGGTATTCAGCCGCATGGCGTTCTCATAGCGGCCGCCCACCCGCAGGGAGGCGACCGTGCCAAGGATGACGCGTTCGCCACGCGGCGGAACATGGTCAATCCCTCTGGTGGAGAGGGCGCGCCGGTAATGCCCGATCCGCGAACACAGCCGTGGGTCCGCGGCCATCAGGGCCGCGATGGAACGCACGCCGTCGCCCGTGACCTGTGGGGAATGACGGATGGCGAGACCGATAAGGCGGCCATGGGCTTCGGTCGGGCCACGGTAGTAGAACAGCCCGGCCTCAAGGGGGCCGGGCACGAATTCCTGCAAGAGGAAGCTGGCGTCGGGGGGAAAGGCCGCAATGTAGGCCATTAGCCCATCCACGGTATCGATCCGTCGCACGCCATGGCCGCACCAGCCGATATCGGGCTTGGCAACCAGCGGGTAGCCCAGTGTCCGCGCCATGGACGCTGCCGCCGGGATGTCAGCGGGAGAGACGAGGACGGTGCGGGCGACCCATAACGCGTGCTCCGGGCTGATCCGGGCTAGGCAGGCGGCTTTTGATTCGCCAGCCAGTCCCCCGGTCTCGATCGCCGGGTTGACGACCGATGGCAGCGTCAGGCTGCGGTAGCGCAGCCCCAGCCATAGCCACTGCAGGACAAGGGGTATACACAATACCGGCTTCGGGAGCCGTTCCATCGCGCCAAAGCCGTTGCTGGCATGGTGGGAACAGGCGTCATTCGTGCTGCGTTGGGGCTTCATCATGGACAATCCTATCTTCCCCGCGGCAGTTCGGGATCACGCAATGCAACAGGTGGGCATCACGCTGTTGCGATCAGGCTACAGGTTCGTCTGCCCCACGCCAGAGACCCAGCGCCGTGTCAATGCGCGGCCGGGCAATGGGTGGGCAGCGAACCCCGTCGATATTTTTGGCTGGAGCCGGTCTTTCCGGCGTGATGCGCTGCCCGCGCCCCTCTTCGCGCAGGCGATGGAGGCGGGGATGCTCGTTGCTGATAACGGGGCCTGGCGCAGCCGGTTCCGGTTCTCGACGCTGGGGGGCAACGGGTTCTTCCATTCCGCCTTTCCCACCGACGCCGAGGATGCAGTATTTTTTGGCCCGGACAGCTACCGGTTCGGCGCGGTGCTGGCGGCTCATCTGCGCTCCGCCCCGCCGCCCGTGCGGGCGGTGGATATTGGCTGCGGCACGGGCCTCGGTGCGATCATGGTCGCGCAGGCCTGTCCGGGGACCGAGGTGGTGATGGTCGATATCAACCCCGGTGCCCTGCGGCTGGCGCGCATCAATGCGCGTATTGCGGGCGTTGATGGCATCAGGGCGTGGCAGGGTGATCTCCTGTCGGGGCTTGCGGGTGAATTCGACCTGATCCTCTCCAATCCGCCCTACCTGCCGGACCCCGGTTGCCGACTGTACCGCAACGGTGGCGGCAGGCTGGGGGAGGGGCTGTCGCTGGCGGTCGTCAGGACGGCCATGGAGCGGCTGGCGCCCGGCGGGACATTGCTGCTGTATACCGGGACCGCGATCATTGATGGGGACAACCCTTTCCTGCGCGATGTGGCGGCCCTGCTGGATGGCAGGGATTTCACGTGGGCGGCCAGTGAACTCGACCCGGATGTATTTGGCGAGGAACTGGAAGGCGGCCCGTTATCCGTGGCAGAGCGGATCGCCGTGATCTGCCTGACCGTGATACAGCGATAGCAGGACAGGAATGGCCCCAATGAACGATATCGTGGCTGGCGACAGTATCGAACGGACGCAGCGGGATCTCCATCTGGCCCTGGCCAGGCTCAATCGCCTGCGCCTGACGCCCTGCCTGCCGGAGGAGGACGGCAGGGCAGGTGTGGACCTGCCCCGCCTGCTGGCGGGGGAAGCCGGTTTTCTGCGCGCGCTGCGTGCGCGGGTTGCGCCACGCGCCGCGCGGGCGCCCCGGGAGCCTGCGGCATTCCTTGCATGGTTTGAGGGACTGGAACAAACCGGTCCCGGACAGCGCGACCGGCTGTTCCCCTGGCTGGCGCATGAAGCGCCGCGTGCGGCCATGTGCTGGTTTGTGGAACAGGAAGCAGCGGGAGAAGCCGGTTTCGAGGACCTGACGGCGCTGGTGCAGGTGCGCATGCCAACGCGCCCCAAGCTGGAACTGGCGCGTAATTACTGGGATGAAATGGGGCATGGCCGGAAAGCCGGCATGCACGGGCCGATGCTGGCGCATCTGGTCCATGCCCTCGGGCTGCGGCCCCGGCCGGAGGATACGGTCTGGCAGTCGCTGGCCCTGGCCAACGCCATGGCCGGTTTGGCCTGTCACCGGCATCTGGCGTTTCAGTGCATCGGCGCGCTGGGCGTGATCGAACTGACCGCGCCGGGCCGGGCCGCCATGGTTGCGGCCGGGCTGAAGCGACTGGGCGTACAACCGGATGACCGGCATTATTTCGACCTGCATGCCGTGCTGGATGTGCGTCATTCCGCGGCGTGGAACGCGGAGGTTATCGTTCCGCTGATCGAGGAAGATCCGCGTCGTGCCCCGGCCATCGCCGAAGGGGCGCTGATGCGGCTGGAGTGTGGCGCGGCCTGCTTTCGCAGCTATCGGGATCATCTGGGCCTGAAGTGACCCTACCCCGAGCGTGCCCTCAGTTTTAAGTTAGGGTCTGTGGGTTGTTGTATACCTTGTTGGTGTGTTGGGCGAAAGCTTCTGGTGTCATGCCGTTGAGGCTGGTGTGGGGCCTGACGACGTTATAGTCGGCTTGCCAGGCGTCGATGACCGTCCGAGCGTGGACGAGGTTTCGGAACAGGTGCTCGTTGAGGCATTCGTCCCGGAACTGGCCGTTGAAGCTTTCGATGAACCCGTTCTGCTGCGGCTTGCCTGGTGCGATGTAGTGCCACAGCACCGACCGTCTTTCCTGCACATGCTCCAGATCGGTGCAACCAAACCGTATCACGATCCGCTGGCCAACAGGATCAATGACGTTCAGGAATTGTCCGTTACGCACGAGGTGATTTTCCGTGCCAAAACTGAGGTCCAGCACCGGATCCTTACCCATTATCTGCCGCTTTATTTTCCGGAGATCGAGCGTTTCAGGGGCAATACCCGCAGCGACTGGTTTTTCGCTATGCTCGAGCAATTCCCGGTTCCGGCCAGCATCACGGCGCTCGGCAAGGATGCGTTTGTCGCGGCAGCCTGGGACGTCGTCGGTCGCAAGGTCAGCAAGTCTCGTCTACTTGGCGACATCTGGGAAACAGCCCAGACATCCATCGCCTTGCCGATTGCCCCGGATGCTCCTGCGATCAGGATGTTCAGGCTGGTGTTGGGAGAGGCACGGCGCCTGATTGCCCAGCGCGACGACATTGAGGTCGCGGCAATCGAACTGCTGGGCGAGCATGCCGATTTCCGGCGTCTGCAGCAGGTGCCAGGCATCGGGCCGATCCATGCCCTGACAATCCTGGCCGAGGCAGGCGATCTGAGACGTTTTCGTCATCATCGGCAATTTCTCAAATTCTGCGGTCTGGATCTGTCCACCTACCAGTCGGGTCAGTATCGCGGCAAAACGAAGCTGTCCAAGCGCGGCAATGCTCGGTTGCGCCGCACATTGTGGATGGCAGCTCAGGCCGCCATTCGTCAGCGCGAGAACAGCTTCCGTGACAAGTTCGATCGCTATGTGGCCAGGGACCGGCATGATCCGGACCTGCGCCGCAAGGCGTTCACAGCCATCACCGCAAAGATGGGACGCGTTGTGCACGCGATCATTAAACGCGGTGACGATTACCGGCCCTTTGTTGAGGGGCCGGTTCCAGGTGGAGGAACCCCTCTCACTCAGTGCCGTGAGGGCGCTTCAGCGACCCTGTAGACAATGTTTGGGTCCTCCACCTGGGTTATCGCATCCCATCTTCAGGACGGTTAGAGCCACGGCGCCATCACGCCGATCTGGACTCTGTGTTTGCTATGGCAGGGAGCACCTTTATTTTGCGGTGGAGACCGCCTGGTTTTTGCTTGCAGTATTTTTCAACGACAGTGCAAACTGCCGATGGAGACGTGTTGCCAAATCGACCGGATGCTTCCCGATATAGGACGTCGTCGCTGACGATCATCATGGGAAAGCCGCGATGTTCCCCGATCCGGTCGAGTTCGCGGCCGAGCCGTTCGCCTGACAGCGACGTATCCGCCACCAGCGCCAGGCACTCCCGCGTGTAGTCGTCCACCACTGTCAGCACGCGGAAGCGCCGTCCGTTGTTCAGCGCGTCCGAGACGAAATCCAGGCTCCAGCGCTGATTGGGACCTTCGGGCAGCATCATTGGCGAGCGCGTGCCCATTGCCCGTTTCCGGCCGCCACGCTTGCGGACCGACAGTCCTTCCTCGCGATACAGCCGGAACAGCTTCTTGTGGTTCATGGTCACTCCCTCGCGCTTCAGGAGGATGTGCAGGCGCCGGTAGCCGAACCGGCCTCGTTCGCCCGCAAGATCGCGCAGCCGACTGCGCGCCTCGGCATCATCCGGGCGGCGTGACGCACAGCGCCACGTCTTCGGGTCCATGCCGATCAGGCGGCAAGCTCGCCGCTGCGAGTAATCCCGTTCAGTCATCGCCCAGGTCACGGCCTCCCGCTGCAAACCGGGCGTCACTAGTTTTTTGCCAGCAGGTCCTTCAGGGTCAAGACGTCCATCACGCTCTCCGCCAGAAGCCGCTTCAGCTTCGCGTTCTCCTCTTCAAGAGCCTTGAGCCGCCGCGCTTCGGACACTTCCATCCCGCCGTATTTCGATCGCCACGTGCAGAAGGTCGCATCGCTGATCCCATGCCTGCGGCACAGATCGGCCGCCGTAGCGCCCGCCTGATGCTCCTTCAGGATCCCGATGATCTGCTCCTGCGTGAAACGTGCTTCCTTCATCGTCTGTCTCCTATGGACAGACCTTACTTCAAATCGAGGGCATTTCAGGGGGCAGGGTCACGGGCAGCAAAGGAGCGGATCGCGCCGCTGTTTACGCAGAAACGCGTTGCGATGTCGATGTGTGCCTTTCTCTATGTCCTGATTGGCAACGAACCGCGCAAGATAGGATGGATGCATGCGGAAGCAGCAGGATACCTTGATCCGTGGCGGTAACAAACGCTTCTTGGCGATATGCCTGAACTTGGAGCCATGGACGAAACGCAGGCTGCGGCTCTCTTGCCTGAATGCCGCCTTTTCCACGCCAGTCGGGCGCGCAGCAGGGAAAAGCTTCATAAGCCGTGAGTGCACTTATATTCGGCAGACGCTCTACATGCCCGCCCTTGTCGCGATACGGTTCACTCCTGATTTAAGGCGGATTTATGCTTGCCGATCACCTGCTAGTGGAATGGCGTAAGATGATCCTGGACCACACAGCCAGAGGCCGGGTATGGTCAGACACGCTCCAAATCTGCGGGGGAGATTAGTTCTGCCGTCTCATGGGAAATATCGTACCCTCTCTATCTTAGAACACAAGACGTTCTATAATATTTGTTATGCCAACAATGGCTTTGTACCGATAAGTACGAATGGACGAAAGCTATGCCGGGCGTCTTCCCGGTCCCTGATAGCGAGAGCCGGTCAGACGCATTGCTTTCCGGTGACGTGCGACCAGTCTCTCATGTTATCGTCAGGGAATGGTCACAGCTTTGATACAATCACCCGACTGCAGCGTCCGCCACGTGTAGTCCGCGGTTCAGGCCGACTTCTCCCGCAGCGTGCGGGCCGCGCGTACCATATTGACGAGTGCCGGGATGACCTCGTTCCACTGGCGCGTCTTGAGCCCGCAATCCGGATTCACCCACAGACGTTGTGCTGGAATGCGCTCATTCGCTTTCTCCATCAAAGTAACCATTTGCGCTTCGGTGGGGATGTTGGGTGAGTGGATGTCGTAGACCCCCGGTCCAATCTGGTTCGGGTAGTTGAACGTCTCGAAGACATCAAGCAACTCCATGTCGGAGCGCGAGGTTTCAATGGTGATAACGTCTGCGTCCATGGCAGCAATGGCGGCGATAATGTCGTTGAACTCTGAATAACACATATGTGTGTGGATCTGGGTTTCATCAGCGACACCATTGGCTGCAATGCAGAAGGCCTCCACCGCCCACGTCAGATAGTCCTGCCATTGCGATTTGCGCAGCGGCAGGCCCTCACGCAAGGCAGCCTCGTCGATCTGGATGATGCGAATGCCAGCCTTTTCCAGATCCAGGACCTCATCCCGGATGGCGAGCGCAAGCTGAAAGCATGAGGCCGAGCGCGGCTGGTCATCTCGGACAAAGGACCAGTTAAGAATCGTGACTGGCCCAGTCAGCATGCCTTTCATTGGTTTATCGGTAAGGGATGCTGCGTAGCTGATCCACTCTACCGTCATTGCCTTGGGGCGGCTGATATCTCCGAACAGGATCGGCGGTTTCACACAGCGCGAACCGTAGGACTGAACCCATCCATTCTGGCTGAACACATACCCCTCAAGCTGCTCACCGAAATATTCGACCATGTCGTTGCGTTCCGCCTCGCCGTGGACCAGCACGTCCAGACCCAGCTTTTCCTGCTCGCGCACCGCATGTTCGATTTCACGACGCATGGTTGCCTTATATGTTCCTTCGTCAATTTTTCCGGATTTGAACTGACTGCGCGCGAGACGGATTTCTCTAGTTTGGGGAAAAGAGCCGATGGTGGTGGTCGGGTAAAGCGGCAGTTGCAGCAGCGCGGCCTGTTTTGCTGCGCGAGCCCCAAATTCACTCATCCGACGGCCAAGCGATTCAGTGATGGCCGCAATGGCTTTTTTTACATCCGGATTGTTTACGCGGGGCGAACTGTGGCGTGAGTCCAGCGCAGCCCGATTGGTAACCAGTTCTGACGTCACAGCAGAACGCCCCCGGTCAAGAGCAAGGGCCAGCACGCGGATTTCGTCCAGCTTCTGCACGGCAAAAGCCAGCCACGAGCTGATCTCGGCGTCCATCTTCTCTTCGGCCGCCAGATCCACAGGCACGTGCAGCAGGGAACAGGACGGCGCGATCCAGAGCCGGTCTCCCAGCAGCTTTGCCACAGGTTCCAGCCAGTCCAGCGTCGCTTCCAGGTCCGTCTTCCAGATATTTCGGCCATTGACGATCCCGAGGGAAATTATCCGATCTGGCGGGCTCGTCTTTACCAGTTCAGCGACCTCCTCCCGCGCATTAATGGTATCGAGATGCACGCCCTGCACGGGGAGCCTGCTCACCAGGGCCAGATTTTCGCGCAGCTGACCGAAGTACGTGGCCAGTAGCAGTTTGACCCGGCGGGTATCAAGCGCCTGATAGGTCTGCACGAAAGCGTTCTGCCACGATGCATCCAGTTCCGTTACCAGAACCGGCTCATCGATCTGCACCCATCCGGCACCCGTCTGAGCAAGCGCATCGAGCAGTCTGGCATATACGGGCAACAGTCGCGGCAGCAGATCCAGCTTGTCCGAACCATCTTTGGCCTTACCGAGTGCAAGATAGGTTATCGGGCCGATAATGACCGGCTTCGTCCGGATACCCTGCTTCCGCGCTTCGTCCAACTGGCTCAGCAACCGCGAAGCATCAAGGGTAAACGTCGTCTCGGCATCAAATTCCGGAACGATATAATGATAGTTTGTATCGAACCATTTAGTCATTTCACCGGCGGCGACACCGCCGCAGCATCCGGTGTTTTCTTCAGCAACCGCTGCTGAGCGACCGCGGGCAACCCGGAAGTAATTATCGAGTTGTTCACCATGGAAGTCACGCACACGGGTGGGCAGGTTTCCGAGCATGAAGCTCATGTCCAGCACCTGGTCGTAAAAGGAAAAATCACCGACCGGTGCGAGATCCAGACCAGCCTGATCCCGCCAGTGGCGTGCGCGTAGTTCCGTGCCAACCTGCTCCAGCATGGCGAGGGAAGACTGGCCTTTCCAGTAAGCTTCAAGCGCGAACTTGAGTTCACGTTTGAAGCCGGTGCGAGGGAAGCCGAGATTATGGGTCGTAACCATGAAGATTTATCCAGATGATGTATGGCTTCTGGAAGATAGGGTTTCGGATATATGAAGAAAAATGATATGTTTTCATAGATGTATAAACGGCAATCATATATGGTGCGTAGAACATGAGTATTCTTGAGCGCAGCCATTTGGCGATCATTCAGGAAGTTGCGCGCGAAGGCTCATTGACGGCTGCAGGAGCGCGCCTCAATCTGACCCAGCCTGCGCTTAGTCATTCCATCCGCAAGCTGGAAAGCCAGCTTGGCGTGAAGATATGGCAACGTGAAGGACGCTCTCTCGTGCTCACTCAGGCGGGAGAGTGGCTCCTGTCTCTTGCCAATCGTCTCCTTCCACAATTCACGCTGGCAGAAGATCGGCTTGAACAGTTCGCCCTTGGCGAGCGCGGAACGCTTCGCATCGGGATGGAGTGTCATCCCTGCTATCAATGGCTTTTGAAAGTAGTGTCGCCCTATCTGGCAAGATGGCCCAAGGTAGATGTAGATGTGCGCCAGAAATTTCAGTTTGGCGGAATAGGTGCGCTATTCAGCAACGAGATCGATATTCTTGTGACCCCTGATCCGCTCTACAAGCCAGGCCTTAAATTTACGCCGGTTTTTGACTATGAACTGGTGCTGGTTGTAGGCCCCCATCATCCTTTGCGAGATGCCCAGTATATATTGCCAGATCAGCTCATTGGCGAAATACTGATTACGTATCCCGTACCGTCAGAGCGCCTCGATATCTATACGCAGTTTTTGCAACCCGCAGGCATAGCCCCGCGACAGCAGAAGCAGATAGAAACGACCGATATCATGCTTGTCATGGTATCACATGGCCGCGGTGTTGCAGCACTTCCACGATGGCTTGTCGAAGAATATGCCTCTCGCTTTGAGCTTTATCCTGTTAAACTTGGTATAAACGGTATTGCGAAACAGATCTTTCTTGGTCATCGCGAGACGGATGAAGACATTCAATATTTACGCGATTTTATAGAACTCGCGGGTATGAATCAGTGAGTCAAGACATGCCTGACTGTACGGGGTCAAAAAGAATAGAAAATGATAAGCACTGCTGGACCTGGCGACAGATGGATAGCGTGATCCGTGCCTGACGCAGTCACTTTTTTAGTGCCGACAGGTGAGTCGATGCGTCTTTCTCCTGTCCCGGAGTTCACGACGGAGACACGAAATAAAGTCATGGTGAACGCTGAAAATTTGTCCGTGGACCAACCGGTCGGCGATCTCTGTATCGTAGAAATTCTCTGTTCCTATCTCACAACGCATACTGCCGACAGGATTCTAAGATCCGCAGCCTTCGAGTTTGTGTCGCAGTTCCCGACCGCGTGCGGTAAGGCGGGAACGCCCCATCCCCCATCGCGCAGAACATCCACCTGCAATAAAGCCCATCAGTACGAGAGATGATCTGATGCTTCCTCCATCCAGCAAGGTTCCATACCCCCCGTCTTTCGGCAGGGACAGAATGGCCCGTTTTTGTGCGGGAGTCAGGCTCTCCGATCCGAAATAAGATCGACCTGTGCCATTTCGCTGGTTGCCGCCAAAATATGTACGCATTTCTCATGTTCCCCTTGTAGCGTTTGACGGGATTAGACCCGCGACACGCCATTGGCCAATGGATGTAATTCTTCAGAACTGGTCAGGAAAGAACACGCTGGATGAGGAACGCAGCAGATAAAACAGAAGACATGATCGCCACTCCGTCTGTCGGGCGCCCCGCCCGATAGAACTGGTTACGTCACAAAGGCAGGTCTCCTGGCTTACGGGTCCTTGATATCGGTTCTGTCTTCCCGGCCTGTTGAGCATAGCCAGTGACGAGTCCTGTTAAAAGGACATACGATCCGGTATCTCTCCGCTTACAGTTGCGGGGGCAGCCACCGACTTGTTCCCGGACCCTGATAAGTCCTGCCAGAACGCACGGCGTTCCCTATTAACCCGTTCGCACGGGGCCTTTGATGTAGAGGTAGTGTGACGCACGCCCGCGAGCAGTGCAAGCCTGCCAGCTTCCCGTCTGTGTGAAGGATACCATGCTCTGTCATCGCAGGTTTTTTGGAAAATCCATATTGCGTAGATCACGAAATCTGACGCATATTGCGACCAGCTTTTATGTCTGGTGGTGCCGCGCAAGCGGATTAATAGGGAATACCGTAAGCTCTGGCGGGATCTGCGATGATCCGGGAGCCAGTCGGTAGCTGCGCCCGCAACTGTAGGCGGTATGTAGCCGGATCCGATCATCTGATGTCCGATCAGATGGGTCACTGCTTCCAGTAAGGGAGTGGGAAGACAGGACCGAGCTGCCATGATCCGTGAGCCAGGAAACCTGCTACCGTCGCAAACCGTGCTACCGGGCGGGACCGACCGGTGGCAGGAGATCAGCTATGACGCGTTCTTTTGCGTATCGATATATCTATCAAGCCTCCATATGTATGCGGATCGTTAGCCTGTGCTTGAATGAATCCCGGCTTCGTAAGGCAACCTTAGCAACAGACCTCGCGGCCTGCGGCTTATAATTCGCATGTACTTTCCTGACCCCAGGACACAGGTACCTACGTTTTATTCTGATAAAAAGAAATATCCATGAACACAGATATGAGCATGGTACCCCCTTCCATTGCGTCGCGCCTAATGGCGACCATTACGGAGCCAGAGCCGGTTGTTGCAATTCGGATGCTTATTGCGGCCTGTCTGGATCAATCCTCGTCCCTTCGCCTGCGTCTGCCAGAGGTAAAGCAGCTTTTCGCCCGCTTTATAGCCGCCATCATGCGTGAAAGGACAGATGCTCTGGAGGCTATTGCCAGCTCGGTGGAAAAACAGATCACCGCGCTGTCTTTTCGTCCGTTTACGCCGCGACAGGTTCGACGGATTCTGGGGATCACCAACCAGGAGCGTCTTTTCTGGACACGAGACGGGCGCCTGCACCAGACAGGAACAATCCTGAACAATCAGCGCGGTCAGAAATTCAGAGTTCCTGTATATTGTGCCGAGAGAATTGGATGGCTCAGTCAGAACCCAGACATAATCGCGGCATGGCGTGACGAGGATGCTCGCCTCCTGACGCAGGAAGGCCTGTCCGATGCAGATCTTTCCAGTTAATCCGCTCCGATTCCCGGTGAAACGAAAAATGGCCTCTCCCGTCCCTTCGCCTGATTTTATTCTCATACAACAGCGGCGACGTCAGCGTTCTGTCTCGGTATCCCGCCTTATGGAATCCGCACCTCTGCGGGAAGATGTAATTCAGGCAATAGCCAAGACTGAACTCCCTGCCCCCAATCCGGAAGACCGCATTCGTGCGGATGGATTTGAAACATTCCTACGTCTGGTACCTTCCGCTGGCCGATTACCCGCTGCGCCGAAGGCGCGGGGCGACTATCTTGAGGAACTGTTTTCGCCCCTGCTATTAGAAGCTCTCGCCTATGTGGATACAGCCCGCGATTTATCGGACACGCACGGGGTCGAGGCGCTCATGGCCTTGCTTCAGGCCTATATTTCCGCGCAATGGACAATTGGCGCGCGTGACGCCGCCATGCACTTGTATAGCGCATCAAGCCCGAACGCCTGATTGACAACATAGTGGCTAACGCGCGGGCGCGTATCCCCGCCCGCGTGTTTCGAAGATGAAGACACTGAGTGACCTACACTTATTGGATCGGAGCGACAAGTTTGATTGGCATCAACAAGCTCTTCGTTCCATGCAGGCCGGCATCGCGTTTCGAGGAATTGGGCGTTCCTCTCACTTCGCGCATAATGGAATGAGACCCTTGATTGATGATGGCCCCGCGCGAGCGGGTTAAAAGGGAACGCTGTAACGCTCTGGCTGGACAATTCTGTTCCGGGAGCCAGTCAGCGGCTGCTCCCGCAACTGTATGCGGTATGCCACCAGTTCGTTCACCTGCGGGTGAGCCACTGTTTCCCTTGGGGAATGGGAAGGCATGAACTGGCTGGCCATGATCCGTGAGCCAGGAGACCTGCCATCGTCTGCAAACCACGTCGTCGGGCGGGATGCACCGAAGGCAGGAGATTTCCCATGCGTCATGGGAAGACCAATGCGGCCGATCAATGCCCCCCATGTTTCCTGTTTCTGGCGGAAACATCGTGATGCAGCATCGCGGGACCGGCGCGTTTCTGACAACCGGCACGGGACGCCCGCATGTTGCTGAAGACCCTTACTGGGCCCTTCAAGCCGGTGCAGCAATGGGCAGCAGGCGCGACAAGGCTATCATGGAAAACGTCCATGGCGTAGATAGCACCCTCGCCGCTCATTCCCATGGCGCGCATCTCGGGGCATCAATCATGCGCTTTTCGATCCGAATTCCCCGATAGATCCGCCGATGTCCCATAATTTTAGTCATGTACGAAGCGACGAAAGACACATCATGAATATTGCGCAAAAAGCAACCTGTGTCTCGCTAATACTCAGTATCATGATTGGAGGGGCTGCTGTTCACGCACAAGTTCCTCCAGCGACAACAGTTCCGCCCGCCGTTCTGGGGCAATGGGTCACCAGAAATCACAAGGGTGTTTTCGAGATCACACGGTGTGGCGACCATCTGTGTGGAAAGCTGGTTGGCCTGAACTATAGTGATGACATCCCACGCGACCAGACGGGCCGTTCGGAATGTGGGTTGCCCATGCTGCGGGACTTCGTGCCGGATCCGGATCAACCAGACCGGTGGAACGGGTCCATTCTCGACCCCAATACCAATCATGTGTATCAAGCGCGCATGTGGGTTAACCAGTCCGGACAACTCAAGTTACGGGGCTATCTCGGGATTCCGATGTTCGGACAGACACAGACATGGCTTCCTTATAGCGGTCATATCGGCCCGAACTGCAAAATGAGCACCTGATCTGCGTGGTGCCTGGTCAGGAGAAGATGCCCATGCGCCTTGAGACGGGGCATGGGCATCTATCAGTTTATTATCCTACGTCTTTCTGGGACGGCATACCATTCTGGATAAGCAGTTGGCGCAGCGCCATGATAACTGGAAAGACCTCCTGATTCCGGTCGCCGTCCTGCTCCCGCCAGGCCTGCTGCTCCAGTTCAACAATTTCGCGATCTTCTGTGAAAACACGCTCCGTAAAGGCGATCAGCAGCGGCCACGCCAGATCCAGTAAAAATGGTATTTTCAACCTGCGTATGGAGAGCAGGCCAAATACCCGGTTGATCAATTCTTCCCGGTCCTGTGGCACATATGCAATCCACAGTTCCATGACCGGTTCATCAATCCCCTCCGTCTCGATCCGCAATGTCTGATAGGGATACTGCGTGCGGATGGTCATGACATCCCGATAGGCAAAATCCCGGCCATCCTTGCGACGCTGCCCGTAAATCAGAGCCTCGCTCAGCGGCTGCCTGCCAGACGTGCGGGCAAAGGTATAGCGGGCCTCCACAAAATCCTCTCCCCGATCCATGCCTAGAAACCGTGGTTTCATGCCTCCGACCAGTCGGCTGTGCAGGATCTGGTGGTTCATGTCCATCAGGTTTTCATGCATGAAGCTGTAGTGACATTGCACGACTTTTCCAAACCGGCGGGTACGGTAATGGGGGTCACGGACACGCGGAAAGTCCGGCAGCGCAATGCTATCGGATTTTTCCAGATCCCCCATGAACACAAAGATGAGGCCATCCTTCTCCCGGCATGCCCATGTCCGCAGTCGTGGCGGTTCATTTTCCAGCTTCATGCCGGGGGAAAAACACTGGCCACGCCGACTGTATTTCAGTCCATGGTATGCACAGCGAATGAAATCTCCACACACTTCTCCCTTGCTGAGTGGTAACTGCCGGTGGGGGCAAACATCATCCAGCGCAAAGATGGCCCCGGCCTCGGGCCTGACCACCACGATGGGTTGCCCCGCGTACCGTACGCCAATTGTCCTGCCCCGACGAAGTTCACGCGACCATGCAACCGGATACCAGAAATCCGGATTGCTGCGGACACGACGGATATCCGGATGTGGCGAAGCAGCCCCATCCGGGATGGCTGCTTCCGATGTATTTCCTGTCATGATATTTTCAATGTCTCACGCTGTTATCAGCGCATGGGACAAAACGGATATCATTTTCGCAAAAGTCGCGGATGGATGCGCTGCGACGTGCTATCGTGCGTCGGCTGGCCACGGCCACGATTTCGGACATTTTTTGCGGCAGGACGTTCGTAATGTCCGGATCGGTCAGGGCATTGCTGTCACTTAACGCACCCGATGGCGCGATCATGAGACGATCCGGCCGATGCGAACGCAGCGTCTGTTCCACGATGCCGTGCGCCATGCCGATGTGGGTAGGCGCCGCGCTGCAGCTATCGACCAGCCCCAGCGAGAGCCAGCGATACGCCGGGAAATGCTGCAGGACATACGGGAAATCGCGATAGCCATGCACAACGTCCACATGCAGGCCGCCAAAAGGTAGCTGCAGCACAAAAGGAAGATGTCGCCCGAAGCCCCCGCCGCCCCCGACCAGAACAAGTGACGTGGCCCTTGATGCTTCACTGAGGACATGCCAAGCAACGTCCATATGGGTCAGCGTGGCTGCGGGCAGGCCAGGATGGGCAAGGATTGGCTCATCAATCTGGATCCAGAAGCATCCCGCGTTGTTCAGTTGTTCGAAGCATTCAATATAGGCGGGTAGCAGGCGCATCAGTCCCTGGCCGACACTGTCTCCCTTTGTCATGCCGCATAACGCAAGGAAACTGACCGGCCCCAGCAGAACAGGCCGGGTGCTGATACCCAGTTGTTCCGCTGCAAGAAATGCGTCGCGGGGCCAGTTGCGCGCAAGATGGAACGCCTGCCCCGGTCTGAGGATGGGCTTTCTGTAATTGCCGTGCATCGGATCACAGGCTGTGACTGTATTGTCGGTGCCCACGCCAAACATGCGGGCAGTCTGCACGACTCTGTCCCGCCATGGGCTATTGGCCGTAGCGATATGGGAAATGCCTGCCGCGTGCTGGCATCGCACCCCACGCATCTCATCAGCATCGGGAAAACCAAGTGTCGCCGTAAGCAGTCTGGCGGTATTCGGGAAGTGATCTATGGAATACTGGCGCGCAGGCACGCCTTCGGCCGTGCCATCATGGCACGCGGCTTTCTGCCATACCGGCATTAAGCTTCTCCCGCCTTCGGCACATCCCGTCCGACGGCTTGATATATGACGATGGCAGGTCTCCTGGCTTACGGATCATGGCCAGCCGGTTCTGCCTTCCCATTTCCTTTTCGGAAACAGTGACTCACCCCGTCCGGGTGAAATGAACCGGCGGCATACCGCCTACAGTTGCGGGAGCAGCCTCCGACTTGGCTCCCGGGTTCATGACCCGGCCGGAGCGTGACGGCGTTCCCTATTAACCCACTCGCGTGGGACCATCGACTTGATAAGACAACATTGTGCCCGAACCGGGCGGCCGGACGCAAGGTGTCATGGGCAGGATGTCCCAGCGGGCCGCACACGTTAGCGGCACAGGGACCACGGAAGGACCGCGTCCTCGACCCGTCGGACCGTTACGCCGTACACGACGCGCATGATATCATCATCCAGCACCTGCAGGGCCGGGCCATGGCGGATGACGGCGCCATCATCCATCAGCACCAGTTCATCGCAGAAACGGGTCGCCAGAACCAGATCATGCAGCACGACGACGATCCCCTTTCCCTGCCCTGCCTGCTGGCGGAAAAGCTGCATCATGGATAGGGCATGCGCCGGGTCGAGTGCAGCGATCGGCTCGTCCGCCAGTATGACCGGCGTATCGGTCGCCAGCGCACGCGCCAGATTCATGCGAGCCCGCTCCCCGCCTGACAGGTGGCTGGCCGGACGGGTGCACAGGTCCTGCAAGCCGGTGACATCAAGGGCGTGGCCCACCGCCGGGTGACGGACGGCATGATCGCCCGCCTGCCCATGCGGCAGGCGTCCGAGCGCGACCAGCGCACGCACCGGCATGGGTGGCGGCGTCCCCCCATCCTGCGGAATGAAAGCAAGCTGTCGGGCACGCAGCGCGGGTGGGATCTGGCTCATGTCGCGATCAAGAAGCCGGACATCCCCACAGTCGGGAGTCTCCAGCCCCGTCAGCAGACGCATGAAGGTGCTTTTGCCTGCGCCGTTCGGCCCGACCAGGCCAATGACCCGCCCCTTCGCAAGAGTCAGTGACGCGGCCGAAACAACAGCCCGATCCCCGCGCCGGAGCGACACGTCGCGTGCCTGGAGCAGGATCATGACACGGTTCTTTTCAGCATAATGACGCGGGCGAAGAAGATTGGAGCCCCGACAAGCGCGGTCAGCACGCCCAGTTGCAGTTCAGGCCCGACCGCCACCAGACGTACCACCATATCCGCCAGCAGCAGCAGCAGACTTCCCCCCAGAAATGACGGCAAGAGCAACCGCGACGGCTGGAATCCCACAAGCGGCCGCAACAGATGCGGCACCACCAGTCCCACAAAGCCGATCGCTCCTGAAACCGCCACGCATGAGCCCACGGCCAGCGCCGCGCCCAGCACGATACGCGTCTGGACGCCGCGCGGGCCATGCAGCTGGAAGCCAAGGCTTGCGGCCACATCCTCCCCCAATGTCAGCGCATCCAGCGCACGCCCCGCGGACAGCATGAGCAGCGTGCCACACACCACACCCGGCAAGCAGATCCAGACATGGGTAAAGGTCCGGTCCGTCAACGACCCCATGAGCCAGTGCATGATCTCGAATGACGCATAGGGGCTGGGCACAAGGTTCAGCACCAGTGCTGTCAGGGCTGCGGCAAAACTGCTGAGTGCAGCCCCCGCCAACAGCAACACCAGCGTGCCACCACGTCCCACCAGTCCCATCAGCACGGCCGCCGCACACAGCGCCCCCGTCAGCCCACCCAGCGGCAGGGCCGCGATGGACACCTGCATGAGGCCGGTATAGAACACGCTGACCGCCCCAAGTGCCGCTCCACCTGATACCCCCAGGATGCCGGGATCGGCCAGCGGATTGCGTAGATAGCCCTGCAGAACCGCCCCCGACAGGCCAAGCGTCCCGCCCACCAGGATGGCCAGCAGGGTACGCGGCAGGCGCAGGCGCTCCACAATGATCGCGCCTGCGGTATGCCGCCCGGCCAGCAGGTCCTCCAGTGCATGTGAAAACATGATGCGGGTTTCTCCCCACATGAGCGAGGTAACAAACAGCCCCATGACACCAGCCAGAAGCATGACGTTCAGCAGCATGGTTTGATGGGCAGGTTTCATGGGGCGGACATTTCAAGGTTGTGCCGTGCGTTACGCAGCATGACGACACTATCCAGTGTCTGTGGCAGGCCACACAACCAAAGCCGTGCGGGCAGATCCAGATGATGCGGCCCGGCAAAGGCCTGCTTCAACGCCGGGTGATCCAGCATGGACTGTGCAAGGGACGTTCCCTTCCCCGAACGGTCAAGGATCAGGAGATCGGGTGGCCGTGCAATCAGCAGTTCCATGGAAAAACGGGAAGATGACTGGTGCCCCATGATCGTTGCGTAATTACGAAAGCCGGCATGGGCAAGGACATCATCCGGAAGCGAGCCCTTATGGGTGACAAAGCCGTTGGCAGCATAGACGGCCGCCGTAGGATCGGTGGCACTGCGCTCGACTGAAAGGGAGGCCAGGCGCGTGGCAAAGGCCATAGCCAGTTGCTGCCCACGCTCAGGAACGCCGATGGCGTTGGCGACCGTCATGATCTGGACCGGAATATCCGTCAGGGATTTGGCGGGTGGCAGGGCTACAACCTGTGCGCCCCCTTCCCGCCCCGCCTGCATCGCGACGGCCGCGGTATAGATGCCACCCAGCACGACATCGGGATGGGATGCCACGATGCTTTCCGCCGTGGGTCGCAATACGGGAGCCTGTCGTGCCTGTTCGCACAGCACCGCGCTCCAGCAATCCCGGGCGAGCGGCGTAATACCGACGATCTGGCCCGGTTCGGCCAGCAGCAGCAACAACTGGTCGGTGCAGAGATTAAGCGAAGCCACGCGCGGGAGAGCCCATGCCGGTGCCAACGGGACACAGGCAAGGAAACCCGCCATCATCCCTGCGACCACGCTTTTCATGTCAATAATTCAGCATGAAGCCGCCATAACCGGCGCGACCAGGCTGCAGATAGCCGATGGGGTCCTCGAACTGGCGGTTCAGCAGGTTGTCGGCGCGGGCATAGACGGAAACGTAGCGGTTGATTTTGTAATTGGCAGCCACGTCGATGGTGAAATAACCATGCCCCTTGGCGCATGTGCTGCAGGACTCGCTGCCAATAACCGGCAGATCACGCCAGCCACTAGTATACAGGATATTGCCCGAAAAGGTCAGGTCGCGAATGGGGGTCCATGTCGTATTGAAATTGAACTTGTGCTGGGGACGGCGTTGCAACTGGACGTCGTTCGTCTCATCCCGGGCGTGGGTCCAGGTATAGCTCAGGTTAAATTCCAGATTGCTCAGCGCCTTCCAGTTCAGGAAGGCTTCCACACCATACATCCGCGCCTTCGCCACATTGGCGTATGAGTAGTTGTAGTCATATGATGAATCAATCGAAAGCGAGGACTGGATCAGGTTCCTGACCCGGTTGTCATACCAGGTTGCGCCGAAATTCAGACGGTCATGCAGCAGTTTCTGCTCAACACCCGCGTCATAGCCGATCAACTGTTCCGCCTTCAGGTTGGGATTGCCCTTTTCCGAATAACCCACACCCACCTGATTTGCGAATAACTGATACAGCGAAGGACCATGAAAACCGGAACCGGCGCTGGCCTTGATGATGGTTCCGGTGCCCGGCACATGGATTGCCGGGGCCACGCGCCATGTCACGTGGTTGCCGTAGCGCGAATTGGCATCATAGCGAATATTGGCCGCACCATACAGAATATGGTTCCAGTTCCCCTGATACTGCCCGTAACCTGCGGTCGTATCCATGCTGGCGGATGTATCGTATCCGCTGTCCCACATGCTTGAGGCCGTATGGCTGGTATTGAACGTATCATGGAAATGTTCGGCACCGATCAGAAGCTGGCCATACTGCTTGAAATTGAACGTGCCGTGCCAGTCCACCTTAAGTCGGCTGGAACGGTAATAATCCGGGTCTGGATTGACCGGGCTGCCGTAACTCGTGCCCGTCTCCGTCCAGCGGTTGCGGTTGGTCATGTAGCCAAGGCCAAGCACCTGATCAAAAAGCCCGTGAAAGGAAACCAGATGGGCCGTCCCGCGCACGATGGCCTCGTTCTGGTTGTTCTGTTCCCGCACACCCTTATCACCATACAGATTTTCACTTTGCAGGTCATACAGAGAGTAGGAATGATAATTGCTCTGTATCAGCCGTGCGGTCAGGCCAAGATCGAAATTATGGGTGACGTCATAACCCAGCCTGATATTGACGCCACGGTTGTCATTCCGGTTGCCTTCATGCCGCTGCTGCCGGTTGGCCCCATAATAACGCTCGATATAGGAAGGGATATTGTTGAACCCGTCCATCCGGTAATGGGAGAATTCTACATTATAATGAAAACGTCCCTTGCTGCCGCGTGCGCCAAAGGTCTGATTGAAGGTACCATACCCACCGCCTTCGATACGGACAAACGGCTTGAAACGGCCCTGCCCCTGTGCCGTGGTAATGTCGATAACCCCCGCCATGGCGTCGGCGCCGTACAGGCCGCTCTGAGGCCCACGCAGTATCTCGATCCGGCCCATGCCGTCGGTTACAAACTGACCGGCATCGAACATGCCATTGGTGGAACTTCCGTCATTGATGTCCATGCCATCCAGGCGGACCTTGACCTCGTTGGAATTATTACCACGCATGAAAATGGATGACGTGCCCCCTGGGCCGCCTGTCTGGACCACGTTCAGGCCCGGTTGGCGTGCCAGAATATCCGTCAGGCTGCGCCGCTGCTGGGTCTGGATCTGCTTTTCCGTGATGATGGTCATGCTGGTGCCGATATCATCGGTGGAGGTCGGCCGACGGGCGGCACTGACGCTGATCAGTTCGGGAAGACCCGTATCCCCCAACGAAACAACGGCTTTCGATTTTTTATTCTCGATGACGTACTGGTTGGCGGACTGTTTTTGCGGCGCGTGCTGTCTGACTGAATCATCGGCACGCGCCACTACAACCCCCATGGTCATCAACGTGGTGGAAGCAATCAGCAGATTACGGAATAGGATCATCTGGTTCAGGTCTCGCGGTCACATCATCGTTGCCACGAGAGCGCGCTGCCACAGGATTTCCGATCTGCACGGAATCCTGTAACACCACACCGTCAGGACACCCCGCCCGACAGTTCCCGGTCGCAACCATCATGACGGCAGGTCTCCTGGCTCACGGCGTAGCGTCCTGCACAACCTTCCCGGAAAACCGCGGTTTCCAGTGGCCCGGATCATGACATCCGGTAATGCAAGGACAGACCGTTTACAGTTGCGGGGGCAGCCGGAGCATTGGATCGCAATCCGCACTCTGTTCCCTTTTCATCCCCCCGAAAGGGGACACCGTCGGAACGATTCTGATCGGATGGGGTGTTCTTGTCAACCCGCATTCAATCTTTCAGTATCCTGTCAGGATTGCTGTTATTTTCAGCCTGATTGATGAATCACAGGATATTTCCGATGAAACGTATCACGCCCTCCATGCTGACTTCACTGGCGCTGGATCTCCGTAACGGCTGGAGCATTGGAACATTTGGTGCGATCGGCGAATTCCATCATGTTCCGGATGATAGGGTCTGCCTCACCCCATGTCCTGACGGGTTGGAGATCGTCACCCAACGCGGTGCCATACGCATTAGTCCCAGCGAACCCTTGCATGCCCTTGCGTGGGACTCTCTCGTCGGAAAAGGCAGACGCTGGCGGCATAGCATGGCGTTATGCGGCCCGTTACAACTGACCGCGAAGCATACCCTGAAGGTTCTGGGAAAGGATGCGGACGCTGTCCGACCAGAGGATCGTGATGCGTGGCTGATTGATCTTGGAATTGGCGTGGGCCGGGTCCGGATGTGCGTAAGGACAGAAAATGCCCGCCTGGTCGAAGCCCTTGCTGTTGACACGGATGACCCATTGGCCGTCGTCACAGCAGCATTTGCGCTTCTGATGGAAGTCCAGCCCCACAGGGTCATGCTTTCACCTGCTGGCAGACTGGAGGTCTACCAACCCGTTCCCGCACCTGATGGAGACTCTCCGCTCGGCGCCCATACCCACCTGCTGCCAAAACTGGTGAGGTTGAAACGACCCTGCTCCGCCCTCGATCCCATTCCGGAAGGCTGGCAGCCTTTCCTGACACTTCATCCGGCGGCACCGTTCCGACCGTCCGATGATGATTCCCATGATTATGACCGGCTTGCCGATCTATCCTTTCTGCCGTTGCTTGAGGAATTCGGCATGGAGGAAGACCTGCAGGTTTCAGGCACATTCCAGGCCCATGTTCGTCAACATGGAACACCGGAAAATCTGAAAATACCCGCTACAAGACGTGGTCGCGCGCGCATGCATATCGAACTGCTTCGCATGGCAGCCTGGGGTCACGAAGGCATGGAGCGATTTGTGCCTGCCGACACGATCAAGAGCGCTACGGACTGCGGCTGATTCCATGACAGCGATCATGTTGCAGGGCACGGGATCCGATGTCGGAAAGTCCGTTTTGACGGCAGGTTTATGCCGGGTTTTCGCTAACCGTGGCCTGACGGTCCGGCCTTTCAAGCCCCAGAATATGTCGAACAATGCCGCCGTGACGGTAGATGGAGGTGAAATCGGTCGGGCGCAGGCACTTCAGGCGCAGGCCTGCCGTATTGCCCCTTCCACCCTTATGAATCCGGTCCTTCTGAAACCGGAAAGTGATCATACAGCGCAGGTTATCGTCCGTGGACGCGCAAAAGGACACCTGCACGCTTCGAGTTTTATCGGTGGCCGGGCCGCATTCCTGCCCGAGGTTCTGACCGCCTTCAGGACATTATGTAGCCAATCCGATCTCGTGATTGTCGAGGGCGCGGGCAGCCCGGCGGAAATCAATCTACGTCAGGGCGACATCGCCAATATGGGCTTTGCCAGAGCCGCGAATGTTCCGGTCGTCATGATCGGCGATATAGACCGGGGCGGCGTTATCGCGTCACTCGCCGGTACCCATGCTGTTCTTGATCCAGATGACCGTGAGTTGATCAAGGGATTCATCGTTAATCGCCTCCGGGGAGACGCCAGCATTTTCCAATCTGGGTATGACTTCATAGAAAAGTTTACCGGCTGGAAGGGGCTTGGCGTTCTTCCTTGGATAGACAGTATACGTGAACTGCCTTCTGAAGACAGTATTCCTGAAGATGTTGACTGTTCCGCGGCCTCACGGATCGAGATAGCCGTCCCCCTTATGCCCCGCATTGCCAATTTCGATGATCTTGATGCGCTGGAAGGTGAAACGCATGTAAAGATCACACGGATCCGGCCCGGGCAGCCCCTTCCCGCGTCCGCGCATGTCGTGTTCCTTCCTGGTAGCAAGGCGACAATAGCAGACCTGCAATTTTTCAGGCGGCAGGGATGGGATATTGATCTGGCGGGACACGTCAGGCGGGGTGGATATGTATTCGGTCTCTGCGGTGGCTATCAGATGCTGGGACAGACCATAAATGATCCCGACGGAATAGAAGGGAACCCGACCACGATACCAGGACTTGGACTTCTGGAGGTTGATACCGTTCTGACCCGTGACAAGCAGATCAACCAGACTTCAGGCATGACGCTTTCCGATAGCGCGCGATTCAGTGGCTACGAAATTCATTGTGGGGAAACAGTTCGATCACATCACCGGGTCATGCCCCTAATCAGATGCGACGACGGACGGTTGGACGGAGCAATAAGCCCGGACGGTCGTATTGCAGGCTGCTATGTGCACCGTCTGTTTGACATGACTGGCCAACGCGCGGCATGGCTGGACAGATGGGGCGCACGCTCCGATGGACTGGATTACACAGCGCGGGTGGAACGCGCCCTTGAAACCGTTGCTTCCACCATGGAAAGCAGTCTGGATATTGAAGGGTTACTGGCTATTGCCAGATGATCTTCTTTCGGTCTCAGGGCCTTGGTTCGTCAGGGCATCCAGACAAACAGGACAGAGGCACCCTGCCTGATCATCCGTCGGAACCGGCAGGCCACGGGGCTTTTCCATGCACCAGCACGCACCTTCAGGCTGACATGAAAAATCAGCACCGCACTTTTTACACTTTATCATTCTGCGCCTTCCCGTTGTTACCATGACTGGATCAAACAGTCAGTCCGCTGGTTTGGCGTTCTGTCCGGGCCATCTCATGATGGAGGGCATGCCAGTGTGCAAGATTGTTTTTGGCTTCCTGCACGAATGCCGAACGACGAACGACCTTGAGAAACATACCCTGAACCAGACGGCCAACTCCGTATGTGGGCCGTTCAAACTGGATAAGCAACACTACCCGATGATCCGATGTATTGTTCTGGACTTCATGAGGGTATGTGTCGTCAAACAGGATACATTTTCCATCCTGCCAGCATAACGTTTGATCGTCTATCCGTATCCAGCAGAGGTGGTCCCCATTTTTCGGACAGGGCAATAAGCTATAATCCGACCTGAGAGAGAACGGGTTTTATGGGCAAGGTTACGCGCAAGAGGTATGCGGCGGAGTTCAAATCACGGGTTGCCCTGGAAGCGATCCGTGGGGAACTGACGCTGGCGGAACTGGCTTCGAAACATGGGGTGCATCAGACGATGATCGCCCAGTGGAAACGGCAGGCGATCGAGGGGATGGCGGCCACCTTTTCCGGGAAAGCGACGTCTGAGCCCCCGGTCAGCCCTGCTGATGTGGAGAAACTGCACGCGAAGATAGGCGAGCTTCTCGTGGAACGGGATTTTTTACGCGATGCCTCTGCTCGGTTGGGCGTGATCAGAGGCGGCAGATGATTGACCCGAAGCGAGCGCGTCTGCCGATAATCCGGCAATGCACACTGCTGCGACTCAACCGGTCGGGCGTCTACTATCGGTCTGTGCCACAGAGTGAGGCCAATCTGGAGTTGATGCGGCTGATCGACGCCCAGTTCCTGGAAAGGCCGTATTATGGCTCGCGGCAGATGACATGGCATCTGCGCCGCCTGGGACATGAAGTGGGGCGCAAACGCGTCCGCCGGCTCATGGCGATCATGGGCCTGCGGGCGATCTACCAGAAGCCACGCACGAGTGTGCCCCATCCGGAGCATCGGAAATATCCATATCTGCTGCGGGATCTGGTCATTGATCGACCTAACCAGGTCTGGTGTTCCGATATCACATATATTCCCATGAAATGGGGATTTCTCTATCTCGTGGCGATCATGGACTGGTTCACGCGCAAGGTGCTGTCCTGGCGTCTGTCGAACACGATGGACGCGGAGTTCTGTATTGAGGCACTTCGGGATGCGCTGATGCGTTACGGCACCCCGGAGATTTTCAACACGGACCAGGGCTCACAATTCACGACGCCCCGTTTTACCGGTATCCTGGAAGAACGTCAGATCCGCATTAGCATGGACGGGCGTGGGCGCTGGCTGGACAACGTGTTCATCGAGCGTCTGTGGCGGTCGTTGAAATACGAATGTGTCTACCTGCACGCATTTGAGACCGGATCAGAACTTCGAGTGGGGCTCACGAAATGGATCACCCATTATAACGGGCAACGTCCCCATACGGCCCTGGCTGGACGAACGCCTGATGAGGCGTATCATGGCGCGCCGACGCCATCTGGTCCGGCGTTAACCCCGGACCAGATGGCCAACAGCAACGCCGTCAGAATGGCGGCATAACAACAACCGGGTATAGCTTATTCAAACCCAAAAACTGTCCGAACAGACGGGTCCACCTCTAGGTTCCGCTGACCACGCCACGACTGAGTGGTACCTGACGATGCGTACACCGGTCATCAAGTGCGAACACCAGCCCTGCCTCTGGACGGACAATGACAACCGGTCTGCTGCCGCAATAAACCCCGATTGCTTTTTGATGTCTCAGATCTGCACTGCGCAAAGCGGGATACCATTGTGCATTGTGGTCCGGATCAAAAGGTTGCAGTAGAGTATGTGTCATGCCCATGACAATTCCTCCAAAATCTTGTTAATGGACGAAGGTCGCCGCCACGCAAGCACGTTGAACCTTCGCCAAGTCTGAAAGTGTATTGTGAACCTCAGGCGGTAATTGCCTACCGTCCTTATTGGTGAAACGCATTGTCGTAGACGGTGTAATAATCACGCGCCTTCGTAGACATTCTGCACGGATCTTATCTATCCATCGCATCGCGCTATAGACATCCGTTGGAATCCGATTCAGGCCGTCCACAACTCCCAGAAGAAGGTCACAGCGCGGATTAAGATTAGAGAGCACCGATGGAAGTTCTGCGCCGCCGCGCACCATATCGATATGAAGGCCATTCATCGGCAATGACATGACGTGGGGCAGGTTACGCCAGAAGCCCCCTCCTCCCCCGACGAAGACGAGGGATAGTGCATGTCCGGATGCCACCTCTGCCATGCTCCGCCATGCCAGTTCCATCGCCGTCTGGCGTTCTTTCGACATCGGACCAGCCGTTGTGACAGGTTCCGTAATCTGAACCCAGAAACAGCCTGCCGTGGCGAGTTCGTGTAGAATCTCGATGTACACCGGAAGAAGCTTCAATAACAACAGGACAGGGTCCGTGCCGTCAGTCCGGTCACATGCGGCAAGAAAGCTCACTGGCCCTAGAAGCACAGGCACAGTCGCGATCCCGCGTTGCCATGCATCAACAAATGCATCGCGGACAGGATTGCTGCATAAGTGGAAGAACGTCTGATCTGTCAGTTCGGGCATGCGCTTCCTGCCGCACTGAGGAGCCTTCCCCACACCCACCATCTGTGCTGTCTGCCACACGCGATGCCAGTCATCCGGGCAGGAATTGGACGCTACATGCGAGACGCCTGTGCGCCGCTGCAAAGCGGTCAATGCGGGGGTATCAAAACCCGAGAGACCAAGCGTCCCGGTCAGTAGCATGAGGGTTCACCGCAGGTCTGCGCATCATCATGCCAGTTTGTAATTGTGGAAGTGCCGTGTCGTTCAGCGACAGGCAAGCCTATGCAGTGCTGCAAAGCCGTGCTCCTGCCTCCGGTTCATCCCGCCCGGCGGCCGTGAGATCGACAGTGGCAGGTCTCCTGGCTCACGGATTATCGCAGATCGTGTCTACCTTCCCGTTGCTGACACAACAGTGGCCCATTCCCCTCAGAAAATGGACGACACGACCCCATACCGCTTACAGTTGCGGGAGCAGCCACCGACTGGCTTCCGGGACGGACCCTGCCGAAGCGGAACGGTGTTCCCTTTTCATCCGTTTGCACGGAACCACTGACTATATAGAAGGCGAATATGCCACCACCTTCCACTTTTCAGCAATGTTTTCCTTTCAATGCTGATCAGACGGCCAAGTACACTCTACGTCTTATCATATTCATACGTTTTATATGATTTAACAATAATATAAATTAGTACTTTCTGTTCGTGTATTTATACTTAAAAAGTAATGCTGCTGTGCAGGCCGAAAATCGCTTCGTCACCTACGCGGCGCAAACCGGTCCAATCCGGCGCGCCGCCCGAAGGGTGCCATACGTACTGAAAATCAGGCTGCATGACCATCCACGGCGTAACCTGCGCCTGATAGGTCAGTTCAAGATGGTTTTCATTGCCCTGCACAAGCGTCTGACTGTCGCGGTCAAATTGCCGCAGGCCGGAACTGGCGCGACCAATGCCCCAGCCCAGACCGATCGTGTCGTTATCGCGCCCCTTAAACGGCGCCTTAAGATTCAGGCCGGCGTCAATAGCGAAGCTGATCTGGTTACGATCACCGCCATTACCCGTGGCGCGTACGAACACGCCCACCGAGCGGGCCGATGTGAGCGACGGCCGCCAGATCATCTGGTCGATGATACCATACACCATCCAGTTACCCCGGTCCCAGCGCGGGGTCAGGTCACTTTGTGGCGTGGCTGCGGTGGCGTTGGCCACGGCAGCTCCTAACGAACCGCCATTGCGGTTGTAACGATAGTCGGCGAACTTCGCGGTATCATAGAACCCGCCCAGCTTGTACACGCCCGGCAGGCCAGGATTCTTGGCCACGTTCGACATGTCGGCCGGCTGCGGGTTAAGCGCGTATTGCAGTTCGGTCATCAGCAGGGCACCGGTGCCCATGTTGAAATTGGTGCCGTTGGCGCCATCATAGGTCTGGCTGGTGGGATCGGAATTATAGCCGCTGATGGAGCCGGTAGCCTGCTGGATGGGGGTAGAATTATAGCGGTTACCCGGCGGATTGTCGTCCGCTGCGGCAAACATGAAGGTGAACTTCTCGCTCGGCCGGTAGCGGATCCGGATGGCGGGAGACGACAGCGGCCAGGACGGCCCGCCGCCGTACAGGTTGACCGAGGGCGCCATGGGCCAGCCGAAATTGGCGTTGAGGTAAAGCGAGGCGTAATCGCTGATCAGGAACTCGGTATCAAGATCCTGCTGGCCGATCTTTACGTCCAGCTTGCCGCCAAGGAAAGACTGCTGGTACCACAGTTCGAACAGGCGGGTGGAACGGTCAGCCTCAAATCCGCTGACAGGGTTGAAATTGGCCAGATGGTCCTGCGAGATCGAGCGCCCGCGTGTCTGCAGTGCGCTGACATTGAACAGCCCCCCCTTCAGCCCGAACAGTTTCTCGGTATCGACGGTCAGCGTGGGCATGGTTACACCGTCGTAGGACGGGCCGGTGCCTGATCCGCCTGCACCATCATTACCAGAAGCCGAACCGCCAGTCCCGTTGCCCCAGAGTTCATCGACTTCCTGGATGTCGAAGCTGATGCCGTGCTTGTACATCCATGACCGCGCGCCCCACATATTGCCTAGCAGGTTACCACTGGTGTCGAGTTTATCGTCACCAGCCGCCTTCTCCGCAGCATCGGCTTGCGCGCGCTCCGAATCACGTATGGTTGCTGGGTCGATCTGCTCAACCAGCGGAGTGGAGTTGCCAAGGCGCGCCCGATCTTCCTCGATCTGGGTCTGAGGAGCCTGAGCATAAGCGGCTGAGTATGCGAAGAGACTTCCTACCAGAGTGGAATTGATAAAAAGCACACGAGCCGAGCGTTGCGTATCGCCCGGAGAGTCAAGAAATGTCATGGAGGGAGCCTGTCGGGGAAGCGTCGGGAAAAGGAGCAACAATTCCGAATGCAGTCATTTCCCGACTGGGAAACAAACACGCATGCCGTCGCGACAGAGCGTCAAAGAAGAAAATGCATCACGCCTTGATCCGCCTCCGGCTCCACCCGCCCGGCGACATATCTGAACTCGACGGTAGGTCTCCTGACTCACGGGTCACCACGTTGCATCCGCCTTCCCAACCGAAGTCAGTGGCTGCTACCCAATCTGGTAGCTGAGGACACAATGCTCGCCGTCTACAGTTGCGGGGGCAGCTGTCGACTGAACTCCCGGGGAAATTGCCCCAGCCAGAGTTATACGACATTCCCTTTTCACCCGTTCGCACGGGACCGTCGACTTGATAGACAGTGTTATAAAATTCTTATCCCCAAAAAGGCAAGACAGGATAATTAGAGAAATCCCTTCCTGATGGATATTGACCGCCTGCGCTTCGGCGTTTCACCTGCGGCCGTGGTAGTTCATGTCAAATTATGTCAGGCTATACTCTTTTAGGAGTTTTAGATTAAGGGAGAGTAGATTATACCCCTGCAGGCCATAAACGCGGAAGCCGGTGAAATCCCGGCACGGTTGCGCCACTGTAAGCAGGTGTAGAACACAATTTTCTACCCGAAAGTCAGACCCGCGCATGGCTCCGTTCCGAGCGAAACAGGACGCATTTTTCCTGAGGAGTCGTATAAAATGTCTGATACTGCACTAGGTTCCCACGCTATCCCCTCTCCCGCGCCTATTCCCGTCAGGGAGATAGCGCCGTGGTTGGTTTTCGGCTTACTGATGCTGCTGGCCCTTTATTTTGTCGGCGCAGAAGAAGGTGCGACATCTATTATTCCTGGCATGTATGTGCACGAGTGGGTGCATGACAGTCGCCATCTTCTGGGTTTCCCCTGCCACTGACATGGAAAACAGAATGATGGTCCGCACCCTACTTATTCGCGGAATGCTCGTCGGTTTTTTGGCCGGCATTCTGGTATTCGGTTTCGCAAAAGTGTTTGGCGAACCTCAGGTGGATCATGCCATTGCATTTGAATCTGCCATGGACGAGGCTAAAGCCAAGGCAGATCTGGAGCGAGGCATCCATGATGTTGAAGAGCCGGAACTTGTAAGCCGGAAACTTCAAGCCAGTTACGGATTGCTCACAGGTGTAATGGTTTACTCGACAGCGTTTGGCGGCCTTTTCGCTCTTGTATTTTCTTATGCAAATGGGCGCATGAAAAGCACAGACTCTCGTGTTGTGTCTGTTCTGCTGGCGATAACCGGGATTATTGCAGTATATATGGTGCCAAGCATCAAGTATCCTGCCAACCCGCCATCTGTAGGAAACCCGGATACAATTGGCATGCGGACAGAATTGTATTTTATAATGATGCTGGTCTCCCTACTGGGGATGATCGCAGCCACAATGCTTCAGGGACGCTTACGTCAGCAATATAATGCATGGACATCAACTTATCTTGCAGGCGCGTGTTATATTCTGATTGTCTTTACAACAGGCGAGTTACTTCCTGCGGTTAATGAAGTCCCCTCTAATTTCCCTGCTGATTTGCTCTGGAATTTCAGGATTGATTCCTTAGGCATGCAGATCATCATGTGGACCACACTGGGTCTGGGTTTCGGTGCCTTTACTGAATATGCAAATCGAAACCGGTTTGGATATCGTAATGGCGCTAACATTCAGCTTAATGCCCATTAAAATGGCTTGAAGTTAAAAACGTGAGAACTGGCGTTGACTTGAAGTCACGCCAGATACTCAATGACAATTACGAGATTTTTCCGCGATATTTATGGGGAACTCGCCAATATCCATCACAACGTACTGTTTTCGGTTGCCGATTTCCCCATGCGCCAACAGGCGTAGGAAAGGGCGACAATCTCGCGACCAGATGGCGCCCTTCCCTTTTCTTTCCGCAAGCAGTCCAAAACCCGGCATTTGCCCTGACAAAACTACAGACTAATATTAAGCCCGACAATAATATCACGCGTCGCTGTTTCGTGCTTCAGTGTCATGGACACTATGCCCGCCACCTTCATATCGGCGCTACGCCACAGTTCATCGTTCCAAACAAAGGAGCGATCGGCCCATGCTGATACGATTTAACCATGACTCGGGCTGTCCATCACACCGACAGTTCGCCCTGCTGTCGGGTAAGAGCGTTGGCGATCATAGCCGAAAGCAACCTGAATGCTACGGCGTTAAGGCGTCATTGTCATCCCATGCCACACGCGTCCGGATGGTCAAGGGTCAGAAGCAGGCGCGTAACAGGAACCGGGAGATCCGAGATGGGCGGCGAACGGTGCAGTACTGCCCCTTTTGTCGACCAGCCGGGATATAACCGCCCTTTCAGAAGGGTGATCCAGCACGCTGGCGTATCATGGATGATCTCGCTGTCAGCATGTTTCCATTGAACCCCAGGGCCAGTGTAGGTGCACAGGAGGCGTAACGGAACATGGTCAACATGAAAGCGGCGGCAACTGTCGTGTCTGACCTTTTCCAGCCGGAAGCGGATTTCGGCCGTGCCCGACAGGCGCTGATAACGACAGGCAAGATTCAGGGCGTCGTCAGCAAGCGCCTGCGTGCCTGCCGGTAAGTGAGTCCGCAACTCGATTTCAAGAATTTCAATAGTGCCCCGACTGAGAAACAGGTCCGGGCCATGGGCATTCCACAATGCTGCGGCCTGCATGATCTCCTGCCCTGTGTGGCGCTCTTCCTGAACGATGAAACATTCACTTCTGTCAATGTCCTGGAACGGTGCCGGAATGACAGGGCGCTGACGGGTCGGGCAGGCCGGTCTCATGTCGAGGTCCTTTAGGGATTGTTATATTATAACGTACCATATAAGTTTGGTGGATCGCAACCGAATGAATGGTGTCCGTCATGCGCGAAAGACTTCCGGTAACGGTTCTTTCCGGCTTTCTGGGAGCCGGGAAGACGACGCTTCTCAACCATGTGCTCAATAACCGCGAAGGCCGGAAAGTCGCGGTGATTGTCAATGACATGAGCGACGTGAACATTGATGCCGATCTGGTGCGCGACGGCAGCGATCTGTCCCGAACAAATGAAACGCTGGTCGAGATGAGCAATGGCTGCATCTGCTGCACGCTGCGTGACGACCTGCTGCACGAAGTGCGGCGGCTCGCGGAAGAAGGCCGCTTCGATTACCTTCTGATTGAATCGACAGGGATTGCCGAACCACTTCCGGTTGCAGCGACATTCGAGTTTCGTGATGAAGCGGGCGAAAGCCTATCTGACATTGCGCGGCTCGATACGATGGTCACGGTAGTGGACGCCGTCAACCTGCTGCAGGATTACGCCTCGACGGACTTCCTGCGCGACCGGGGCGAGACGGCAGGCGAGGAGGATGACAGGGCACTGGTTGACCTGTTGGTCGAACAGATCGAATTTGCCGATGTGGTGGTGCTGAACAAGGTCTCGACCGCCACACCGGCGCAGCGCGAGGCCGCGCGGCAGGTCATTCAGGCTTTGAATGCCGATGCGGATATTATCGAAACCGATCAGGGCGTCGTGCCCTGCGCGCGCATTCTGGATACACACCGGTTCGATTATGACCGGGCCCATAAGCATCCACTATGGTACAAGGAACTGTTCGAATTCCATAACCATGTTCCCGAGACCGAGGAATATGGCATCCACACTTTCGTCTGGCGTGCCCGCCGCCCGCTGGTGCCGGAACGGTTCAAGGCCTTTATCGACTCTTCCTGGCCGGGCGTGATCCGGGCCAAGGGCCATTTCTGGCTGGCGACCCGCCCGCACTGGGTGGGCGAACTGGGGCAGGCCGGTGCACTGGTCCGCACGCAGGCAACGGGACGCTGGTGGGTGACGATACCCAGAGGTCAGTGGCCGGATAGCGATGAATGGCGCGACATGATCCTGTCGAAATGGGACCCGGTTTATGGGGATCGCCGACAGGAGATCGTGTTTATCGGTACGGCAGAGATGGACGAAGCTGCCCTTCGTGCGGCTCTGGATGCCTGCCTTGTGCCCGATTTGAATATGGAGCGGTTCGATCCGCTGCCCTTCGCCCATCTGCCTGATCCATTTCCGGTCTGGGGGCAGGGAGAAATGGTAGATGCGTAAGGTAAAGGCCTATAACGAACGAACATTACGACACGAGATGTGGCGACGGTATGCGGGTGATGAATGGGCAGCCTTTGACGCCCTGCCCACAGCAATCCGCCAACGGGTGGCTGCGCATGCCTATGATGCCTGGTCGGTCAACGTCATGATGCTCTGGCAGCATTATAAACGGCTTTATGGACGCACGATGCGCGCCGAGCGGGCCCTGATCCGGTATCTTGATTATTGCGAGAGACTGGAGCGGGAAGCGTTTGCGTCACGCTACAGCGAAACCTACGGCACGGTCCTGCCGCATGATGCAGCCTGCGTGTCAGTGCTGAGGTAAAATCAGTATTTTACTGTCATGGCACTCGTATCTTCAGGGATCGTCCTCATCGGGATCGCGAGCCTGAAAAATAACCCGATGCTGCCCGTTGGGACGATTATGCCTGTAGAGCGTTCAATGGAAATTTCGTGCCTTAACCACGATATTTTCTCGCAAGCGACCCTGCTCAGGGTCGGAGAAATCGTGCAACGACCGATTTCCCACATCGGCCAGCAGGAAGGACAGATCCACAATCTCACGCGTCACGAGATGCACCACCTCCCCTTCCTTCTGCAACCGCCCCACAACCCCCAGCATCTGGCCTGAGAGGACCACACGACGAAAGCGCTCGAACATGTCGGGCCAGATAATCACGTTGATCGCCGCCGTTTCGTCCTCCAACGTCATGAACACCACGCCCTCGGCCGAACCGGGTCGCTGGCGGACCAGCACCAGTCCAGCCACCGACAGGCTGCTCCTGTCCCTTGCCTCGAAGGCCTGCCGGCACGTCACCATCCCGCGTTCGATGAGATCAGGGCGCAGGAACGCCACGGGATGATCCCGCAGGGTCAGGCCGGTACGGTTGTAATCGCGCGCGACCTCAGCCCCGTCCCGCATGGGCTGGAGCAGCACGTCGGGTTCTTCCGCTTCACGCACGACGGCGGCTGCGGCAAACAGCGGCAGGGGTTCGTCACGTAGTGCTTTGATCGCCCACAGCGCCTCGCGCCGGGCTAGGCCCAGTCCCGGCCGGAAGGCGTCCGCCTCGGCCAGATGGGTCAGGGCTGCCCCCTTCACCCCTGCCCTGCGCCACAAATCATCGACCGAGGCGAAGGGCCGGTCGCCCCGAGCGGCTACGATCCGGGCCGCATCCTCATTGGCCAGCCCTTTCACCAGGTTCATGCCCAGACGGACGGCAAACAGCCCGTCATCCCGCTCCGGGCCTTCAGGCGTGCTGTCCCAGCGCGAGGCGTTGATGCAGACCGGCCGGATCTCGACCCCGTGCTCGCGCGCATCGCGCACAAGCTGGGCCGGGGCGTAGAAGCCCATCGGCTGGCTGTTCAGGAGTGCTGCCAGAAACACATCCGGATGGGTGCATTTCATCCAGGATGATGAATAGGCGAGGATGGCGAAGCTGGCGGCATGGCTTTCGGGAAAGCCGTAACTGCCAAACCCCTCAAGCTGCTGGAAGATGCGTTTGGCAAAGGTCTCGGGATAGCCCCGCGCCGTCATGCCTTCGATCAGGCGCGTGCGGAAGCGCGAGACGGTGCCGGTATTCTTGAACGTCGCCATGGCGCGGCGCAGCTGGTCGGCCTCGGACGCCGAAAACCCGGCACAGACCATGGCCACCTGCATCACCTGTTCCTGGAACAGCGGAATGCCCAGCGTCTTCCTGAGCACCTTCTCGAGTTCCGGCGTCGGGTAGATTTCTTTCTCCTGCCCGGCCCGTCGGCGCAGGTAGGGATGCACCATGTCGCCCTTATGTGGACGGCCTTTACGATGCAAGAGGTCACATTGATTGCATTGTCGTATCTTTCTTCTGCGTATTTTCGCTCCAGCGAAATGCACTGATACTGTCATGATGTGGAGATCCGGTCAGATGCGCCCTTATGTCCGGCCTGTTTATGCGAAATCCTTCGCTGGCCATCATGGGTGTTCGCTTGCGTGTCAGGCACCAATCTGGATCTCGTGCTCAATGGCACATGGGGACATTCGGTATTGCCTGAACTGCTTCTGATTACAGTCTTTCCCATCACGCGGTCAGTGCATACTGCCGGATCTACCGGAGCTTATTCCGGTATCCATCATCCTGGTGGTACATGTCAGACTATAGCGACACTGCGACCGGCCGGACGATAGATCTCTTTGCGCGACAACAAAACCCAGATGATCCGGGCCAGCTTGTTGGCTAACGCCACGGTTGCCAGACGGCCCGGGCGACGTTCCAGAAGCTTGCAAAGCCATACTCCCGCAGCGCTATCCCATTTCTGTGCGCGGTAAAGCATGGATGTTGCGCCCAGAACGAGCATCTTTCTTATTTCCCGGTTGCCCGTTTTGGTAATTCTGCCCAATCGGGTTTTTCCGCCCGATGAATGCTGGCGCGGTACGAGACCAAGCCAGGCTGCGAAGTGCCGGGCCGTATCGAAGGCCCCAATATCGGTAACAGACGCGACAATCAGGGAGGCGGTTACCGGACCAATGCCCGGGATGGTCAAAAGACGGCGAGCATCTTCATCCTGTTTGGCATGTGTCCGGATACCTCCTTCCAGGTTTTCTATGCTTTCGTTCAGTCGACCATACTGTTCAAAGAGCAGCATGGTTGTCTGTTTCAGGGCATCAGGCAGATTGGATGAGGTTTCGATTTTCGCCAGAAGTTCGGGGAGACGGGCATTTCCAAGGGGAACAATCAAACCGAATTCCGCTGCAAGTGCACGCAACGCATTCACCAGCATCGTTTGCTGTTTGACCAGAAGGGTACGAGTTGAGTGCAGCGATAACAGGCTTTGCTGCTCCCGATTTTTAATCGGGACGAAGCGCGTGTCGGGATGGATCGCGGCAAGACAAATCGCGGCGGCATCAACAGCATCGTTTTTCTTGCCACGTTTGACAAATGGTTTGACCATTTCAGGGGGAATGAGTTTTACCTCATGACCGGTGTCACGGATGACACGAGCCCAGTGATGCGACGTGCTACAGGCTTCGAGTACGACCAGGCAGCGCTCCAGCTTTTCAAAGAATGAGATAACTTCACTCCGCCCGAGTTTCTTCTTGAGCAGACATTTTCCGCTTGCGTCCGTGCCATGCACTTGAAAAACAGACTTGGCGATATCCAGGCCGATTATGGTAACTTTCATCCGGGCGGTCTCCTCTGAATGGTCTTCCGACCTCATCATGGCACATTGATGTCGCATGGAGGCCGTCCACCCCATCTGGATGGGACCGGGCCGGACGATGGCCACCTCGATCACCAGATCATAGAACACCCGGGGCCTGAGACGCGGCAGCATGGACATCTGCGCCCTACTCTCGATCTGGAACACCCCGATCGTGTCGGCCTTCCGGATCATGGCGTAGGTGCGTGGGTCCTCGGCCGGGATGGTCTGCAGCGTGTAACGCTGCCCCTTGTGTTCGGCCAGAAGGTCCAGCCCTTTCTTCATGCAGGTCAGCATGCCAAGGGCCAGCACATCGACCTTCATGAATTTCAGGACATCGATATCGTCCTTGTCCCATTCGATGATCTGGCGAGCGTCCATGGCCGCCGGTTCGATCGGCACCAGCTCATCCAGCCGGTCATGGGTCAGGACAAACCCGCCGGGATGCTGCGACAGGTGGCGCGGCACGCCAATCAGGCAGCGCGCCAGATCCAGCGTCAGCCGGATGCGCCGGTCGGACATATCGATCCCTGTTTCATCCAGCGCGCCCTCATCCAGCTTGCGCCCCCAGCCCCAGATCTGGCCGGACAGGGTGCGGATCAGGTCTTCGGGCAGGCCCATGACCTTGCCGACATCACGCAACGCCCCTTTCGCACGATAACGCGTCACCACGGCGGTAAGGGCCGCATGGTTACGGCCATAATGACCATAAATCCACTGGATTATCTGCTCCCGGCGCGCGTGTTCGAAATCCACATCGATATCGGGCGGCTCGCGGCGCTCTTCGGAGACGAACCGCTCGAAGAGCAGCGACGTCCGTGCCGGATCGATGGCGGTAATCCCCAGCACGTAGCAGACAGCGGAATTGGCCGCCGATCCCCGCCCCTGGCACAGGATGTCCTGTGAGCGGGCGTAACGGACGATGCTGTGGACGGTGAGGAAATACGGTGCATAGTCCATGCGCCCGATCAGGGCGAGTTCATGGTCGAGGGTTTTCCTGACCTCGGGCGGAATGCCTTCGGGATAGGCCGCTGCCGCCCCTTTCCAGGTCAGGGCTTCGAGCGCCTGCTGCGGCGTCTGGCCGGGGACGGAGACCTCATCGGGATACTGGTAGGCCAGGTCATCAAGGCTGAAGCGGCAGCGCTCCACAATATCCATGGTCCGGGCTACCGCTTCGGGATAGCGGCTGAACAGCCGCGCCATTTCCGCGGGCGGCTTGAGGTAGCGGTCCGCATGGCGTTCACGGGCAAACCCGGCCTCGTCGATGGTGGTGTGGTTGCGGATGCAGGTCACCACATCCTGCAGGATGCGCCGGTCATGGGTGTGGAACAGCACGTCATTGGTCGCGACCGCTGGCACCCGCGCCTGATGGGCCAGGTTCGCCAGTTCATACAGCCGCATCTGGTCATTGGGCCGGCGCCGCAGGGTCAGTGCCATATAGGCCCGGTCGGCAAAGGCGTCCTTCAGCTTGCGAAGCTGCAGGGCACAGGCATCATTCGCCGTATCCGGAAGCAGGATCACAAGGAGCCCGTCGCCCCATGCTACCAGATCTTCCCAGAGCAGATGGCATTGCCCCTTCCCGGCCCGGGCCTTGCCAAGGGTGAGCAGCCGGCACAGGCGACCATAGGCGGCCCGATCCGTCGGGTAGACCAGCACGGGCGCAAAATCGGCGAGGTCGAGACGGCAGCCCACGACCAGGCGGATGCCGGTCTCTTTGGCCGCGACATGGGCCTGCACCATGCCCGCCAGGGAATTGCGGTCGCAGATGCCCAGCGCTTCAATGCCAAGGGCCTTCGCCTGCTCGAACAGTTCAATCGGTGAGGATGCGCCGCGCAGGAACGAGAAATACGTCGTCACCTGCAGTTCGGCGTATGGCATGCTCATTCAAAGAAACCGTGCAGGAACCAGCCCTGCGAACCCGTTTCACCATGTTCGCCATCCCCGGTCCGGTAAACCCAGAATGTTTCCCCGCTGGTGTCTTCCACCCGGAAATAGTCCCGCACGGTGGTCAGTTCGGTATCCCCTTTCCACCATTCGCCAAAGACCCGCTCGGGGCCATCGGCGCACCTGATCCGGCGGCGGATGCCGCGCCAGATGAAGAAGACCGGTGGATGGTCGGGCAGCACCGCCATGGTCTGGATCGGCTCGGGACGGGGCAGCAGGCGGGTGGGGCGTGGCCAGTGATCCGGCCACTCCTTTCCATCCTCGGCTGCAAGGGCGGGCACGCGGCAGACGGCTCGCTCTGGCACGTCGCTTTCCACCGGGGCGAAGCGATACAGGGCCTGTGTGCCGACGCGGTTGGCCAGGGTATCGATCAGGTCGGAGACGTCTGCTTCTTCCTCCTCGATCAGGGTGGAGACACCCTGGCGGTGGAGGATCGGCTCGGCCAGCGACGCGGTCAGCACCATGCGCTCGATTCCGAAGCCCGGATCGATGGTCTCGATCCTGTCACAGAGCAGACGGGTCAGGCGTCTGACATCCCGCACCGGCATGGCCGTGGACACACGGACGGCCTCGGTGCGGCTGTCCACACGGTGCAGCAGCAGGTCGAGGCGGCGCACACCCTGCTCGCGTTCCTCCAGCCCGGCGCACAGGGGCGGTACGAGTTTGGTGATGTAGCGGGCTATGGTCTCGGCGGCGCTGATCGGTTCGGCAAAGCTCCGGCTGACCTGCACCGGTGCCTGCAGCCGGACCGGGACAATGGCTTCCGCCTGCCGTCCGAAAGCCTGGTCCAGCCTGCGGGCGACATCCGGACCGAAGCGCAGGGCCAGCGGCGCGCGTGGCATGCCGGCCAGCGGGCCGATGCGTGACACGCCCAGCCCATGGAGGCCATCGATGATGTCCGCTGGCAGGCGCAGGGCTTCGATGGGCAGATCAGTGATCGCTGCCGCCGTCTCACCGGGCGGCACGAGGGTAATGCGTCCCCGGCCATAGCGCGCCAGCGCATGGGCCGCACCCCATGTATCGGCAATGGCTGCCCGGGTCGTGATCCCGGACTCCTTCAGGCGGGTGACCATGTTCTCCAGCATGACGGCCTCGCCCCCATGCAGGTGATCGGCACCGGTCGTATCCAGCACGATGCCGTCTGGCGGATCGGGGGCCACGATGGGAGCGATGCGGTGCTGGAACCACAGCGCCAGCCGCTCCAGTCCAGCCCGGTCACCGTCCGGGTCGGCGTCCATGATGAGCAGATCGGGATGAAGCGCCTGCGCTTTCGCGACAGGCGTGCCGGGGCGAAGACCCAGCCTACGGGCGGCGAGATCGACCGACAGCACGACCCGTCGCCGCCCTTCCCGTCCGGCCAGCACCAATGGGCAGTCAGGCGCGGGCGCGTCGCCGCCCAGCCGCTTCCTGAGCCGGTCTGTCGGCCAGAGCGGCAGGTAGAGCGAGACGACACGGTGCCAGTCTCCCTTTGGCATCACAGGCCTCCACTTCGAAATCGGCGCATTCGCCCGCGCGGGCACGGATCAGTTCGAGCAGCCAGCGGGACCGGCCGACGCCGGGCACTGGCAGCGGCACGGATGGGAGGACCGAGACGCGCCACCGCGTAACCGAAGCCGTGGGCTGGCCAAAATCGGCCGCATCCGTCTGTCGCCGTCAGCGCCGTATGGCGATGCCCAGCGCACCGGATGTCTCGGCCGCCAGCTGCAGGCGGCGTGACGCTGTCATGGACAGGCGGGCGACCTCGGCGACAACCGCGCCCAGCCCCTGATGGCGCAATGCTTCCTCGAAACAGGCCAGGACATCGACGTCCGAACTGGCCGCGACATAGATGGTCCGTCGCGCCGACAGGCCGACCTGCTGCAGTGCCGGGGCATACAGGTCCTGACGGGTGGCGATCCACAGCACCTTTCCGCGTGTCCGGGCTGCGATCCCGGCAGAAAACAGCCCGGATGCCGCTGCATTCAGGGCGTCATGGCCGCCGCCTGCCACCTCATGCAGCGCGCCCAGCGCCAGGCCACCATCCGGCAGGCGACCGTCAATCTCGGGCACACCGAAGGGTAGCACGCCCCGTCTGCGCCGGCCCTGGCCTTCGAGGCGACTGACCTGTGCTCTTAGCGCCTCCAGCGCGGGACGGGGTTCGGGTGCGGGCATAGGGGTGGACAGTCCATTCGGGTGTTTCTGACACGGAATCAGCGATTGTGTTCGTTATTTGTTCTGGTACAGTGACGAATGTCAACCCATTCTGGAAAAGCGGCCGTGATCCGGACGCGGGCACAGGCCTGTCACACGGTCCAGGCTCGATGAAAACTGTCTGGATTGGAGGGGTTTATCAGGAACAGTCCGGCCATCCCCTTCCTGCAGGGTGGATACTGCCCGGCAGGACACCCATATCCGGACTCGCGAAAGGACGGCGTGATGTGCAACCTCTATGCGATGACCGGCAGCCAGCAGGCGATCCGGGAGGCGGCCCGGGTCATGACCGACCGCACCGGCAATCTCCGGCCCCTGCCCGAGATCTGGCCCAACACCATGGCGCCCATCGTGCGGAACGCGCCGGATGGGCGGGAACTGGTCATGGCACGCTGGGGCATGCCGACCCCGCCGGGCTACCTGAAAGGCCACAGGGTCGATCGGGGTGTGACCAATATCCGCAATCCCACCTCGACCTGGTGGAAGCGCTGGGAAGGTGTGGCGCATCGCTGCCTGGTGCCGCTCACGTCTTTTTCTGAACCGGAGCGCCTGCCGGATGGGACTAGTAGGCCCGTCTGGTTTGCCCGCAGCGATGGGGAGCCTCTGGCTTTTTTTGCAGGGATCTGGTGCCAATGGACGTCAGTGCGGAAACTGGCCGATGGCGAGACGACGGATGACCTGTTCGGCTTCCTAACCACTGTTGCCAATCGGGAGGTGGGCGCCATTCATCCATAGATTTCTGCAAAGACCAGCGTTGAATCATGTCCACGTCAGTCTGGAAAAACCTCTCGTCAATAGGCCCTATTCCCCATCCCTGTGGCAAAGGTTAATCTGGCCAGACGTGATTTTCAGACCGTCCAAAGGCTTGCCCGATTATGTCCGCGCTTTCCCAACTGCTTGATACCTATAGAAATCTATCCGTCACAGAGCGCGAGAAAGGGACCTACTTCGAGGAACTGATTGTCTGCTATCTGCGGACAGAGCCGAGCTACGCGGACCTGTATGACCAGGTATGGACATACAAGGACTGGGCAACCGAAGAAGGCTATGTCGCGAAAGACACGGGTATCGATCTGGTCGCCAGAACGCGGGGAACCGGCGAATACCATGCTATCCAATGTAAATTTTATGCCTCGTCCCATCGTATTAGCAAACAGGATATCGACAGCTTTTTCACCGCCTCGGGAAAAAAGCATTTTGCCCGACGTATCATTGTCGCCACGACCAACCACTGGACCGACAATGCCGAGGCATCGCTTGCGGACCAGCATCCGCCCGTCAGCAAGATTGATCTGTATGACCTGGAAACCAGCCTGATTGACTGGTCGCAATATCAGCCCAAGATTGCGCCTATCCTGCGGGCGCAGAAGAAAGCCCGCGAGCATCAGGAAACCGCTATCCGCCGGGTTCTGGCAGGCTTCAAGTGCCATGACCGTGGCCGTCTGATCATGGCCTGCGGGACGGGCAAGACTTTCACCAGCCTGAAAATCGCGGAACAGCAGGTCGGTGCCGGTGGTCGTGTCCTGTTTCTCGTCCCCAGCCTCTCCCTGCTGTCCCAGACCCTGACCGAATGGACCCAGGAAAGCCAGGTTCCGCTCCACAGCTTCGCGGTCTGTTCCGACAGTGACGTGGGGAAAAAGAAGGCGAAGAACGACGACGAGATTAAGGTCAACATCCACGAAATCCGCTACCCGGCAACCACCAGTCCCGGCCGTCTGGCGACCGAACATGCCAAACGGCATGACGACGCGCATATGACGGTCGTGTTCGCGACCTATCATTCCATCGATGTCATCAGCCGTGCCCAGAAGGAGCATGACCTCCCCGAGTTCGATCTGATCGTCTGCGATGAAGCGCACAGGACAACAGGGGTCACTTTCGGGGGGGAGGAAAATGATAGCGCCTTCGTCCGCGTCCATAACCAGGATTATCTGGCTGGCAGTCACCGCCTCTACATGACTGCCACCCCGCGTATTTACGGCGATGTGGCGCAGGAAAAGGCCGAAAAGGAAGGAGCCACTGTCTATGGCATGAACAATGTGGCCATCTACGGGCCTGAGTTCCATGTCATCACCTTCTCCGAGGCCGTTCGGCGCAAACTGCTGGTGGACTACAAGGTCATCGTGCTGGCCGTTGACGAAGGAACCGTCAGCCGTAGCGTCCAGAAGCTCTTGGATGATCCCGATAACGGGCTGACCGTCTCCGATGCCTCCAAAATTGTCGGATGCTGGAAGGCGCTGGCGACGGGCGGATTGCCTCGTGAAGGGACAACTGTCCCCGAACCGATGAAGCGGGCCGTCGCCTTCTGCCAGGTCATTTCTCCTGACTACAAGGGCAGAACACCCAAGGTCAGTTCCATCCAGATTGCCGATATGTTCCAGCAGGTCGTGGAGGAATATCAGGAACAGGAAGGCATTGAACCTGAAGCCCGTCTGATCTGCGAAGCCGAACACGTCGATGGCGGGATGAACGCCAGCGAAAAGGAAGGCAAACTCGCCTGGCTGAAGGACGAGACCCCGGAAGGCATATGTCGGGTTCTGTCCAATGTCCGTTGCTTGTCGGAAGGGGTGGACGTGCCGGCGCTGGATGCAGTCCTGTTCCTGACCCCCAGGAATTCACAGGTGGATGTGGTCCAGTCCGTAGGCCGTGTGATGCGGGTCGCACCTGGTAAGAAGCGCGGCTATGTCGTACTGCCCGTAGTTATCCCGGCTGGGGTTGAGCCAGACCAGGCTCTGGATAACAACAAGACCTATCAGGTGGTCTGGCAGGTGCTTCAGGCCCTGCGTTCTCACGATGACCGTTTTGATCACATGGTCAACAAGATGGATCTTCAGGCCAGACCTGACACATCCCGCATGGAAGTCATCGCAGTCACGAAGAAGATCACGGCCAAGACAAAGGCCCTGACAACAGGCACAGCCCAGAAAGCCCATTCGTCCTACAAAATTGGAAAGAAGGCTTCATTCCCTGACGACGACAGGCAGGAAACCCTGCAATTTGAAGTCGGGGAAATCGAACGGGCTATCTATGCCAAAATCGTCAAGAAGGTCGGCAACCGCCATCACTGGGAAGACTGGGCCGACGATATTGCCCAAATTGCTCAGACCCACATCACCCGCATCAAAACCATTCTGGAGAATCCCAACAACGTGGAAGCCCGGACCTCGTTCAAGGAATTCACGTCAGACCTGCGGACGGAACTGAACGACAGCATCAGCGAGGACGAAGTCATCGAGATGCTGGCGCAACATCTCATCACCCGCCCCGTGTTCGAAGCCCTGTTCTCCGGCCATAGCTTCATTGGCGACAACCCTATGTCCAGAGCCATGCAGACAGTTCTGGATGCGCTGGACAGGCATAGCCTGCACAAAGAAACCGACAGGCTGGAGGCATTCTATACCAGCGTCCGTGAACGGGCTTCGGGGATTGATACCTCCTACGGCCGCCAGAAGGTCATTAAGGAACTGTATGACGGTTTTTTTCAGAAAGCCTTCCCACGCCTGAAGGACCGCCTGGGTATTGTCTACACGCCTATTGAGGTGGTGGATTTCATCATCCGTTCCATCAATGACGTGCTGGAAAACGAGTTCGGTCAGACCCTCGGGAGCAAGGGTGTCCATATCATGGACCCCTTTACGGGCACGGGCACATTCATCACTCGGTTATTGCAGAGCGGGCTGATTACGAAGGAGCAGATGCTCCATAAATACCGACAGGAACTGCACGCTAACGAAATCGTCCTGCTGGCTTATTATATCGCTTCCATCAATATCGAGGCCTCGTTCTCCGATCTGATGGACGGGACATATGAACCCTTCGAGGGTATCTGCCTGACGGACACCTTCAGGCTGAACGAACCGCATGATCTGGTGAGTTCAACCCTGGAAGATAACAATCGGCGCATCCGCAAACAGAAAAAGCTGGATATCCGTGTCATCATGGGGAACCCGCCTTACTCGGTCGGGCAGGAAAGCGGAAACGACAACAACCAGAATGTGACCTATCCCACCCTGGATACACGGATTGCGAAGACCTATGCGGAACGGTCCAGCGCCACGAACAAGCGCGCCCTGTATGACAGCTATATCCGCGCCATCCGCTGGTCATCTGACCGCATTGGGGATTGTGGCGTCATCGGTTTCGTGACCAACGCAGGCTTTCTGGATGCCAATACGGCAAATGGTTTGCGTCAGTGTCTGGCCGAAGAATTTTCCTCCATCCATGTGTTTCATCTGCGGGGGAACCAGCGTACATCAGGGGAAACATCTCGCAAAGAAGGTGGAAAGATATTCGATGCTGGAAGCCGGGCGCCGATTGCCATTTCCCTCATGGTCAAGAATCCAAATGCAAAGGAACAGGGTCGTATTCTGTTCCACGATATTGGGGATTATCTGACCCGTGAGCAGAAGCTGAAACGTATTCAGGAACTGGCCAGCATCAATGGCCTGACTGGCGAAGACCTGTGGCAGACAATCACGCCGGATGAACATGGCGACTGGCTACGGCAACGGGATGACAGCTTTGGAAAATTTATTGCCATTGGGAGCAAGGATAAGGATGCGGGACCTGTGCTGTTCAGTCTGTTTTCCCGTGGCGTTGCAACAGCCCGTGACGCATGGTGCTACAATTCATCCCATCAAGTATTAACCGAAGATATGCGGTCCATGATTGATGTGTATAATTCGGAACGAGAACGATTTCAGAATGAATACCCTGATGCATCTTCAAAAGAACGATTAGAAAAGGCCAAAAATTTTGTCGATAGTGATCCACGAAAGATAAGCTGGAATCGTTCACTGCTTCAGGATTTTACCCGAGATAAGCCAGCATTATTTAACCCTGAGCATGTCGTAAAATCGGTTTACCGGCCATTTTTCTGTCAGTGGATGTACTTTGACCGGCAGATTAACGACATGATTTACCAGATGCCTCGACTGTTTCCTAGCGCTAAGGCGGATAATAGAGTGATTATGATTAAGCAACGCCAGAATGATGACAGTCAGTTTGCACTCATGAGCAAGTCTGTCCCAGATTTGCAAAGTGATGGTGGAACACAATGCTTTTCTGAATATTTATATGAAGAAGTAGGACAGGACAGGACAGGACAGGACAGGACAGGACAGGACAGGACAGGACAGGACAGGACAGGACAGGACAGGACAGGACAGGACAGGACAGGACAGGACAGGACAGGACAGGACAGGACAGGACAGGACAGGACAGGACAATTATACTCGGTCAACAGCAGAAGTACAAGAGAAGAATCTTGTTATTTGCATAGCCAGTCCGGGAGAAGACCGGCCTTTCTCAACAATGATGATATCCTGCACTCCGGACCTGCACCTTCTACACGGAGGCCAATGCTTTCCGATGTTTCTTTACGAAACGGAGGACAGCCAATGAACACTTCCCAAGGCAGTCTATTTGAACAGACACCTTCTCAACCACGTCTTGTACGACGCGAAGCCATCACAGATGAGGGATTGAAGCACTTTCAGGATGCCTATCCGGGCAAGGAAATCAGCAAGGCAGACTTGTTCTATTATGTCTATGGCCTTCTGCATTCGCCCGAATATCGGGAACGCTACGCGGATACCTTGCGAAAGGAACTGCCCCGCATTCCCCGCATGAAGACATATGAAGCCTTCAAAGCCTTCTCGGATGCTGGTCGCAGGTTGGGCGAAATGCACGTAAATTTTGATAGCCAACACATCTATGAAGGCGTGGAGATTGACTACGGTAAAGGATCACTGTCACCCGACAACTATCGGGTGACACAGATGAAATATGGCAAGGGCAAGAACAAAACCATCCTGCATTACAATGACCGCATCACTATCACAGGTATCCCTCTGGAAGCCTACGACTACGTGGTGAACGGCAAGCCTGCCCTCGACTGGGTCGTGGAACGTCAATGCGTGAAGACCGACAAGGCCAGCGGTATCGTCAATGATGCCAATAACTGGGCCATCGAAACCATGAACGACCCCCGCTATCCGCTGGACCTGTTCCTGCGTGTCATCACGATCAGCCTGGAAACCATGAAGATTGTGAAGAATCTTCCAGCCCTGGAAATTCTGGACAACTGACAGGCTGCTAACAGGTCATGAAAGCATGACATTAAATGCCATACCTTTACGAACTTATCGGACTTGACAGATTTATCGAAAATGAGGAGTATACGGCAGGAGATACGCCATACCCCGAGCAACTGCATCCTCTTTCACCACAAAATCGCGCCGTCTTGCGGCGAAAACGCGTAGCGGCGCTGTGGTTCTCAGCGCACGCGGCGTGCAACCCGTTTCTATTCCTGTCGGACGCACTGCGCTGACATCTGTCGCCAGACAGGTGGGAACAGCACGCTCTGTGATCGAAAATCTCGGCCACGCGCTGGCGGAGACCCGGAAAACAGGACGTGGCGTCCGCTTTTCAGTCGAAGTCACGCCCGAAGGTACAGTTCGGATTGTGCATCCTCCAGAGAATCAGGACATTGCAGGCACGCAAGCGGCGGAGCGCACGTCCGGTAGCGGTCTGGCGCGCGCGAAGGCGCGTGGCAAGGCGCTGGCCGCCAGCATTCTTGCCCGTGAGGATATGGTGACGGCGGAAGAACTGGCGCGGCGCATGGGAACAACCCGTGTCACGGTGAATGCCCGTCGGCACGCTCGCCAGTTGATCGGCCTCGAAGGCCCGACGCGCGGTTATCGTTACCCGACCTGGCAACTCGATCGCGACGGTCGTCCGTTCACTATCATCCCGAACCTGTTTACCGCGCTTGGCGACAGTCCGTGGACCATTTACCGGTTCCTTACCCAGAAGCACCCTGAACTCGAAGGACGGACTGCAATCGCGGCCTTGGAGAAAGGAGAAGATAAACGCGTCCTCTCGGTCGCGGCCAGTATCGCCGAGGGCACCTTCGCGTAAATGTCGTCCGCAAGCCTACCCCCCAGCAACTTCGACCAAGCTGACCTCGCTATGACAACAGTACCAGCCGGTACCCGTTATGGGCGCATTCTGTTGCGGCGGTTTTCGGACACTCTGGGTTTCGGCAAGAACGAGAGCCGGTTCAGCGATCCTAGAGGGTGTTATGTACTTTCGTTCCTGATTGGTGCAGTAATGAGGGATGGCACCCGCACGCAAACCGTATCCCTCTGATGTATCAGACGAAGAATGGTCTCTGGTCGTTCCGTATCTGGTCCTGATGCGAGAGGACGCGGAACAGCGGCGGCATGATCTGCGCGAACTGTTCAACGGGTTGCGCTACGTGATCCGCTACGGGATTGCCTGGCGCGCGATGCCAAACGATCTGCCGCCGTGGTCGGCGGTTTATCAGCAGTCTCGTCGTTGGATGGATGCCGGCTGCTTCGAGACGCTGGCCTGCGATCTACGTGCCGTCTTGCGCATGGCTTCTGGTCGCCTGCCGGAACCCACTGCAGCCATCCTCGACAGCCGGACATTACGTTCGACACCCGAGAGCGGGCCTCGCGCCGGTTACGACGGGGCCAAACGCAAACGGGGCTCGAAGCTGCATATGGCTGTGGATACGCTGGGCCACCTGCTGGCCCTGCATGTCACGCCAGCCAATCGGGATGATCGCGCCGAGGTCGGACGCCTCGCCGCTGCCATTCAGGAGGCCACTGACGAAAGCGTCGAACTGGCCTATGTCGATCAGGGATATACGGGCTCAAAACCAGACGAGGCGGCTCGCACGCACGGTATCGCACTCGAAGTCGTCAAGTTGCCCGAAGCCAAGCGCGGCTTTGTCCTGCTGCCGCGCCGGTGGGTCGTCGAGCGGTCTTTCGCATGGGCCACACGATGCCGCAGGCTCGTCAAGGACTACGAGCGTTACGCTTCAACCCTCGCAAGTCTCCATGTCGTCGCTTTCGCATGTTTCATGCTCAGAAACGCCGCTATACTCGCTCAAGGTGCATAACACCCTCTAGGGATCTGCCGCCACCTGAGCGGTTTGGGGTTCTTTATGTCGGCAGCACCCTGAAGGTTTGTTTCGTGGAAGCCATCCTGCGCGACAGTCGTGATGGCGTAATCGGAGAGCTTCTGCTCGCCGAGCAGGAAATCACCGACCGTGATTATGCAGAGATCGTGGTGGTCACTGATTTGCGGGTTGTCGATCTGCGGAGCGACAATCCCTTAAGGATGGGCATTCCCAGCGATGTAGTCGGCGGGTCGGACCAGCGTCCCGCGCGCCAATGGTCACTCGCACTCCATAACCATCCTGCCAAACCTGACGGTATTCTCTATCCCTCCCGATTGAATGAGGAAATCAATCTGGCAATCTTCGAACGTGCCATTCCAAAACTATCGGAAGCTGCTAGGATGAATCTTCATGGAATCTTCGCACTCGAAGATATTCTCGATCTCTTTCAGGTGGCCATCAGAGAGTGAGTAGTCGGAAGCAACGGTCATTGAAGAACTGCCACGACACGCGCAGCTTGAGGCGGCGGTACAGTTCGGACAGCAACATATTGTCAATGCGGCACTATTGCCCCAGATGCCGACCTCTTTGAGGTCATAGGATACAACGAAAGCCAAGAAATTCTCTAGAACAGGGAAAAGGCTGCCGCTACGTTGCAGAGCGGCATATCGCTGCGCTTGTGCTGCCTTCGGCTGCCGTGCACACCATTCCATCGTGGCGTTGTCCCGCTCATTCCAAAGAGTCTGCAATCGCTAACATCATGCCATGGGAAACACGACCATATCGATCGACGCGTCTCCCTGGCGCACCAATTCCAGCCCGGCCACAAATGTCGCAGCCACAGCCGTTCGACAACCAATGGTTCCCTCAGGTTTGGTAGACGCCATCGCAGGAACACAGTCCCATATGCTTCGAAAGGTTCCATTCTTTATTTTCTCACGCATAAGGACCAATGCATCGCTCACACGCCAGTAGGAGGGCATATCGATCCGATAAATCGGGACGGATGTCTCGACCCGTGCCAATTCCCGTTCCAGCGCACCAAGGCAGGCTTCCATCAGACTGAAATACGTCCCCTTCCGTACAGAAACACTACGATCCACGTCTGTTCCGCCCCGCGTAAAAACCGACACGCCAAGCTGCGGTCGCGCCTCCAGCCAGTCCGCTGCCGCGCGCATCTGCAACAACCCCTCGATCTGGTCCGCCGTCCGGCGTGCCTCGCTCTCGGCAACCTGCTTTTCCGCCTGCGTGGCAAACAGCAGCCGCGAGCGCAGGAATACCAGCCGGGCGATCCAGATCACCCAGTCCGCGCGCTGCATGAGTGGCGTGGTCTGGGCCAGCCGCTCCGCCTCATCCACAAACTGGGCCGCTAGGTCCGCAATGGACAAGATGCCCAGATCCAGGCGCTGCCGTTCCGCCAGATCCAGCAGCAGGTCCAGCGGCCCGTCAAACCCCTCGACATGGAATTCCGGCACCGCTGGACGCGGCAACCGACGCGGCGGATCACCCCAGTCTTCGTCCTCGTCAGGCGGCATTGGTGGCCTTCCCGGCATCAGTGCGCGCGTACTGCGGCTGGATGTCGAAAACCAGCTCTGGCCAGTCCGTCCGCACCCGGTCCAGCGCCTGCCACGGTGTCCATTCCGCCGACCAGAAGCGGTAGACCAGCCGGGCACTGCGGCGCGCGCGCTGGTCGCACATCGCTTCAACCTCCACCCGGCGCAACGGTAGCAGCGTGCCCCACTGTGCCTGCAGCCAGGCTGCCGCCACGCGGGAGTCCGCTCCTGCTTCCAGAATGGCCCCTGGAACCGGTACCAGCCGGTGCAGGTCAAACGCGCATGACGGCGTGCCTGCCGCCTGGTGCTGCAGGGCGATCCGATGCAGGCGTTCGGATGCCTGGCGCAGCAGCCGGGCCAGCGTCACTGCCTGCGCGCCCTGCCCCGCCATCGGCGCCAGCAGGCGTGCCTGTTCGTAGTCGAAATCCACCTGCCAGGGAATGATCCCCGGACCCTGGGCCGCCAGCCGGAACCGGGCCACTTCGTCTACCGGACCGCTCACCGTCAGCATTGTCCGGATCCAGTCTGGGGTCGGTCTCAGCATGCGTTGACGCGCTGCCGTCCGGACTGAGGACTCTGGCGGGGATCCCGATTTTGTCCGGCGCGCCCGTGGGGACGGCCGATCCGGGCACCCCAGCGCCCGGTCCAGCACGAACCGGATCCCTGGCACCGACAATGGATCCCCGACCGTGCCGTGCGCATCGATCCCCCGGAACGCTGCCCCCCAGCGCAGTTGCGCCGCATCGCGCCAGGCCGCCCAGGACCGCACCGGACAGACGGCCGGATCCCGACGCCGCCGCAGGCGACGCAACTGATGACGCCCGGACCGGGGCCGCAGCAGGGCGACGGTCATGCCGTCTGTCGTGTCGCTGATGTCTTCCACCGTCAGCCGGGCCAGCGCTTCAGCGCCGATGTCCAGCGTGGCCGCCAGCAACAGCAAAGCCCGGTCGCGTAGGCCGGGCAAATCGGGGCCGCAACGTCGCGCGGCGGCCAGCAGGGAAGCCGCATCGACCCCGGCCCCGGTCCGGCGCACCCGCGTAGCGGGCAGGGCGACATCGAGCCCCTCGCCATTGGCGGCACACCACGCCGTCAGCGCCGCGCGATCCACCACCAGGCTCTGCCGCGGCCGTCCGGCCTTGGCCCGGGCCTCCAGCCACGCTGCCACCGCCACAGGGCCGACCGGAAAGCCGCTATCGGCGGGCAGGGTGCCGACAAAGGCGCGCCACGACGCTGCGTAAGCCCGCGCCGTGGCCGGCGATAGCCCGGTCGGCGGCCGCGCCGCCTGCAGCGGTCGGCCGGTCTCAGCCATTCTGATCGGATCCCCGGTTTTCGGCCCCGAACGCCCTGCGGGCCAGCAGCGGACAGGCGCCCGAAGCGGGCAGCCTGTCCACCCTCAGCGGGAAAACACGCCTCCTGACACAGACCATATTAAGGCGTTTGCGCTTCATACAATGCGTCGTATCACGTTAATGGGTGTTTAGAGAACGAAAAAGCGCCTGATTGATCCTGAAAGGCGCGGTTTTCCGGACTTTCTGTTCCCTCCCTTCCTCGCCGGGAAAAATCCGACCGATCAAAAACCTACTTCCGATAAGTTATCTTGTCGGAAGTAGGTGAAAATTTCCAGAATGCCTGCTAAAATTCCGAAATGTGCCTGTTTCCGAGCCTTTTCGCCAAGCCTGTCTGCGTACCCCTTCCCTGCTGCCCAGGTGACGGCCAGGGACCATACGCGCAGGCAACCCTGCCATGCTGAGCGACGTCCGGATCCTCGGCACCAGCAGGCGCGCGCAGGCCGCGCTGCACGCCCGCGTTGATCCGCTGACGCAGCAGCGTTTGGCCGAGACACAAGACCCGGCGCGCTGGCGCGAAATCCTCTCGACCGCGCGGTTCACACCACCCCTGCCCCTGCTTCTGGCCGGCATCGAATTGCCGGACGGTACCTATTCCCCGGATACCCCCCTCGCCCAGAACGTGCCGTATGCGTCGGCGGCCCAGCAGATGGCTCAGGACCATGTTGCCGACATCCCCTCGGGGTTCGAACTGGCCGTCGGACTGGAAATCGATGATGGCATGCCCAGCTTCCTGGCCTGGTTCCGGCCGCTCCAGTCCGTAGGAGCCTGTCCCGGGACGGCAGACGCAGCACCCCCTGCGCCCGTCGGGCAACCGGCTGCAGCCGTCGCGCAATGGTTTTCCGTCGTCTCGGCACAACCCGTTCCCGAACATGATGGCCGCCTGGCTACGGCCCGTCAGGCCGCCGATGCTTATATGCACCGTAGCAAGGCCGAAAACACGCTGCGCACCTATCGCGCCGCCGTGCGGTCCTGGTGTCGCTGGGCTGCCAGCCACGCCCTGCCCGCCCTGCCGGCCCGCAGCGAGGATGTTGCCGCCTATCTGGCCGACATGGCGCTGCAGGGGCGCAGGACCAGCACCATCGACCTGCATCGTGCTGCCCTGCGTTACCTGCACCACCTGGCGCAGATTGCCGTACCCACCGCCCACCCGATGGTGACCGCAACGCTTGCCGGCATCCGGCGGGAGGCAAAGGAGGTGCTGCCCCGCCAGAAAACCGCGCTCACCTGGGACAGGCTGGTCCGGGTCGTCGAAGCCATCAGTTCCCATGATCTGGTCGGTGCGCGGGATCGGGTTATTCTTCTGCTCGGTTTTGCCGGTGCGTTCCGACGCTCCGAGCTTGCGGCACTGAAGGTGGACGACATCACGGTGGACGAGGATGGCATGCAGATCCGGCTGGGCCGGTCCAAGGGCGATCCCCAGCGCAAGGGTACTCTGATCGGCATCCCGCGGGGCCTGACCCGGAACTGCCCGGTTCTGGCATACGAGACCTGGCTCCGGCAGGCCGGGATCACGGAAGGTCCGGTCTTCCGGCGCATCTGGTCCGCGCGGGGCTACAGGGCAGGCGCCACGCCCGTCGGAACCCCGCCCAGGATCGGGCCGCACGCCCTGTCGGACCGGGCGGTCACGGACATCATCCGCAAACGCTGCGGCGACACTCACCTTGAGGGGGACTTTGGCGGACACAGCCTGCGCCGCGGCGCCATCACCACGGGCGCAAAGGACGGGTATGATCTCCTGGAACTGAAGCGCTTCTCGCGACATAAAAGTCTCCAGGTCGTCGAGACCTATATCGACGCGGCCAGCATCAAGGCCCGGCATCCGGGAAGGTCAAGATTCTGAGCCTGTCTTGACCCCATTTTCCAGAACGCCTCCACTCGCCTTCACATGTGAAGACGCACCAGTAGACATATCTGCTTCATAGATCATGCCAGCCTTATTCGAAGATAATTTCTCCCCGCATGAACCGCCGGACTGGAACGTCTGACTTGGGGGGGCAGCAGAATGTCTGCTTCAGAACTGGCCTGATCATAAACTGCCACCATGGGAGCACGTATAGTCCTTGAATTTCCCATGAGGATTTTTCAGATTCTGACACGTGAGGATGAGGCCGTATAATTATTTCGGGTAATCTTCCCATCAAATACAGAATCGACTAGCTGCGAAAAAAGTCAGGAGAACTAATTATCAAACGGAGAAAGTGCTTCAATAATTCGGCATTCTGAAATATTACCTCCCCGGCATGATTTTATTATCGTAGAAAGTTCATGACGCAATGCCTTGAGATCCGCAATTTTGTGCTCAATCTCTGCCATATGGTCACGAGCAATTCTATCAACTGTCTTACAATCCTGGGTTCCCTGATCCGTTAGGGATAATAGAACTCTTACCTGATCTAATGAAAAACCCAGATCACGGGATCGACGAATAAAAGACAGTCTCGCGAGCGCCGCATCATCATAAACGCGATAATTGCCATCGGTCCGCTGTGGCGGAGCCAGCAGTCCGATCCGTTCATAATAGCGGATCGTCTCGACTTTGGTATTCGTTGCCTTTCCCAAGGCGCCAATCGATCGCATTCCCTGCCTCTTGACCCTGTAGTTGCTACAGGCAGCATACATTAAAACAGATGATTCGTCAGGGAGGCGCTGGATGGCAGGAGGATGCTGTGGTGGATGCACAGATACGCCGCTACCAATCAATAAATCATGGCGGAGAGCGCTCCTGATCGCGCTTTTTCTCAATGCCAGCATGTTTGCCGTTGAAGCTGGGGCTGGCGTGTCGGTTGGATCTGCATCCTTACAGGCGGACGCGATTGATTTCCTTGGCGACAGCGCCAACTACGCAATAAGCCTCAGTGTTGCCGGAATGGCATTGCGATGGCGAGCTGGCGCGGCCTTTCTGAAAGGCCTGACCCTGTTCGTGGCTGGGATATGGGTAATGGCCAATGCTGGGTGGATGGTAATGAACAGCAACCATCCGCCTCACCCAGACGCAATGGGCGGCATTGGTCTGCTTGCCCTCGCGGTCAATCTAGCCTGTGCCCTCATATTATGGACACATCGGAAAGGTGATGCCAACCGCCGTTCCGTATGGATCTGCTCTCGTAATGATGCGATCGGAAATGTTGCCGTTGTGCTGGCAGCTCTGGGCGTGTTTGGCACTCGTTCTGCGTGGCCGGATATTGCGGTAGCTTCCATCCTTGCGATGCTTGGTATTAGTGGAGGTGTGCAGATTATGCGACAATCGAAAGTAGAACTAACAGATAAAAAATCAGATATATCACGACATATCAATGTATAAATCATATAATACTCTAGAATATATTAAGCAGGTAAGGAGACGAACACGCTATAATGCGGCATTCATTCTCCTGATTTTTCCCCTGCTCTGTGGCTGCACAAATAGTGGTCACTCAAATATTTCGCCGGAATCAGATGTCCAGAAATTTTCCAGCCGTCAATTTACGGATGCCGGATTGCAAGAATTCATTACAAAAGTTCTCGGACCAAACGTATCGAGTCAGGAAAACGCATGGGGCATCACTCGCCTGACGCTTGCTACCTTGTATTTTCATCCCGATATCCTTGTAGCTAAAGCTGAACTGGAAACGGCTCGCGCTGGAATCAAGACAGCCGGTCAACTGCCCAATCCCAGTTTCACGGTGCTGGGTGGCCCATCGGCTCATTACGTCGGCTACGGCGCGTCAATACTGATCGAATTTTTCGGCAGGCGTTATCACCGTATCAAAGAAGCCAGATATCGGGCTGCGGTCGCGCAATGGGAAGTCATCAATACTGCATGGAAACTACGCAGCGACACGCGGTCTGCTCTTCTCGGCGTCTGGGCTGTATCCGGGCGCCTCAAGCTTGTGGAAGAGACTGCGGCAGCTAAACGCGAACTCTTTACCCTGGAACAGGCACGTTTTGATCAGGGACGAGCATCCGCTTTCGAAATATCGCAGGTACGGACGGAAATGATCCATGCCGAGTTGTCTGTCAGTGATCTGCGGCGCGAGTATGCCGTCCGTAAGGCAGCTCTGGCAGGAGCAATCGGGGTTCCTGCCGAAGCACTTGATTCCATTGCTCTTGATACAAAAGCATTTGATGTCTGTCCCGACCTCATAGAATACCGCGATTCACAGGACATGAGATACCAAGCCGTAATGCAACGCGCGGATCTGCGGGAACTTCTTGCGTCTTATGACGCCGCCCGACAGGCTCTACGGGTCGAAGTTTCTCGACGCTATCCCGATGTCACCATCAGTCCCGCCTATAACTGGGATATTTCAAATCGCTTTGAGGTAAATCCCTCTCTGCAAATTCCGATTTTCAATCAGAACGAAGGCCCCATAGCTGAAGCTGTTGGGCAGGAGCATGAGGCGGCGGCTCGTCTCCGGCGTGCAGAGAACACGGTGTTTAAGTCCATCTCGCAGGCTACGGCCAATTACCGCGGCACGACATCAATTCTGCTACAGGCGGAAGAACTTGCCAAAACCGTACGGGTAAGGCTGAACCAGATGCAGCACCGCCTTCAGTCAGGTGCAATCGACCGACCAACGATGGTTATGACTCATATAGAGCAGATTCAAGCGGAGACCGCTCTTCTTGAAGCAGAAATTCAGCAACGGCAAGCCATAGGTCAGATCGAAGATGGCATGCAGCAGCCCATTTTTGATCACACCAATGCCGCGCAGGCTTCCGGCCTACTTGAAAATAACCACAGGAATTCACCATGAAAGCGAGGGCCTTCTGGCTGCCTCTTGCAGGTCTTTCTGTCTTCCTAGTTCTAAACGGGACAGACATTGCCATTGCAGATGATGATGATCAACCAGTTTCGGTTCTTGGTGCAGAGGCGACCGTGACGGTCTCCCCGGAAGCAGTTACGAAGAGCGGCATTGCTTCTGCACGACCCAGCATCGTGCCTTGGAGAAAGCTGGTTCCCGCCTATGGTTACGTTCTGAACGCAACACAACTTATCACTCTTGTTAGTAATTATGCTGACATGAAAGCGCGGCTGGAGAGCATGCAGGCACAGCAGACGCTTGCCCGTGCGAAACTCGATCGTGACAAAGGACTGTATCGCGATCGGCAGAATATCTCTCAGGAACAATTCCAGGAGACAACAGCTAGATTTCAGTCCAATTCAGCTATGGTAAAAGCAGAACAGGTCCTGGTAAATAACGCACTTAATATTATCAGACAGCAATTTGGTTCGGTCATATCTGACGCTACCGAAAAAAATACAATTTTCATTACACAGTTACTTCAACAACAAGTGGTCTTGGTCAAGGTGACCCTTCCACCAGATACGGATCTACCAACCCCACCAAGTCAGGCGGATGTGACCGATTATGGAAACACGGGTGGACACGGGACAATGCTCCACTATTTGTCTCCTGTAACCATGACCGATCCTGCTATTCAGGGGCGTAGCTTTTTCTATTTTGCGTCGGCTGAAAGTCAGCTTGTCGCGGGCATGAATGTTTCCGTTCTCCTGCCTACCGAAGAGGAACGTCCCGGTATCCGGATACCTGCATCAGCTATTATCTGGCTGCAAGGTAAGTCGTGGATATACCGTGATAACGGACACGGAAAATTTACACGCTTACCCCTTACGACCGACGTGCCGGACCGAGAAGGTGGCTACCTGATCCAAGATACTCCAGGACAAATCACACACGAAACGCAAATCGTCATAGAGGGTACGCAATTACTTCTGTCTGAAGAATTCCGAGCTCAGCTTGAATCAGGAGACGATGACGACTGATGACGGGACGTTCTTTCAGCCTTCAGGCAGCTATTATCGGGTTTTCGATCCGCTTCCGGGGCGTGGTTATCGCAACCGCATGTCTGTTGTTCTTCTATGGCCTGTATGGCTTGAGACATGCCAGCTATGATGTGTTTCCGGAATTCATTCCGCCACGGGTCACGATCCAGACCGAAGCCGCTGGTTTCACGCCGGAACAGGTCGAAACATTGGTTAGTCGCCCAATGGAAATTGCCCTGACCGGCCTCCCGGGTATTCAGCGCGTGCAATCGACTTCGATTCAGGGACTGTCAGTCGTCAACGTCCTGTTTGCGACATCGACCGATATTTATCGAGCCCGGCAACTGGTCGGGGAACAAATGAATGTTGTTGCACAGCAATTGCCAGCCGGTGTTCATGCTCCGACTATGACGCCACTGACCTCATCCGCCGGTCTGGTACTGGTGATCGGTCTGACGTCGGAACAACAGTCCTTTATGCAGTTGCGCACGCTTGCTGACTGGTCATTAAGGCCGCGTCTGCTGGCGTTGCCTGGTGTGGCTGGAGTCAGCGTGTTTGGCGGGGAGCGTCGGTCACTCCAGATACAGGTACATCCAGACCAACTCATCTTGCATCATATCGGACTCGATGACGTCCTTGCGGCTGCCCAGGAAGCGACTGGCATACAGGGGGCCGGCTTTATTGATACCCCGAACCAAAGAGTCGTTCTTCAGTCTGACGGTCAGGCCCTGACGCCAGAAAGTCTGGCCCGCACTGTGATTGTCCGCTCTGATAATGGTGCTGTCACACTGGGCAGCATTGCCACTGTAACTGAAGCCCCTATTCCTGCCTTCGGTGCGGCCAGTATCGAGGGAAAGACAGGCATTGTAGTTAATATATGGGAACAGTACGGTGCCAATACAATGGCCGTGACCCGGGAAATCGAGGCGGCACTTACCGATTTCCGCCCGCAATTGCAGGGACAGGGGATTACATTGCATGCTGACCTGTTCCGACCCGCCAATTTCATTACGACCGCATTGGGGAATGCCACACGAGCATTGCTTCTGGGCGGTTTTCTGGTGGTTGTCGTAATCTTTCTTTTCCTTTTTGACCTGCGAACCGCTGCAATCTGTTGCGCCACCATACCTTTGGCTATTCTGATAGCCCTGTCGTTGCTGGAGACACTCGGGGTTACTTTGAATGCCATGACCTTGGGGGGCCTTGCTATTGCCATCGGCGAGGTTGTGGATGACGCCGTGATCGGGGTCGAAAATGTTACACGCCGATTGCGTGAAAACCGGCTTCTGGTCCAGCCCGCATCTACAGCGCGCGTCGTACTCGATGCGTGCGTTGAAGTCCGCAGTGCAGTGGTTTACGCGACCTTTGCTGTCATTATCGTTTTCTTGCCTGTCATCGCCCTTCCCGGACTTTCGGGACGACTGTTTGCTCCACTGGCAACAGCTTATGTTCTTGCGGTCATGGCTTCTCTTGCCGCTGCTGTAACCGTTGTACCTGCACTCTGCGCATGGCTCTTGGCGACGCCTGGAGAAATCCGGAGAGAGCCCCCCCTGGCAGGATGGACCGCCAGAGCTTATGAACGTCTTCTGGCCAGATTAATGCGCCATCCCCGATTTGTTATAGGCGGGATGATCCTGACCACCTTGATAGGGTTTGCGGCCCTTCCATTCCTTGAAAGCGATTTCATTCCCGATTTCAAGGAAGGCCACCTTATCATTCATATGACGGCAGTTCCGGGGACTTCCCTGGAACAGTCTCTGAAATTAGGCAGACAGGTTACAGAAAAACTTCGTCAGCTTCCCGAAATCCGTTCGGTTGCTCAGAGAGTCGGACGCGCCTCGCTGGATGAGGACACGTATGGACCACATACCAGCGAGTTTGAGGTTGATTTGAATCAGGTGGATGGGAAGGCTTCCCGACAGATTGATGCCCGCGTTCGCAAAGCGCTTGACGGGTTCGTTGGGGCCAGTTTTTCTGTCAGTAGTTTTTTGACGATGCGCGTAAACGAAACCCTTTCTGGTTCGTCTTCGGCTGTGGCAATCAATATTATTGGCGATGATCTGGATGTATTGGATATCCAGGCAAATAATATTGTCCGCATGTTGCATCAGATACATGGCGCAACAGATGTCCGGATAGAAGCACCTCCTGGTGTTCCGGAACTTGCTATTCAGCTACGCCCTGCTGATCTGGAGCGCTGGGGGCTTCGGTCGGCGGATGTACTCCGATCCATCCATACAGCCTGGCAGGGTGAAACCGTGGGGCAGATATACGAGCGTTCTGCGGCTTTTAATGTTATGGTTCGTCTTGATGACGCAAGTCGTAATGATGTTGCGTCTGTCGGTTCCCTGCCACTGCATACTGTTCACGGAAACTACGTACCACTCCGCGCTGTTGCGGACATATATGAGACGAACGGTCGCTATCAGGTGTCACATCTGGGAGCACAGAGAACACAGACTGTCACCGCAAATGTTACAGGACGATCAGCTCAATCTTTCGTTCAGGACGCACGCACGGCTATAGCAAAAAATATCAAACTGCCTCTTGGAGCCTACGTTCAGTTTACATCCGCAGCGGAAGCTGAATCACAATCACGCAGGGAACTGTTTATAAATTCCGGGCTCGCTGCCATAGCGGTCATGATTCTGCTCTCAATAATCACACAAGGATGGCGCAATCTCGCTCTGATACTCGTCAATCTTCCCTTCGCATTTGTGGGCGGCATTCTGACAATCATTGTTTCCGGCACAACGCTAACTCTGGGGGCAACAGTCGGCTTCGTTACACTATTCGGGATTACGCTTCGGAATTCGGTGATGATGATTTCGCATTTTGAGGCTTTGGTCGAGCGGGAAGATCTCACATGGGGAGTAACAACAGCGCTCCGGGGGGCCAGAGACCGCGTCGTCCCCGTACTCATGACATCGCTCGTTACGGCGCTTGGACTGGCGCCTCTGGCTGTTGATATGAATGCGCCTGGGCGGGAAATCGAAGGACCTATGGCAGCTGTCATTCTTGGAGGGCTCATGACATCAATGATACTTAACCTGTTTGTTTTGCCTATTCTTGCTGTCAAATTTGGTAATTTTTCTGAAAACGAAACGGGAGTTCCGGAAACCTTGTTCAAGTGACAGGTATGGGCCACTGCTGCACCGAACTACTTGAAGATTATGTCCGATATGCCAATAGATGAGGTGGTCCCGTCCGTTCGGACAGTTTTGCGGGCTTGATAAGCTATACCCGATTGTTGTTATGCCGCCCTTCTGACGGCGTTGCTGTTGGCCATCTGGTCCGGGGTTAACCCCGGACCAGATGGCGTCGGCACGTCATAATACGCCTCATCGGGCGTACGTCCAGCCAGCGCCGTATGCGGACGCCTTTCGTTATAATGGGCGATCCATCTGCCAAGCCCGGCCCTCAGCTCTGATCCGGTCTCGAACGCGTGCAGGTAGACGCATTCATATTTCAGCGACCGCCACAGACGCTCGATGAACACGTTATCCAGCCATCGCCCACGCCCGTCCATACTGATGCGGATCTGACGCTCTTCCAGTATCCCGCTGAAACGGGGTGTCGTAAATTGCGACCCCTGGTCAGTATTGAAAATGTCCGGGGCGCCATAGCGCATGAGGGCATCCTGTAGCGCCTCGATACAGAACTCCACGTCCATCGTGTTCGACAGACGCCAGGACAGGACCTTGCGCGTGAACCAGTCCATGATCGCCACGAGATAGAGAAATCCCCGTTTCATGGGAATATATGTGATATCGGAACACCAGACCTGGTCAGGCCGATTGATGACCAGATCCCGTAGCAGATATGGATATTTCCGATGCTCCGGATGGGGCACGGTCGTGCGCGGCTTCTGGTAGATCGCCCGCAGGCCCATGATCGCCATGAGCCGCCGGACCCGCTTGCGGCCCACTTCATGTCCGTGGCGGCGCAGATGCCATGTCATCTGCCGTGAACCATAATACGGCGTTTCCAGGAACTGGGCGTCGATCAGCCGCATCAGCTCCAGATTGGCTTCGCTCTGTGGCACAGGCCGATAGTAGACGCCCGACCGGTTGAGTTGCAGTAGCGTGCATTGCCGGATTATCGGCAGACGCGCTCGCTTCGGGTCAATCATCTGCCGCCTCTGATCACGCCCAACCGAGCAGAGGCATCGCGTAAAAAATCCCGTTCCACGAGAAGTTCGCCTATCTTCGCGTGCAGTTTCTCCACGTCAGCTGGGCTGACCGGGGGCTCAGCCACCGTCTTCCCGGAAAAGGTCGCCGCCATCCCCTCGATCGCCTGCCGTTTCCACTGGGCGATCATCGTCTGATGTACCCCATGTTTCGAAGCCAGTTCCGCCAGCGTCAGTTCCCCACGGATCGCCTCCAGCGCAACCCGTGACTTGAACTCTGCCGCATACCTCTTCCGCGTAACCTTGCCCATAAAACCCGTCCTCGTTCAGGCCAGATGATAGCTTATCGCCCTGTCCGAAAAATGGGGACCACCTCTAACCGGCATCAGTCCACGCGACTTCAGGAAGCTATGACATCATCGGAATGGATATGACCGTCAAACGGAGATACGGCGAAAGAAGATGCCGCGCACCAGACAAGCGGGGTAAATGACTATACCCTGATGGCCAAATCGCTGCTCCCGCCATCAACCAAAATTGTCGTCACGCCTCAGTGCGAGCGGGTTTGTAAGGGCGGGATCTGTCGCATTGGTCTTCAGCAAGCCCCTCCTCCTTTTCGCCTATTTCCCGTGTATTTCTTGCGACACATCGCGCTGCCCTTTTCCCGACGATCTGCGGGACAGAAAACGCGCCAGAGCTGGCCCGGTGACCAGAACGCAGAAAAACCGGGCGACCTGCATGGCAATGACGAAAGGCATGTCCACTTTCGTGGTCGAGGCGATAATGGAGACGGAATCAGCCCCGCCAGGGCTGGTTGCAAGATAAGCCGTCAGCAGATCCACATGCGCCAGCCGTGCAAGTACCAATGCAAAGCCGCCACACACCGCAATCAGCGCGAGGATGGAACCCAGCACACGTGGAAAGACACGTCCGGCATAAGCCAGCACATCTGGCGTAAACCGCATGCCGATGCCCCACCCGACCAGGGCATAGGCCGCGACCAGCAGAAGATGCGGCTGTTCGATCGGCAGATGGGCGCCAAGCCTTGCAGCCATCCCGATCCCCATGGGCACAAGCAGTCCCCCGGCCGGCACGCGCAGACGGGTGCCCAAGGCGCTGCCTGCCAGCGCGATCACAAGCGCAAGTAAAGCACCCTGCCATGAGAGGATCTGTGCCACGACCAGCGGGGCGGACGGCGTTCCGGCCACGCGCGCAATAACAGCCGCAATGACGGCGCAGCACGCCACGCGCAGATATTGCATGAAGGCGACGAGCCGCATATCTGCCCCGTATGATTCCGCCATCAGGGTCATGACCGTGGCCGCACCGGGTGACGAACCCCAGATCGCGGTATTGCCGGGTAGCAGGCGCGAACGTGTCAGCAGCCAGCCGAGAAGGGCTGCCGCAGACAGGGTAGAAAACGTACCGGCAACAAAGACCGGCCAGCTGGCTGCCATTTCGTGAAAGATCGAGGCTGAAAGATAGCTGGCGATCATGACCCCGACCACGCCCTGTGCGCCAAGAAAGGCCCAGCGGGGAATACGGACCGCGTCGCCCCGTGTGGCCAGTACGACCGCCGCCCCCAGTGGTCCCAGCAGCGGCGCGGCCGGCAGGCGTAAGACGGCCAGAAGCATACCGAAAACCAGCGAAAGCAGCGCCAGTAAGCCCCATCGCCCGGTCAGCAGCCACGCTGATGGCCCTACCCTCACCGCTTAACCGCCAAACACGATTGTATCGGAAGGCAGCACGCGTGCAATCCGCGGGAGGATCGAGCGGGCGGAAACATCATGAAGGTCTGCTGACAGGCTAGTGCAGAGATCCTCGGCGATGACAATATGGTAGCCAAGTTCCCAGCCGTGCCGTGCGGTGGATTCAACCCCGAAATTCGTAGCAATACCGCCCAGCACGACCGTCCGGATGCCCCGCCTGCGGAATTGCAGGTCAAGTTCCGTGCCGGTAAATGCCCCCCACTGATGTTTGGTGATGACGATATCGCCGGGTGCTGCCAGCCCATCGGCCAGGTGCGCCCAGTCCGTTGGCAGGCCGCCTTCCGGCGGGCTTAAGGGCTGGTCGGCCAGACCGGGTGGCGCGTCGGCAAAGTCGGGTGCAAACGCGACCCGAACCAGTACGACCGTAGCACCGGCATGCCGGAAGCGGGCAGCAAGCGATTTACTGCTCTCCAGCACCTGCGACGATGGCCGCGGGGCGGTTGGCAGGGCAAGTATGCCATTCTGCAGGTCAATGAGGACAAGGGCGGTGGTTCGCGGGTCAAATCTGTTCACGGATCGGCGCCTTCCGGGATCTGGATACATGGTCGGGTCAAACATCGACCGGCATTGGAAAATCGGTTATGCGAGGACTGTCTCGCATAAAAGAAAGTTGAGGGTACCCTCGCATTATGTCAAGCCCGCCCCGTTCATCACCACTCGCGCCCAAGCGGCAGCGCGGACGCGACCGCGTTGAAGCGATCCTCGCAGCCGCGACAACGGTCTTTGGCGAGAAATCTTACGAGGCGGCGACAATGACCGAGATCGCTGCCCGCGCCAGCACGGCAATCGGTTCGCTCTACCGTTTTTTCCCGACCAAGGACGTGCTGGCCGCCGCAGTGCTCGAACGCTACGGCGCGCGACTCCTGCATGCCCTGGATGAGTTGGTCGACCGCGATCCGCCGCTGTCGCCACGTGATGCAGCAGAAGGACTGCTGGACATCATCCAGCGTCTGCGGACGGAACGCTCAGTCGTCCTTTCCCTGCTCGACAGCGGGATTACCCTGCCAGATGGGACAGGAACGCTCCGCAAGGCGCTGATCGGGCGCATGAGCCAGTTGTTGGCACGGCTGGGTGGTTCTCCGGGTCCACATGACGAACGGGCTGTGATGCTGCTGCATCTGGTCAAGACGATCTTTGCCCTGCCACAGGATCATTCGGTCCCTCGCCAGGCACAGAACAAGGAAGCCGTTACGATGCTGCGGCTCTATCTGGAACATGCGGCTGCTTCCCGCCGATCCGGGTTAAAAGTCGCTCCGTAACCTCTGAATCCGCACACAACCAATCGGTATCTCGAGCGATCGCGTCATCTGAATCGAACGGGTCTGCTTTTCAAAGCATAACTGACTGTAATGAGGTAAAATCGAGCTTTTACTCCAACTGTTTCGCGAAGGTCAGAGAAACGCATCAAGCCGATATAACAACTCTGCCGGTACTTCTTCCTGCGGACTATGACCACAGTCGATCGCGTATCCCCGCACGTCCACTGCTTTTTCGCGCCATGTCTCGACAACATCATATAGCGCGCCCACGGTGCCGCGTGCGCCCCACAGAGCCAGTAATGGGACCTCAATCCGCCTGTCTGCATCAGTCGCATCATGGACGAGGTCGATACCTGCTGCAGCGCGGTAGTCTTCGCATGCTGCATGACGCATTGCCGGGTCGGCGTAGCATCGACGATATTCGGCCATGACACGCGGATCGACCGATCCTGGTATCTTGATCTGTCCTGCAATGTGGCTTTCGAGAAAAAAGTCCGGATCTCCACTGATCAGCCTTTCAGGCAGGGGGGCGGGCTGGATCAGAAAAAACCACCAGAAATAGCGTCGGGCGAATTCCATATTGGTCCGGGCATACATCGTTGCTGTCGGTACGATATCGATCAGCACCAGTTTTTCCACCGCTTGCGGTGCATCCAGCGCCATGCGGTGCGCCACCCGTCCGCCCCGGTCATGCCCGACAACCATGAACCGTTCAAATCCAAGCTGGTGCATGACGCCAACCAGATCAGCCGCCATGGCCCGCTTGGAATAGTTGGCGTGATCCGTCCCACCTTCAGGCTTGGCGCTATCACCATAACCCCGCAGATCTGGGGCCACGATGCTAAATCGTTTCGCCAGTGCGGGCGCAACCTTGTGCCAGGTCAGATGCATCTGCGGATGACCATGCAGCATAAGCAGCGGCGGTCCGTTTCCGCCGGTAGCCGTGCGGATCCGCACGCCATTCACCTCGATATCCCGCCAGCTAAAGCCCGGCAATAAATCGGGGAATTTCCTGATTGCGATCATGCTTTCACCTGCATTCGTCCAGTGGACACACAGCAAAAAAGCAGAATATCAGGAAACCAGTATTTCCCCTGATGAAGACCTGTTGATTATCTCCCTGCCGCGACTCACAACGGCGTCACTGGGTAGATCAGTTGGGATATCCGAGAGGGTCGATTCGCAGAGCCTGCGGAAATAGACAGGGCTATGTCACGCGTGATCACAGACGTCAGCCCCCAGTGTAACCACAACATCCAGATGAGGACTTTGGCGGGCGTAGCCCACGCCACGACATTATCCCGAGAGACCGTAAAACGTACATCGACGGAGCCAGCATCTCAGCGCGCTACCCGACCAAGTGAAAGTTCTGAACACCTGTTCCAGCCTACATTCCCGCCAGAGTCCTCATGGAGTTTCTTTCAGAGGCAAAAACTGAGGACTCTGGCGGGAACATGCGACGCGCAAGGTTAATTTCTGAGATATGCCAGAAATCTGGAGCCGAAACAGATCGCAAAACGGCCCTCGAAGTGAGGACTCTAGCGGGGTTTTGTGCGCCAAAAACAGGTTTATCCGCCGAACATCAAGGAAAATCGGGCTGTTAGAAGCCTCCTAACCTGAAAATTTCTCAGTTTTGAGGACTTTGACGGGGCGCCAAATTAGCGCTATCTGCAAATCGAGGACTCTGACGGGAAACTTGATGCCCTCAGAGATACCGATTCGCTACACCTCCCTTTTGCGAGGTGACCAACAGGGTACTGAGGACTGTAGCGGAAAAACTGAGGACTCTAGCGACACGTGCTTACGGAGCAAGCACGATTCGCATAAGTTATCCCGAGGACACTAACGGGACAAACTAATATTAGAATACAATTAGTTTTAACTAGTATTAGATCCCGCTACAGTCCTCAGAGACATTCTGAACAAATCCGTGCATCATGGACGCAGAATCGAGCCAACATACATATGCCTAGGGGAGCCATGATGGCGGAAGTGCATGACTTGCTTCAGGAGCATGGTCGACAGCATGTACTCCAGCTAGACATGGACCGCCGCGTCGTTGATGCGGCCGCCGCATATCTGACGGACGAAGATGCCGGACTAGGTTTCATGTATAGCGGCTGGGCCCAAGCACCGCTCCCACATAAAAAACAACCCGACTCTGCACCTTGGCAAGTTCGCACCGACAGAGTTAACCTTCTCGTAGAACCAGGTCGACGAACGCTTCCGAATGGGGAACTTCAATGGATTGGTGTCCCATACGGAAGTCGAGCCAGACTTATACTGCTATATCTGCAAACCGAGGCTCTAAGAACCCAGAGTCGCGAAATTGAGCTCGGAAAGTCGCTTCGCGACTGGCTTAAGAAGATGAACATCTCTCCTGGCGGCAAAACGATAGCCGACGTAAGAGAGCAGGCACTCCGCATCACGCGCTGTCGTCTCACTTTCGAGGTCCAACAAGCAGGAAAGTCAGCATTAGTCCAACAACTTATAGTCGATAAAGCACTGTTTACGGAAGATGGCGAGGACTCTAGCGGGGGACAGCTTTTAGCGCGGACGAAGCTAAGTGAAACATTCTACGATCAGCTTCGTCGACATCCTGTTCCTATCCAGGAATCCGCAATTCGAGCGATCAGTAAACACTCGATGGCTTTAGACATATATTGCTGGCTTGCATATCGGCTGCATGTCCTCCAGAAGGACACGCCAATCACTTGGAAGGGTCTTCACGCCCAGTTTGGCGCTGGCGTAAAACGCCTAGACCATTTCCGTGATACCTTCTGCGCTCAACTCAACTTGGCGCTAGCAGTATATCCAGAGGCGGTAGTCAAACTGAGTGCTGTGGGTTTGACATTAGTTCCCTCACCTCCACCTGTTGAGCCAAAACGCACGGTAGTCGCGTTTCCTAGGTCCCGCTAAAGTCCTCACTCAAAGTAGACGATGAAAACATCTGCGTCGCATAGAGGCAAATCAGTAGACTAATTGCGGACAAACAGTCGAAGATAGCCGCATCGGACTGAAACCTTCAAACTGTCGACGGACCCGCTATTTGTCGACAAGGTTCGGGATATTGTCGGTCTTTACATGTCGCCACCGAACCGCGCGATCGTGCTGTGCGTCGACGAGAAATCCTAGATCCAGGCGCTGGACCGCGAACAGCCCGTCCTGCCCATGGTACCGGGCGTGCCGGAACCACGTACCCATACCTATCTCCGGAACGGTACGACGTCGCTGTTTGCAGCCCTCGACATCGCAACAGGTGCGGTAATCGGCAAATGCTACAAACGTCATCGTACCATGGAATTTCTCGATTTCCTGAAACGTATCGCCGCCGAGATCCCTGATGACCGGGATGTTCATCTCGTGATGGATAACTACGCCACACATAAAACGACCACGATCAAGACGTGGCTCGCCCGCCGCCCGCATTGGCATGTTCACTTCACGCCCACCTCGGCTTCCTGGATCAATCAGGTAGAGCGCTGGTTCGCCGAACTGACGCGCAAGCAATTCCAACGCGGCGTGCATCGGTCAACAACTGCACTCGAAGCCGACATCACAACTTTTATCGATGCACATAACAAAAACCCACGGTCGTATCGGTGGGTCAAATCAGCCGACCAGATCCTCGCCTCGGTGAAGCGCTTTTGTCATAAGACAATGAGCCGAACTTCAGATTCAGGTGACTAGTACTAGGCACTCTCGCGTGTAGTCGTCCTCAACGGTCAGCACGCGGAAGCGACATCCGTTGTCCAGCGCTAATTAGGACCGTCGGGCACCGGCGTCGGCGAGTAGGTGCCCATTTCCTGTTTCAGGACACCACACTAATGGACCGACAACCCTTCCTTGCGATACAACCGGAACAGCTTTTTGTGGATCAGGATTACTCCTTCGCATTCCAGAAAGATGTGCCGACCCTGATAGGGAAGCTGGCATCGTTCGCCCGCAAGGTGGCGCGGTAGGCCGCGCACCTCGGTATCGCATGGACGGTACGACGCATAGCGCCACGTCCTCGGGTCGACGGTGATGCGACTACAGGCCCGCCCCCGCCGTTGCGAGTAATCCCGTTTGGACACCGCCTTGGTCAGAGCATTATGCCGTAATGCCGGGCGTCTCACGAGTTTCCTACTTGCTGCTCCTCAAGCTTCGAGACCTCCAGCCCACCGTATTTCGATCGTCTTGTGTAGAAGGTCGCGTTGCCGATCCCGTAATAGATGCAGGGGTTGGCCTCCTAATGCTCTCTCGGAACTTTTACTCGTCACCGATAAGTTCGTCGATTTCACGTAAGCGCTTTCGGATGGCAACAAGCTGTTCCAGCATTTGGCGCCTAGTGGATCTAAGGCGCCGCGCCTCTGTTACGAGCGCGGCAAAATCAACATGAGATGCAGGCCGCTTGATTGACTTTCGGAATGCTATGATTGCAGAACGAGACGCGCTGGGTCCGACGAGGCCCTTCTCGCGCGCCGCTTCAAGTTCCTCTGGTCCCAGCAAAGTCAGCTGATACGCTGCACTATATGAACCCGGTAGTAACGTCTCGCTAATTCGGCCACTATCCACCATGCTTGCGATCCGACGCAACTGGGAGGCCACCGGTTCGGAGAAAGGGAAAAAGCGTTCGAAACTGGCTTTAAGACGGTTTTTTTCTTCTCTCGAAAAAAGTGCATTTTCTAGCGTATTTAATGCTCGGCCGATTTCCAGAAAGGAACGCGCAGCCTTTTCCCACGCAGATGTTACGGCGCGCTGGGTATCAAGAATGATCCGGATGCGGCCCTCGTCCTTCGCAAGGTCCGTTCCGGAAAATACTGATGCAATTGTCTCCAGGGTTTCAGAAGATACGGTGGTGAGTTCATGTAGCTCGCTAGGACGCGCATCAGATGGCTGTATTTCGTCAGCATCAAGGCCCTGCAAGGCTCGCAGCGAGATGCCGCGCGTCGAATTGGCTTTGCTCACAGGTCCAACTCCTGTCGCAAGTATGACCAGAGTGCGCCAAACGCTTCCGCGTTTTTGGGCCGACTTAGGGCCTGTTAGATCTTGAATTTCTTCCCATATTGTAGGGATGGAAGAAGGAGACAGAACAGGCACCTTTACGGACGAGACATGGGCGATCTGGGAACCTCTGATTGAGGAGGTTCGCCCGAGGGGCAAGACGCCGCCACATGATCTGCGGCGGACGATAGCAGCGATTTTCTGGCGTCATGAGAATGGCGCGAAATGGCGGAGTATCCCCGCTGAACTGGGTCCGTGGTGGCGGGCTGCGCAGCTTTTCATCCGCTGGGCGAAGCTCGGCGTATGGGAGCGGCTGCTCGCACTGGTTCAGGAACAACAGGGAGTGGCATTCGGAATGACTTTTCTGGATGGCACAAACATCAGGGCTCACCACAAAGCGGCGGGAGCCCAAAAAAAGGGGCCTCTTTCGAAGAGCGAGACCATCGTGAAGCACTTGGCCGCTCTCGCGGCGGCTATGGCACAAAAGTCTGCGTGATCGCTGATGGACATGGAAAAGCCTTCGGTTTTGCGCTGGCCCCTGGACAGGCTCATGAACTGTCTCTGGCACCAGCCATGCTCGACAGCCTTCCCGCCACTCCCCTGTGGGTAGTAGCGGACAAGGGCTACGCGTCGAACGCCATGCGTGAACGGATATGGGACATGGGAGCACGGCCAGCCATTCCCGCGAAACGACGCGATGGCCCGGTCGCCTGCCCCAAATGGGCCTATCGGTGTCGGCATCTCGTTGAGAACCTCTGGGCTCGCCTCAAGGAGTGGCGCGCTGTCGCAACCAGATATGAAAAAACAGCAACGTCGTTCCTCGCGGTCATCCACATCGCTGCCGCAGCAGACTGGATCAAGCCCTAACAGGCCCTAGATGAACGCCATTATGAAAATAGATTAAGGGCAATAGGCAGCTCTGACGGGGGAACTACAATTCTTTATATTGTTTACACCGTGCAGGAAGCAGAAAATAGCGACGAAGAAGATTACGGACGCATTATCAGTGTGAGGAAAGCAAAAAAAGATGAATGTGAAAAATACCGAAATAAAATCTTACAGTATGGATTAATAAATAAAAGAATTAGCACGCCGGATATTTAGCAGGGAAGGCTAACCGAGACTTTCTTGTATTGCGGGATTTAGGCTCGATCGCCTGTGGGGCATGGTCGTTTTATGTCCGCTTGATGAAAGTTACACTGTAAAAGTCTGATGACTGAAATGAGGCGAAAGCAGCCTCACTCTTGAAAATTTTAGAATCATTTTCTCGCATAATTAAAGAACATTTTTCCCCATAGTTGAGGACATTTTCATAATTAAGGTATAAAATATATGATTGATAAAATAGGATTTCTATTCCCATTAATTAGGATTTTCGACAAAAATCCCGAAATGCGCCTGTTTCCGAGCCTTTTCGCCACGCCTGTCTGCGGACTCCTTCCCTGCTGCCTAGGTGACCGTCAGGGGTCATACGCGCAGGCAACCCTGCCATGCTGAGCGACGTCCGGATCCTCGGCACCAGCAGGCAGGCGCAGGCCGCACTGCACGCCCGCGTTGATCTGCTGACGCAGCAGCGTCTGGCCGAGACACAGGACCCGGCACGCTGGCGCGAAATCCTCTCGACCGCGCGTTTCACACCACCCCTGCCCCTGCTTCTGGCGGGCATCGAATTGCCGGACGGTAGCTATTCCCCGGATACCCCCCTCGCCCAGGGTGTGCCGTATGCGTCGGCCGCCCAACAGATGGCTCAGGACCATGTCGCCGATATCCCATCAGGGTTTGAACTGGCCGTCGATCTGGAAATCGATGATGGCGCGCCCAGCTTCCTGGCCTGGTTCCGGCCGCTCCAGTCCGTAGGCTCCCGTTCCGAGACGGCAGACGCAGCGCCCCCTGCGCCCGTCGGCCAGCCGGCCGCTGCCGTCGCGCAATGGTTTTCCGTCGTCTCGGCACAGCCCGTACCCGAACATGATGGCCGCCTGGCCACGGCCCGTCAGGCCGCCGATGCCTATATGCACCGCAGCAAGGCCGAGAACACGCTGCGCACCTATCGCGCCGCCGTGCGGTCCTGGTGCCGCTGGGCTGCCGGTCACGCCCTGCCCGCCCTTCCGGCCCGCAGCGAGGATGTTGCTGCCTATCTGGCCGACATGGCGCTGCAGGGGCGCAGGACCAGCACCATCGACCTGCATCGTGCCGCCCTGCGTTACCTGCACCACCTGGCGCAGATTGCCGTACCCACCGCCCACCCGATGGTGACCGCAACACTTGCCGGCATCCGTCGGGAGGCAAAGGAGACCCTGCCCCGCCAGAAAACCGCGCTCACCTGGGACAGGCTGGTCCGGGTCGTCGAGGCCATCAGCTCGCATGATCTGGTCGGTGCGCGGGACCGGACCATTCTCCTGCTCGGTTTTGCCGGCGCGTTCCGGCGCTCCGAGCTTGCCGCGCTGAAGGTGGACGACATCACGGTGGACGAGGATGGCCTGCAGATCCGGCTGGGCCGGTCCAAGGGCGATCCCCAGCGCAAGGGCGCACTGATCGGCATCCCACGGGGCCTGACCCGGAACTGCCCGGTTCTGGCGTACGAGACCTGGCTCCGGCAGGCCGGGATTACGGAAGGTCCGGTCTTCCGGCGCATCTGGTCCGCGCGGGACCGCAGGGCGGGCGCCACGCCCGTCGGAGCCCCGCCCAGGATCGGGCCGCACGCCCTGTCGGACCGGGCCGTCACGGACATCATCCGCAAACGCTGCGGCGACACCCACCTTGAGGGGGACTTTGGCGGGCACAGCCTGCGCCGCGGGGCCATCACCACGGGGGCGAAAGACGGGTATGATCTCCTGGAACTGAAGCGCTTCTCGCGGCACAAAAGCCTTCAGGTCGTCGAGACCTATATCGACGAAGCCAGCATCAAGGCCCGACATCCGGGAAGATCGAGATTCTGAGCCTGTCTTGACCCCTGCCGCCAGAGCGCTTCAACTCGCCTTCAACCGCAACACATCAGGGGCGGATCAAAGAGAGGAAATAGCGTCATGAACTCCAGAATTCTTGTTGTCGGCGCGGGGGGCCGTGGGTGGGTATTTTGGCGCGCGCCTGGCCAGCGTCGGGCATGACGTGACTTTTCTGGTGCGCGAAAGGCGCCTGCAGCAGCTCCGTGCCGAGGGCCTGTGCCTGATCAGTTCCGTTGGCAACGTGACCATCGCCCCCCGGATGGTGATGGCCGGTGGGATTGAGGGTCCCTACGACATCATCCTGCTCAGCGTAAAAGCCTATTCCCTGACGGGTGCAATGAACGATTTCGCGCCTGCGGTGGGACCGCGAACACAGATTGTCCCACTCCTCAACGGCATGCTGCATCTTGATATTCTGGCAGACCGCTTTGGCCCTGCCGCGGTCATGGGGGGGACGTGCTTTATCGTCAGCAAGCTTGATGCGCAGGGGCGCATAGTCCAGACGGGCTCCCTCCCCCGGCTTTCCGTGGGGGAACGGGACGGTCGTGATACGCCAGCGGCGCGCAGTATTGCGGAAACCCTGTCAGGCCCCGGATTTGAAACCGTGTGTTCCACCCACATCCTGCAGGACATGTGGGACAAATGGGTTCTGCTCGCCGTCCTGGGCAGCATCTGCTGCCTGATGCGCGGAACCGTAGGGGATGTCGCCACCCAGCCAGCCGGTCAGGATTTTGCACAGGCGGTGATCCATGAATGTGCGTCAACGGCCGCTGCCGCCGGTTATCCCCTGCGGGATGCCACCCTGAAGAGCACTGTCAGTCTCCTGACGAAAACGGACTCCACCCTGACGTCCTCCATGTTCCGGGATCTGCTGCAGGGCGCTCCTGTGGAGGCGCAGCAGATTATTGGTGATCTGGTCAGGCGGGCACGCGTCCATCAGATCCCGACGCCTATCCTGGATCTCACGGATCTGAATCTGCGCGTGTATGAACAGCAAAGGCATGCGTGAAGACGCACAGGGCGGACACGAGGTACCGGCGGACACATCCGCTTCAGAGATCATGGCCGCCTTGTTCGACGATAATTCTCCCCACATGAACAGCCGGAATGAAATGTCTGACTTGGGAGAAAGGAGATAGTCGGCTGTCATAGGGACTACCAAAAACAGGCTTTCGCAACATTCAAATTCATGACAGGGGGTAGAAATATTCAAGTGATTTCATCCTGCACATGACAAGTATCAGGTCGGCATCTAAATGTTTTCTATAGTTAAAATGCAAGCTCCTTTCCCTGGAAGGAGCTTGCGGGAAAAAATAGGGTGTCAGCGAGCAAGTGGATAATCGGTATAGCCTTCTGCACCCTGCGAGTACCAGGTGCGGATATCGTCCTTGTTCAGGGGCAGATTGTCTTCCAGACGACGCACGAGGTCCGGATTGGCGATGAATGGGCGACCGAATGAAATGGCATCTGCAACACCGGTTGCGACTGTTTCGATCGCTTCATCGCGTGTGTAGTCCTGATTCAGAACCAGCGGCTTCTTAAACACTTCGCGGATCGGGCCATGCAGCTTGGGCTGATCGGTCTTGCCGAACGTGCCATTCGGTCCGGGTTCGCGCAGTTCAAGAAAAGCGATGTCGAGGTCGTTCAACAGCTTTGCCGCCGGCACAAAAACCTGCTCGGGATGGCTGTCGATGCAGCCCTGCGTATCGCCATTGGGGGACAGCCGTACTGACGTTTTGTCCGCGCCAATCGTTGCGATTACGCGTTCCGTGACTTCACGCAGGAAGCGGATGCGGTTTTCCGGCGAACCGCCATACTCGTCGGAACGATGGTTGGTGCCGTCCCGCAGAAATTCGTCGATCAGGTAACCGTTGGCGGCATGAATCTGCACACCGTCAAAGCCTGCCTGAAGAGCATTGCGAGCGGCGTTTTCATAATCGTCCAGGATGCGGGCAATGTCCTCCCTGGTAAGAGGACGGGCAATTTCGGGAGCCTGTTTGCCGTCATAAGTATGGAGCGCTTCAGGTGCTTTTGTCGCCGAGCAGGACACAGGCTGCTGACCCGTCACGCTGGAATGCACCATGCGGCCCATGTGCCAGATCTGGGCCACGATCTTTCCGCCCTTTGTATGGACTGCAGCGGTGATAGGCTTCCAGGCTTCTACCTGTTCCTGCGACCACAGACCCGGCGCATACGGCCAGCCAAGACCTTCGCGGCTGATACCAGTCGCTTCCGAGATAATCAGACCGGCCCCAGCGCGTTGCGCGTAATATTCGGCCATGATGGGAGTGGGTACATGCTCGCGGGTGCCCCGGCCACGTGTCAGCGGCGCCATGAGAATTCTGTTTTTTGCGTAAATGCTTCCCAGTTCAATCGGCTCAAACAGGCTGGGCATGACAGATCCTTCTTAAAAAACGCAGTTCCTAAGGATTTGGGAAGCCTCATGTGGAATACAACAGGAGGCCTACCACCTCGTCTGACTTGAGGTAGAACGCGTAGGCTGAGCATCTGAACTGGTTGCCCTGGACCTTGCCGATCTGAGCAGTGTCCGCGCATGCACCGATCAGTTGAATGAACGAACCCGCTGCGCGGGATTGGTGTGACATGGAAGTCTGTCACCACGGCGTGAGAGATCTATTTTATTTGTAACTGTCCTGATCGGGCCAAGCACTCTGGCTTTTTCCCACCAAAAGGAGCCCGGATGATAACGGAGTCCCTGTGCATTGCTGCAATCAGTCACCTTCGCCAGCGCCTGCTTGATGACATGGCGGTGCGGCGGTTCTCCCAGGGAACGCAACGCAATTACCTTCGCGATGTCGGCCGTTTCGCTATGTTTCTGGGCCGCTTAGGCGTCACGAATTGAGCCGCCATGACCACGTCGCCTTCGTTCTACTTGCTGTCATCGTCCACCATGATGACCAGTCGTCCTGCACGCATGGCCTGGCTCGCGTGAGCTATCCGCTTCCACTGACTGTCGCTCAGACCATACCGTCGCATTCACACTCTTCCCGTCCCATCAACAGGAAGAAAACATCACAGATCAAACGGGAGTACAAGCGGCATAATCCTCCCGCTTAACTGACGAAACGCCCTAGTTCAATGCGGATCATGGCAACAGCATGGGACGGCGGCCCGTTGCTCTGTGAGATACCGATTTATTTCCGGCGACCCGAAATCAGGCAAAAGATCGCCGCTAAACGGCTCAATAAGATCGTGGGAAGAATTTAACTGGGTATAATCAATGTTAAAAAATGAATCTGTGGTTGTCGGAACAACCACAGATTTAGTCATTTTGGTACGATCATGTGAACGAGTAGTGCGCTTGCGAATAACGCTGCTGTGCTAAGCGTCCATATGCCGATGAACCAACCTATACGCTGGCTAAGGCGCCGGGGCGCGTTGTCCCCATTGCCCTGTACAATCTCAATGATAGCCATCTGCTTCCGTTACCTTTCCCCGGAACACACGATAGGAGTAGACTGTGTAGGTCAGGATGATCGGCAGCAAGATGACGGTGCCGACCAGTTGAAAAAATTGACTGGATGGGGGGGATGATACATCCCACAGCGTCAACCCGGGCGGAACAGCATACGGCCATACCGTAATCCCGAGTCCGGACAGGCAGAGAAAGAACCAACCGAGAGCACACAGGAAGGGTCCTTTGGAATGCCCACGACGCAGACCGATGGTCAGTAGAAAACCTAGTGCGATTACCAGAAGGGGAACGGGTGCGACAAATACGATATTGGGCCACTCGGTCCAGCGTCGCAGGTAGGGTGCGTGCAACATAGGCGTCCACAGGCTGACAGCGACGATGCATACAAACAACCCGATTGCCAGCAGCTTCGCCCATTTGCGGCAGGAAGCTTCTAGCACGTCGGTTGTGCGCCAGATCAACCAAGTTGCCCCGAGCAGGGCATAACCGCACATGACGGCCAGTCCGCACAGCACGCTGAATGGGGTCAGCCAGTCCATTGAACTGCCAACAAAAGCTCCATCCACGACCTTGATTCCCTGAACAACTCCGCCGAGGATTGCGCCCTGGCAGAAAGCAGCGATTCCCGATCCAATCATGAAGCCACCGTCCCACAGTTTTTCGCGTCCAGTCCCGCGTGTCATGATACGAAATTCGAAGGCTACACCCCGGAAGATCAGGGCAACCAGCATGAGCACGATCGGCAGGTAAAACGCGGGAAGCAGGGTTGAATAGGCCCCAGGAAAGACCCCGTAAAGCGTAGCGCCACCAAGGACCATCCACGTTTCGTTTCCGTCCCATACAGGGGCAATGGTGTTGACCATCACATCCCTGCGGCCGTCATGCCGTTCCACGGCGAACAGCATTCCGATGCCAAGGTCAAACCCATCAAGGACGACATAGATGGTGATCGCAGCGACCAGAATAACGGCCCATATGATCGGAAGCCAGTATGCGACGTCCATCATGTTCAGGCTCCTTCGCCAGAAGAGGGATTGATGACTTTGGGATGAGTGCTTGTGGCTAGAATATCCGGGGCATGAGAGGGGCTGGTCTCATGCTCTCCTTCCTGTGGTGCCCCTGCTAGCAGGCGGCCCAGAATGCCGATGCCTGATCCAAATACGATTACGTAGACCACAACAAAGACGGTCATCGTCAGCGCCATATTGGACAGAGCAATCGGGGAAACACTATCGGATGTCCTGAGCAAACCATAAACGGTCCATGGTTGACGCCCAACCTCGGTCGTCACCCAACCGCACAGCAATGCGATGAAACCGGCCGGTGCCATGCATACGGCGACCCGATGAAATCCCGGACTGCTAAACAGAGTTCCTCTGTGCCTCAGCCAGAGTGACCAGAACCCGACAATGACCATAAGCATCGCCAGCGCAATCATGATGCGGAAGGAAAAGAAGATCACGGGAGAAGGCGGACGCTGGTCACGCGGGAAATCCTTCATGCCCGGTACCTTGCCATTCAGGCTGTGTGTCAGGATGAGCGACCCGGCCAGCGGCAGCCTGATGGCATAATCCGTATGTTCGGTTTTCATGTTGGGAATACCGAACAGTAGTTCAGGGGCACGTGCTTCTGACTCCCAGTCCCCTTCCATCGCAGCAATTTTAACCGGCTGGTATTTGAGCGTGTTCAACCCGTGGGCGTCACCGGCGAGGACCTGCAGAGGGGCAACGAAGGCTGCCATCCACATCGCCATGGAAAACATCAGGCGCACTGGTTCGCTTGCCTGGGTGCCCGCACGGCGTGCCTTGAGCAGATGCCACGCCCCTGTCGCCCCTACTATAAAGGCAACCGAAAGAAAGGCCGCCAGACCCATATGCACAAGCCGGAAAGGGAAAGAGGGATTGAAAATGATGGCAAGCCAGTCCGCAGGTATGAAGCGACCGGTAGCAGCATCAATCGTGTATCCCTGCGGCGTCTGCATCCATGAGTTTGATGCCAGGATCCATGTCATCGAGATGAGTGTGCCGACCGAGACACAACATGTTGCTGCATAATGCAGGCCGCGTCCCACCTTGTTCATGCCAAAGAGCATGACCCCTAGGAAGCCCGCCTCGAGAAAGAAGGCTGTCATGACTTCATACGATAGGAGGACACCTGTAATAGGCCCGGCTTTCCGCGAGAAAACTGACCAGTTCGTGCCGAATTCATACGACATGACCAGTCCGGAGACGACGCCCATCCCAAAGACGATCGAGAATATCTTGATCCAGTATCGGTAGAGATCAAGATAGGCCGCACGGCCGGTTTTAAGCCATAATCCTTCCAGTACGGCCAGATAGGCTGCCAAGCCGATTGAAAAGGCAGGAAAAACAATATGGACGCCTACGGTAAAGGCGAACTGGAAGCGTGCAAGAAGCAGCGCGATATCGTGAGATGGTTGCATGGGTAATTCCCCAAATCCTGATTCAGTCGCAGTTATAAGAAATATAAAATTTCAATAAATGCAGACTTCTAGACGGTTTTGTTGTTGGAATATTCGCACTGTCTGATAGATGCAGGCATCTGTTATTTTTTTGATTTTTGAAGACGCCTTCAGTTACCATTCTGTCGTCTTTCTAATAATCCTTTAACCATGACATATTGATAAGTGCAGAGTCTCCGGACTGTCTGTTTGAGCTCACCATTTTTCCGTAAGAATGATCTGGTACGAGCCTGATAACGTTAAGATACCAACAGGCGTTTCCGCGTGATCTTTCCTGAAACCGTTGTCGGCAGATGTTTGACGAAGCGGACTTCCTTAAGACCAATCCAGCGACCGAGTGCGTGATTGACCCGTCCGATTATCTCCTCGGAAGAAGGTCTGCCTTCTACGCCGGAGTTAGGTACTACATAGGCGACAGGTCGCTGGCCTCTCAGTTCATCAGGGGTGGCCACTACGGCACAGGCATGAACTTCTGGATGGGCGGCGATGATCTTTTCGATCTGTACGCCCGAAATTCGCCGGCCCGCGACCTTTATGACATCATCGGAACGCCCGAGCATATGCACGGCGCGGCTGGCCTCGATCATACCTTCGTCAAAGGTACGATAATACTGGCCGGTCTCGTCTAGGTAAGCTGTAGGAACATGGATCGCTCCATCCTTCCATACGCCAGCCAGGCAGCCGGGTGGCAGCGGCAGGGAGAGGACAATTTCGCCGCACTGTTCACCGGGTATGGACAGCATGATTTCCGGACGGAATCCCGGTGCAGGCCGCCCGATGTCGTTCATGAGCGCAACCGGCTCACGCTCGGGCAGGCCAAAGAAATGCGCGGTGATGCTCCATCCGGTTTCGGTCTGCCACCAATGATTGACCACGGGTTTGCAAAAATAGGATCGTGCCCACTCCAGCAATGTCGGGTCCGCATATTCCCCGGCCACGAAAATGCGGGCCAGTGCAGGCAGGATGGCCCCTGACAGGTTGCGGCTTTCCTGCCGCATGAGGCGCATCTGGGTGGGTGTGGCGAACAGGCATTTCACCTCGTGCTCATGGCAAAGCGCGCGGATGGCGGAAGCCGATGCGCCGCCTTCCACGATCACGCTGGTGCAGCCGCTGAGCAGCGGTGCATAGACCCCGTAGGAATGGCCTACCACCCAGCCCAGATCCGATGTCGTGAAGAACGTATCGCCGGGTTCGCAGCCATAGATCAGCTCCATGGACAGGGCGAGGGCCACGGCATGCCCGCCATTGTCGCGCACGATGCCCTTCGCATGACCTGTCGTGCCGGATGTATGAAGAATATACAGTGGATCTTCAGATCTCAGCATGACCGGCTCTGCCGGCGCGGACTGTTCCAGCGTATGGAAATCGTGATCCCGTTCCGGCAGAAGCTGAGCCGGGCAGGTCGCTCGCTGCACGATCACGCAGGCCTGGGGTTTATGCTCGGCTTCGGCTAGCGCCTCATTCAGGGCGAGTTGGGATGGTATGGTGGTTTGCCCCTGAAAGCTGCAACTGGCGATGATGATGACTTTCGGCGCCACGCTATCAATCCGCCGAGCCAGCTCAGGTCCGGCGTAACCGGCAAAAACCACCACATGCACCGCCCCGATCCGCGCACAGGCCAGCATGGCGATGGCGGTTTCGATCATGGTGGGCATGGCGATCAGGACGCGGTCGCCTTTCTCCACCCCCAGCGCGCGCAGGCCGCCGGCAAACCCGGCCACCCTGCCCTGGAGTTCCCGGTAGGTTACCACCTGCCGTTCCTTCGTGGCGCAGGAATGCCAGATCAGCGCCGCCTGCCCGCCGCGTCCGTCCGCTACATGCCGGTCCACGGCGTTATGGCAGGTGTTGAGCGTGGCGTCGGGGAACCAGTCATGCCAGCCATCCGCCCGTGTCCTGCATGCGCTCACAGGTGCCTGCTTCCATGTGATGCGTTGCGCCGCCTCCAGCCAGAATTGTTCTGGCTGGCTTGTGGCCGCGTCATACATCGCCTCATATGTTGTCCATGGAAGCATGGCGCTTTACTCCGTTCAGGCTACAGGCACGTCTTTGCCGGTGATCTGGCTGGCCAGCCACGCGGCATCACGCGAAACACCGGAGAACCGTCCCGATCCCCAGGTGTGCAGCCATGGCAGGCCGAGGAAGTAGAAGCCCGGCGCATCGGTCACGCCGCGATGCCAGACCGGCTTGTTGGCCCCGTTGAAGACCGGCACGTCGATCCAGCGATAGTTCGGGCGGAAGCCGATGCACCAGAGGATCGAAGTGATTCCGGCAGCCTTCAGGTCGAGCGGGGTGTTACTGCCATCGGGCTCCCACACAGGCACATAAGGGGCTTCGGTCGGAGCCGTGATCCCTTCACGGGCGATGTAGGCGTCAATGGATTTCTTGATGTCGGCATTGGTCTTGTCCGCATCATCAAGGTTTTCCTTCAGATCCGGCGCGAAGTGCGCCACTTCATCGCGGATTGTCTCCAGTGTGCCATGCAGGCCAACGCCCTCCTTGGCAAAGAGGCGCAGATCAAGATCATGGCCTCCATTTCGACCGGTGACATAATGATTGGTCTTGTCGCGTGCACCGTCACGCAGAGGGTGATTATCCACCGTAAGGTCGTAGAAGTGCATGTCCGCAAGCCAGTCCACAACGTCGCGGCCACGGTAGAAGCGCGACACGCGCGGGGCGGAACCGACACAGAGATGGACCTTGCGTTTTTCAAGGAACAGGTCCTCGACAATCTGCGCGCCGGACTGGCCGCTGCCCACGACCAGCACAGCCCCTGCCGGCAACTGGGCCGCGTTGCGGTAATCCTGCGAGTGAACCTGATGGATGGCGGGGTCGATCGCGCTGGCATAGCCGGGGATGACCGCGTCCTGATATGCGCCCGATGCGATGACCACATGCTTTGCGTGCCACGTCTCACCACCTGCCACCACGCGGTAGCCACCACCTTCATGGCGGGTGATGGAGGTAACGGCTGTGTGCTCGCGCAGGGGCGGATTGAAGGAGGCGACAAAGCCCTTCACGTAGTCAATAATTTCCTGCTTCACCATGAAGCCGTGCGGGTCTTTTCCCTTGTAGGGATGACCGGGGAGTTCGCACTGCCAGTTCGGTGTGACCAGGCAGAAATTGTCCCAGCGTTCATCATCCCACGAATGGCAGGCGGTCTTTGCCTCAAAGACGATGTGCTCCACCTTCTCGCGGCAGAGATACCAGCTCATGGAGAGCCCGGCCTGTCCGCCGCCCACGATGATGACGGGGATGCTTTTTTCGTTCTGTGTCATGGTCGTTCTTTTCGTCTCAATAACTGAAAGACAGGACGCGCACCTGCGCGTCGGACTGGTTCAGAAAAGGCGCACTGGCCTGCCTTATGGCCTGAAGCTGGCCAAGGGCGCGGCTGCATGGGAAGCCGTAGCGGGCGCGAACCCGCTCGCTGGCGTCCGTCAGGGCGGTGTCCGCCTTTTCAAGAAACTCCCGGACCGGATAATCCTGACCGGGCGTGAAGTGGTCCCTTATGACCAGCGAGGGGGAGTAACAGTCAGTCTCCTTCCCATCGGGCCAGCGCACACGAAAGGTCATTTCGGGCATGGTGAAAGAACTCCTGAAGCAAGGGCATCGGTGCGCGACCGCGCTGCCAGACACCGATATGCGGGGAGGTGCCGACTGGCGACGTGGCCCCAGTCGAAACGGCGGGCGGTTGCGGGGCCACTAGCCCGGAAGCGTTCGCGGTTTTGGGCGCCAAGGGCATCCCGCAAGGCCAGAAACAGGGTGTCGGGGCGCGCCAGGTCGCACCACAGCGCATCTGCCCGCGAAAGATGCTCGGTAAAGGGCGCGATTTCCGGCACAACGACTGGCGTGCCACAGGCGAGCGCCTCCAGCGGGCACAGGCCGAACCCTTCGGTTATGGACGGATAGGCCAGCATATCCGCCTGCCGGTAGAATGAAGGCATGTCTCCATCCGCAACCGGCCCGGTGATGGTGACATGATCGGCTGCACCGCTTTCGCGCAGACGCGCCATGAACCGGGTGCGGTAGGCAGAATGATCCAGCAGCGAAGCCCCGCCCGCCACGACCAGATGCACATCAGGCCGCTCGCGGCGAAGGGCCAGAAATGCGTCGAGCAATTGCAGCGTGTTCTTGCGCCGCTCGATCCCGCCCACGGACAGGATCAGGTGACGGTCGGCAGGCAGATGATACCGCGCCCGCAACGTGGCATCGTGCGCGGTTGGGACGTGCGAAAAGCGCACGGGATCAACCCCGTTGCCCACGACCGGGGCTTCGCGGCCATGGTCGTTGCGCAGGACATCTTCCCACATTGTGCTGACGGTAAACAGTTCGGCCGCCGCCCTGATCCCCCGTTCCTGCCGCGCGGCAAGGACCGGGTGTGTGAAATGGTCAAGATGGTGGACCGTGCGGGCAAAGCCCGGTATCCGCCCCTCTTCCACCAGTTCGGCCAGTGCATTGGCGCTGATCGGGTCCTGTGCGTGCAGCACGTCAAAAGGCTGCCCACGCAGGGCGTCCCTGATCTCGCCAATACGGCGTTCCACCAGCGTTGGCAGGTCGCGCTCGGGCACAGCCGGGATGCAGTTTGTGGCGCAGCGGGGCCTGCGGAAGAAACCGACCCCGGTTACATCCGGCGCGATGAGCGTGGCGTCGTGGCCTGCGTCGCACAGGGCTTCGGCCAGCGCCATGCCATGCACCACGCCGCCACGCGGATTGGTGGAATGGGTCAGGATGCCGATGGAGAGGCTCATGGCGCACACCCCATGAGAGGCATCCGGGCGAGATCCCAGAAGGTTTCCTTCTCGTCCGCCCATGTGACATCCAGCCGCTGCGTGCTGTCACACTGACCGATGACAGAAGCCGCTATGCCCCGCCCATGAAAGCGGGCCATGACTGCCCCGGCCGCCTCGGGCCGGGCCGTCAGCAGATAGCCATAGCTGGGGAATGCGGACAGCCAGCGTTCCATTGGTGCATCGTCGGGACGTGGAATGTCATCGAGCGTGATGGTCATGCCGATACCCGAACATTCTGCCAGCATGAGGGCGGTGCCCAGCAGTCCGGCCATGCTGATGTCCTTGGCGGCGCGGCTTAACCCGTCCTCGGCAATGCCGGGCAAGAGATCGAGATCACCCCGAAGGCGTGCCGCCCCCTCAGTATGACACAGTGCGGAACTCGCATCCCAGAACGGGTGCGGGTCGTGCCAGCGGCCGCGCAGGTCGATGGCGGCGATCAGGACTTCGCCCGGTCGGGCATCGAAACTGGTCAGCAGATGACGGGCACGGCCAAGGATCGCCACCGACAGCGAATTATGGGTGCTGCGCATGTTGGTATGACCGCCGACAACCGGCACGCCATAGGTGCGCGCACCTTCATGCAGACCGGTCAGAATGGACGCGGCCGCCTCGGATGTATCGCTCCACAACGCATCCACCACAGCCACAGGGCGACCGCCCATGGCCGCGATGTCACTGATATTGACCATCACGCCGCAATAGCCGGCAAACCACGGCATGGCGCGCACGAAGCTGTCCTGAAACCCCTCGCTGGCCAGCAGGAGATAGCCATCGCCATCCGGTATGGCAGCACAGTCATCTCCTAGGCGGATACCATCGCTTGTATCCCGACCAAGAATTGCGACGGTTTCGGCAATATCCTGTTTGCCCGCAAGGGCCCGACCGTGTCGAAGCGTGCGCAGCAGTGTCGTCAGTTCGTGTGCCATCATGCCACCTGCCGGTTACGAGGCTGCGGGCGCAGCAGCCAGGTCTGGTCCAGCCCATGCGCCGGATAGCGTGAGAGGTCGGCCTGCATGTCGTGATGTGGCAGCCCATGCAGGGTCATGGCCCCGAGGCTTTTCCAGTGCAGGCGACGGAAGAACAGCACGTTCTGTTCCTGCACCTGGGCCAGGAACCGCGTGGCCCCAAGCCCGTGCGCCGTGCTGACCGCCATGCGGATGAGTTCCGCGCCGATCCGTCCCAGCCTGCGATGGTCTTCATGGACGGCCAGACGGGAGCCGCGCCAGACGCCGGGTTCGGCTTCATGGATGCGCACGGCGCCCACCACCCGGTCCGGCATGCCCGCCATGCAGCACGCCGCGATGATGGGAATGGCAACCGCGTCGATTGCGTCCCGGTCATCATCCGCAAAGACCTGCTGTTCGGTGCAGAACACGTCGCGGCGCAGCGCATGGTAGCCAGCCCGTTCCCACGGCGTGCGGACCAGCCGCACGACATATTCCGTAGGGATGAACGGGCGGTCGTCCACGCCTTCGAGGATCGCTGTCATTATTCGTACGCCGAAAGGGAGGAACAGGCGCCACACCGGCCACACCCGGCGCGGATGTCGGTGGATTTCATGTTCGCCTCGCGCAGCATGCGCCCCAGTGGGGCCAGCACGGACTTCATGAAATCGGCCGAAGGCGGCGCGTGATTTTCCAGCGGTGTGCCGGAAATCGGCACGAACGGCACCACGAAGGGATAGACCCCGAGCGCAATCAGGCGTTCGGCCAGAGCCAGAATATCTGCGGCGCTGTCGCCAAGACCGGCCAGAATGTAGGTATTGACCTGCCCGCGCCCGAAGACCGGCACGGCGCTGGCGAAAGCGTCCATATAGCGATCCACGCTGACCGTGGCCTTGCCGGGCATGATCTTCTCGCGCACCGCCTGTGTTGCGGCTTCGAGATGCATACCCAGGCTGTCGGCCCCGGCGTCGCGCAGGCGCTGGAACCAGCCGTGATCGCGCGGCGGCTCGCACTGGACCTGAAGCGGCAGATCCACAGCCGCCCGAATGGCACGGGCTGATTCCGCCAGCACGGCAGCACCCCGATCAACCACATTGGGCGTGCCGGTGGTCAGCACCATGTCGCGCACGCCGTCCAGTTCCACGGCGGCCTTGGCGACCTCGGCAAGCTGCGCCGGTGTCTTGTAAGCGATCGTCCGATCGGCCTCCAGCGACTGGCCGATGGCGCAGAACTGACAGGAGGTGCGCCGGTCGGCATAGCGGATGCAGGTCTGGTGCACCGTGGTCGCCAGCGTGTCACGGCCATGCAGCAGGGCGATCTTCCAGTAGGGAATGCCGTCCGCCGTGCTCAGTCCGTAAAAGCGCGGGGCGGCCGGAAAATGGATCGTGCCCAGTGTCTGCCCATCGCGTAGCAGCGTGCTGGCCCCGTGCTGGTCCGGCGGGCTGGCCTGGAATGGTGAATGCCGCGCGCCGGATGTATAGACCGGGACCATGACGGTCTGGCCTGCAATGGTAATCGTCTTGTGATCCGAAGGACCGGCGCCTCCCTTGCGGGCAATGCCGCCGGTCTGCTCACCGATCTGCAGCCCGAAGGATTGCAGGTCGGTAACGAGCTTGCGACCAGAAAGTGTACCGAGCGTCGGAATGGTCATGACGCAGCCTCATCTGTAGATGTGGGAACCGGATTGGCTTCCCCAACGTAATGAACGGTGCGGGCGGGCCGCCGGTCCTGAAGCAGGCTGAGCAGTTCGGGCCGTGCGTAATGCCCTACGGAATCCATCATCCGCTTGCGCTTGGTAATCAGGGCGAAGTCGAGATCGGCAATCACCATCCCCTCGCCTTCCGTCAGTGGTGTGCCGAGCAGCTTCCCTTCAGGCGAGACGATGGCCGTGAAGCACCCACCCCGCAGCGGCCCTTCCAGCGCGGGATCGCGGGCTATTTCCTTGATCTGCTCTTCGGTGAGCCAACCCGTGGCGTTCACCACAAAGCAGCCGGATTCCAGCGCGTGATGCCGGATGGTGACTTCCATCTGGTCGGCAAAGATCTGCCCGACCAGCGAGCCCGGAAACTGGGCACAGTGGATTTCCTCGTGCTGGGTCATCAGCGCGTAGCGGGCGAGCGGGTTGTAATGCTCCCAGCAGGCCAGTGCGCCAATGCGACCGGCAGCGCTTTCCACCACTTTCAGCCCAGAACCATCGCCCTGCCCCCAGACCATGCGTTCATGGTAGGTGGGCGTGATCTTGCGGCGTTTGAGCAGGATTTCACCCGTGGCGTCGAAGATGATCTGGGTGTTGTAGAGCGTGCCGAAATCGCGCTCGTTCACGCCCAGCACCACGACCATGCCGGTCTGGCGCGCGGCCTCGGCCATCATGTCGGTGACCGGACCGGGAATGACGACGGCGCGTTCGTAAAGCGCCAGATGCTCCCCACCGAAGCGGAAAGCCGGCTGGATGAACGAGAAATAGGGATAGTACGGCACAAAGGTTTCGGGAAAGACCGCCAGTTTCACGCCTTTTTCGGCGGCCTCGCGGATGGCCTGACAGACTTTCCGGGCAGTTCCCAGACCATCGTCACCAAGGACGGGGCTGATCTGGATGGCTGCGGCGCGAACGATACGGGACATGGCTTGCGGTCCTCCCTTCGGCCTTCAGAGGGTCCAGGTATTGAGGATGAAGGCGTTGTCGCGCCGGGCCAGCAGGATGATGTCGAGCACGTCCTGCGGGTTGATCGGCGTGATGCCGGGGATCAGGTTCTGCTCGCCGTAGCCGTAGAGGGCCTGAAGCGCGAAGCGGCAGGCATAGACCTTTCCGCCTTCCTCAAGGATTTTTGCGATCTGCTTGTTGCAGTTCATGTGCCCCGGAAAGGCTTCGTCGCCCAGACGGGGAAAGCCGCGCTGCACACCAAGGGTGACACCCGGTCCATATAGCAGCACCGACGTCTCGAAGCCCTTGCGGATCAGGCGGGTGGCCTGCAGCAGGTTGACGAACCCGACCGAGCCTTCATTGGCGACGGTGTGGAAGGTGATGAGGGCTTTTTCGCCGGGCTGGGCTTTGACGTCCTCAAAAACCTTGTTTTCATAATTGACGAAGCAGTCGCCGTCTTTGTACGGAGCGTGTTCGACTTTCGGCATGGTATCTCTCCCGTGTGCTGCGGTCTCCGGCAGGGAGCCGGGACTGACCGCGTTGCCGAGGCAAACGTGGCACGGGATGGCAGAGAGCCAAAATATTGTATGCCTTATGAAAAAGGTACAAACGGATCAAATCAGATTACATGCCGCCATCCTGCCACGACAGAGGCATACAAGAAATATACGACAACCATACAATCGTAAGGTGTATCCATAAAGGTCTGTTTTAGCTTGATTTTATAGTCACGCAGTCGTGAATGAAGTGCCTTTTTGTTTTTCCGTGTGCCCGCATGGCGCGCCCCGGAATCAGATGGTCCCATCGATTCCAGACACTGCGCGCAGGTCACACAATATCGGCAAAGCCGGGTGAGCGTTTGTGTTGCAGGACCGACAGCACGCCATGCAGGGATTCCTCAAGGCTTGCAGCATCCGGTGCGCTGCCCAATGCAATCCGGGCCCGCTGCGGCGGCTCGCCACTGATGGTGAAAACGGTGCTGGGCACCAGCGCCAGTCCCCGCCTGCGGGCATAGGCCACAAAATCCGCACTGCCCCACCAGTCCGGCAGTTTCAGCCACACATGCGGCCCGTCGGGGTTCATGCAATGCCCCTCCCCCAGCACCCTGCGGGCAATGGACTGGCGCAGGCGCAGTTCTTTCTGGATGGCGTGCAGGATCGTATGCGCCTGCCCTGTCTGCATCCACCGCGCCGTCAGCGCGCTGAGCAGACCGGCATTGGTGAGCGCAATGGCCCGGATGGCCGCCGCGACCCGTCGGGTCATGTCCGCATTGGGCAAGGCCACATAGGCGATGCGCAGGCCCGGACTGAGCGTCTTGGCAAGGGTAGCCACGTAGCTGACACGGCTATGGTCGAGTGCTGCCAGCGCCGGTAGCGGATTGTCCATCAGCAGGCTGTAGGGGTCATCCTCGGCAATATGCAGATGATGATGCTGGGCAACCTTCAGGATATCCTTGCGTCGTTGCAGGGACATCGTGGCCGTGGTGGGATTGTGGATGGTCGGAATGCAGTAGAGCATCCGGGGATGATGTTCGGCGCAGACGCGATCGAGCTGGTCCGGCATCATCCCGTCCATGTCGCTGTCCACGCCGACCAGAATAAGATCGAACTGCGCCGCGATGGTCCGGATGCCGGGATAGGCAATACGGTCGGTGACAATCACATCGCCCGGCTGGGTATGGGTGCTGACAGTGGCCGCCAGAGCGCTCTGGGCACCAGGTGAGACAAGGATTTCATCCGTTCGCCGCTGACCGATGACGGGCGCGATCCATTTCGCGCCAAGCTGGCGTTCTTCCTGTGTGCCACCCGTCACCCGGTAGGACATCAGGCTGTTCAGATCCTGCTGTTTCAGGATGGCTGCGATGTCGCTCTGGATGATCCGCTGAAGCGGTGGTTCCTGCGGGATCGGTGGCAGGTTCATGGTCAGATCCACCACAGCCGGTCCCGTATGGCGCCAGTGGCTTTCCCCCGCGCCGACACGGACAAAGGTTCCTCGGCCGACCGTTGCGTCAATCAGGCCGCGTCGGCGGGCCTCGGTAAAGGCCCGGGTCACGGTCGTCAGATTGGTGCCGAGATACTCCGCGATCGTGCGCTGTGGTGGCAACCTGTCGCCTTCCCTCAGGTCGCCCTTGCGGATGGAAAGCGCCAGGGCATCGGCCAGCGTCATGTAAATCGCGTTCGGACTCCGGCTGATCTCTTCTTTCCAGTGGGCGAGATAGGGGTATGCTGACATGGGATGGAATTTCCATACATTCGATGATATTCCATTCGACCATATACCATACAATCCGTGCAATAATGATCGATACAGATGGAGGGTTCGAAAAACCCTCTGGTATTGAGGTCTGCTCTGTGATTCCATTTTCCTTGCGTTGATTGGAGTATGGATCATGAAGCAGACGGGATTTTTTGACGTTGAAGAGCGGCTTGCCCGCTTGAGCGGGCTTGGTGATCAGCTCGAAGCATTTTCCCGGACTGTGGATTTTGAAGTCTTCCGCCCTGACCTGGAGAAGGCTCTGGCGTATTCTGACGGCAGCAAAGGCGGACGACCGCCATTTGATCCTGTGCTGATGTTCAAAATTCTGGTGATCCAGACGCTCAACAATTTGTCTGATGAGCGGACGGAATATCTGATCAACGATCGCCTCTCCTTTATGCGTTTCCTTGGTCTGGGACTTTCAGATCGGGTGCCGGATGCCAAAACGGTCTGGCTGTGTCAAAAGCGTCTGACCCAGGCGGGTGCGATCGATGGGCTGTTCAACCGCTTTGATGCCACCCTGCGCAACGCCGGGTATTTGCCGATGTCAGGCCAGATCCTGGATGCCACGCTGGTAGCGGCTCCGAAGCAGCGGAACACCAATGCAGAGAAAGCCGATCTTCGGGAAGGACGTATTCCTGAAGACTGGCAGGACAAACCCGCAAAGCTGTCGCACAAGGATCGTCATGCGCGATGGACACTGAAGTTCACGAAGGCGAAGCGGCAGGATGATGGAACCATGCCATCCAGCGATCTCGCCATCCCGTTCTTTGGCTATAAATCGCATGTTTCCATCGATCGAAAATACCGGTTCATCCGGAAATGGAAAACAACGCATGCCGCCGCCAGTGATGGCGCGCGATTGAGAGAGGGGCTGCTGGATAAAACCAATACAGCCTCAAGTGTCTGGGCTGACACGGCCTACCGCTCAAAAGCCAATGAAGACTTCATGGAAAAGCAGGGCTTTGTCTCCAAGGTTCATCGCAAAAAGCCGCATCTCAAGCCTATGCCCCGGCATATCCAGAAATCGAATGCAGGAAAATCCATTATCCGGTCGCGTGTCGAGCATGTCTTTGCCGATCAGAAGTCACAGACGGGGCTGTTTGTCCGGACTGTCGGTATCAGCCAAGCCACCATGAGGATCGGGCTCGCCAATATCGTCTACAATATGCGCCGCTTCCTCTTCCTCGAAAGATTGAACGCGAGCGCATAGCCATCCAGCGGAGGACAACTCCCAATCTGCTCAAAACGCAGACCGGAGGCCATCGCAAAAACCGTCAATCAAATCGCCAAAACCCAGAAATTACCGGCCAAGCACATCAATCAGGGGTTCTTCGATCCCTCCAAATGCATTAGGAATGATTGTTTATATTATCTTTTTTTATCTCATTATATATATCACCTATTCATTTTTATAGCATAAAATGACATGATGGATCGGCTACACAGGGCATATATTCTGATGCCCTTAGCATGTGCTGACTTTAGCCATGCAAGAAATTAAGACAGCCCCGACCGTCAGGATGGATGGTCGATCGTGATCGGGGCTGCCATCACCAGAAAACGCATGTTTCCGGCGACACACCCTTTATGCGGAAAATATTCCTAAAAAAATGATAACCAGCCTTCTATCCCGCCCTCAAGCAGCGCGCTAATTTTTTAAAACGGACATTCTTATACGCATAGGCGGCTGCCTGCACAGGGTTGCCGAACGTCCCTTCACCATTAATGCAGGCGAAACGTAACCGGCAGCAGGACATGCGTGCCCTCCAGCGGGCGACCCTGCGGGGTGCACTGGACCTTGCGCGCAGCGGCAAGGGCCGTGCTGTCCAGGTCATCATAGCCGGTGCCGGATTTCAGGCTGACCTGTACCACCTGCCCCTCGCTCCCCAGCACGACATCAACCAGCGCATTGCCTTCCTCATGCATGTGACGGGCCATGGCGGGGTAACGCCAGGCGGGGGGCGTGCAATGGGGCGCGGTTGGCACAACCGCCGCAGTCTGTGCTGCGCCAGGCACGGCCGGGCCATTCTGCGTTGCCGCAGGGGCAGACCCAACCGGTGCGGCAACACGAGCTTGGGCCGAGGGCTGAGCAGACGGTGACCGGGATTGCGCAACAGGGCGCACGGCGGACCGGGCGGTAACAGCAGGCAGCGTGGCCACGGCTTTTGGCTGTGGCTGTGGCTGTGGCTGTGGCGTAGCCTCTTGCGGGGGCGGTGCAACCCCGGGCTGGTCAAAAAAGACCTGAATGCTGTTTTTTTCCGCTGGGGCCGCGGGCACGGGCGCGCGGGCGGGCAGCAGCCACGCGGCAATCAGGCCGTGGCCCAGCACGGCAGCCATGATGGCCCAGCCCGCAAGCAGCCGCCCGCGCCGCCAGCCGGCGGGGCCGGTTGACGTGACAAGAATCCGGCCTGCCGTTCTGTCCTGCTGCTGCACGCTTCCATCCATTGGGGCATGGGCGCGGGCTGCCTTGTCATTTGACAAAAAGCCCCCGACCTCCGAGAACACTGTCCTGTTACCGCCTTTATCTTACAACCGCAAAGAACCTGTCCATCATGGGCCAAGCCCGCCACCCCTTCATGCATGACATGCCTGTGATCCGCTGGGTCATGGTGCTGTGTGCGTGCCTGGGGCTATGGGGCCAGTTGCTGGTTGAAAGCCGCAGCCTGCCCGGCGAACTGCCGCGCGGCACCATCATGCGGCTGACGGGAATCGATATCGCTCCCGTCGCAACGCGGACAGAACGCCACGCAGCGCCGCCGCATCACCACATGGCGATGGCGAACGCGCCCCATGAGCATGGCGACATGCCCCCCCATGGCCACGACCATGCCGAAGGCTGCCCGCTCTGCCCGCTCCTGCACCTGCCTGCCCTTGCGCTGGTGGTTCTGCCCTTCCTGCCCCTGCCGCCCATGGCATGGGCCGCCCACCGGCACGAACCCCGCCAGCCCCGCGCGCCCCCTCCCACTCCGCTGGGGCTGCCCCCGGCCTGCGGGCCACCTTCCATCTCCTGAACTCACGCGCTGCCGCGCGTCCATACGGGCGTGCGCGTCTTTCGTTTTCCTGTTCAGGACATGAAAAGTGACTTCCATGAAAAAAACGGCCCCCCCCCTCGTGGTGGCCGCAGGCGGCTGCATGCTGGCGGCCTCCCTGCACCCGCTGGGCGCGCGCGCCCAGACAACCGTGACCCTGCCCGGCCTCTCGATCGAGGATACGGCGGACAGCACCCCCATGGGCGACCGCCTGCTTTCAGCGGCGTCCCCTTCCGCCACGCAGCGCACGGCGGCCAGCCTGAGCAGCCCCGATGCCGCCAGCCTGTTTCGCAACCAGCCCGGTGTCAGCACGTATTCCGCAGGCGGGCTGGCCTCGCTGCCCGTGCTCAACGGCATGGCCGATGACCGCGTGGCCACCGTGGTCGATGGCGTGCGCATCGCCTCGGGCTGCCCCAACCACATGAACCCTGCCCTGTCCTTCATCGACCCCGACAGCGTGGACACCGCCACCGCCATCGCGGGCATAACCCCCGTGAGCATGGGCGGCGACAGCACCGGCGGCACGATCGATGTCGAGCGCAAGGACCCGCAGTTTGCCAGGCATGGCAAGGTGCTCGTGACCGGGCATGTCACCGGCACCTATCGCAGCAATGGCGGCGGGTATGGCGCCTCGGGCAGCCTGACGGTGGCCAATGACACGTTCAGCCTGCGCTACAATGCCTCCTACGCGCAGGCGGGTGATTATGAAGGTGGCGGGGATGCGGGGCTGGTGCGCTCGACAAGCTACCTGACCTACAACCATGCCGTGACCTTTGGCGTGCACAAGGGCAACCATCTGCTGGCCCTGACCTTTGGCCAGCAGGACACCCCGCATGAAGGGTTTGCCAACCAGTACATGGACATGACGAACAACCGCTCCACCTTCGTCAACGGCAAGTATCTCGGCACGTTCGACTGGGGCGAGCTTGAGGCCCGGGGCTACTGGCAGCGCGAGGACCACGCCATGGACTTCCTGCCCGACCGCGCCAAGACCACCCACATGCCCATGAACACCAATGCCCGCATGGCCGGCTACAGCATCAAGGCCACCATCCCCCTGGCGGAAGGCCAGACCCTGCGGCTGGGCAGTTCGTTCGACCATTCCGGCCTCAATGACTGGTGGCCGCCGGTTGCGGGCAGCATGATGATGGGGCCGGACACCTATCACAGCATCAATAACGGCCACCGCGACCGGCTGGGCCATTTTGTGGAATGGGAGGCCGCCTGGACCCCGCGCGTGACCACGCTGCTGGGCTTTCGCAATGACCTGGTCATGATGAATACCGGCCCGGTATCGGGCTATTCATCGACCATGAGCATGATGAACATGGCCAACATCAACGCGGCCAATGCCTTCAACACCACCGACCGGGGCCGGACGGATGTGAACTTCGATGTCACCGCCCTGGTGCGCTGGAAGCCACGCCGCGACCTGACCATCGAGGGCGGCTATGCCCGCAAGACCCGCTCGCCCAACCTGTACGAGCGCTATGCCTGGGGCCGCTCGGCCATGGTCACGAGCATGATCAACTGGTTTGGCGATGGCAACGGCTACGTGGGCAACCCCGACCTCAAGCCCGAGGTCGCCAATACCGCCTCCATCACCGCTGACTGGCATGACCCCGATGGCGACCGGTGGGACCTCAAGGTCCAGCCCTACTACACCTACACCCACGACTACATAAACGCCTACCGCCTTGCCAGCGCGAGGCAGTTCTACACGCTGGGCTTTGCCAACCATAATGCCCAGAGCTACGGCATCAACGGATCGGGCAATTACCGGCTGTGGCAGAATGCCCGCTTTGGCCGGGGCGAGATCGTGGCCAACCTCAACTGGGTGCGCGGGCAGGACCTGACCAATGGCGCGGGGCTGTACCACCAGATGCCCACCAATGGCAGCGTCACGCTGAACGAACGGTGGAAGAACTGGAGCGGCCGGGTCGAGATGACCTTCGTCAAGGCCAAGGACACGGTGGACTGGGTGCGCAACGAACCCCGCACCCCCGGCTATGCCCTGCTGGGGCTGGGCGGGCAGTATCACTGGCGCTACATGACGCTCGATGCCAGCATCGACAACGTGCTGAACCAGAAATACGAACTGCCGCTGGGCGGCTGGTCGCTGGCCGATTACGCCGCCACCGGCAGCCTGCGCGCCCTGCCCGGCATGGGGCGGTCGTTCAATGTGAGCCTGACGGCGAGCTTCTGATCTGAGCGGGGCGGTCCATCAGGAGGTGCCCGTCCCGCCTTCCCCGCCCTGTGTTTCCGCCGTGACGGGGCGGGCGGGTGCACGGCCCGGCGCCATCTGGCCAAACCAGGCCAGCACCGGGCGCAGGCAGATGCCAAACATGATCAGTCCCGCCACGACGCCTGCCGCCGCAGCCCCCTCAAGCCGCCACAGCCGGGTCATGGCATAAACCAGAGGCAGGTAGGTCAGGGTCACGATGATGCGGGCACGGAGCACGCGCGAGACCTGGCCGATCACGGTCAGCAGTGGTTCGAGCGGCACGATGCCCAGGCCCAGCACGGCGCTGCCCAGCATGAGCATGATCAGGTGGCGGCCACCATGCCAGTGCACATGCAGCATCCATGTCAGCAGGATGTTGCCCATCAGCATCGCCACCCCCATGAGGGCGATGGAAAAACCACCAATCGTGAGGAAAAGCTGCACGGTCACGCGCTTGATGCCGTACCAGTCCTGCCTGTCACGCAGGCGGATGAATTCGGGGTACAGGGCGGGCACCATGAGCTGGGCCGGCTTGGCAATGCCCTCGCCAATCTGGCGCGAGACGCGATAGACGGCGGCATCGGCCGGACCCAGCAGGCCGCCGACGAGCAGCGTGCCGAACTGGTTGAAAACCGAACTCAGCACATGGTTGCCACTGGTGGAAAGGGTGAAGCGCCAGATGCCCGGCGCATCGCCCTCCGCCAGGCGGGCAAACGGATTGAAGCGGATGCCGCCCGCCAGCCGCAGTTGCAGCAGGCCCAGCCCGGTGCTGGTGGTGAACATGGCCAGTTGTGTCATGCTCCACACCAGCAGGTAATAATCCAGCCCCATATGATACAGGAAGCCCAGCCCCGACCCCACGGTGCGCACCAACGTGCCCGACAGGTCAACCAGCATGTTGAGCCAGAAGGAATTGCACAGCCGGAACACCCCCGCCGACCATGAAAAATTCATGAACGCGATGGTGGTCATGTACAGCATCGCCGCCCCCTGGTCGGCTGCGGGCCAGCCCATGGCCGTGCCGAACAGCGCCACGCCCAGCGTGCCCACCAGCCAGCCCACCCCGCCACTGAGGTAGTCGGCCCGCACGCAGAACGCCAGCACGCGCGAGAACTGCGCCCGCCTGCCATTGGTGAAGGGATCGGTGCCATAATGCAGCAGCGGCTGCCATGACTGCAGGTGGAGGGTTCGAAAAACCCTCTGGTATTGAGGTCTGCTCTGTGATTCCATTTTCCTTGCGTTGATTGGAGTATGGATCATGAAGCAGACGGGATTTTTTGACGTTGAAGAGCGGCTTGCCCGCTTGAGCGGGCTTGGTGATCAGCTCGAAGCATTTTCCCGGACTGTGGATTTTGAAGTCTTCCGCCCTGACCTGGAGAAGGCTCTGGCGTATTCTGACGGCAGCAAAGGCGGACGACCGCCATTTGATCCTGTGCTGATGTTCAAAATTCTGGTGATCCAGACGCTCAACAATTTGTCTGATGAGCGGACGGAATATCTGATCAACGATCGCCTCTCCTTTATGCGTTTCCTTGGTCTGGGACTTTCAGATCGGGTGCCGGATGCCAAAACGGTCTGGCTGTGTCAAAAGCGTCTGACCCAGGCGGGTGCGATCGATGGGCTGTTCAACCGCTTTGATGCCACCCTGCGCAACGCCGGGTATTTGCCGATGTCAGGCCAGATCCTGGATGCCACGCTGGTAGCGGCTCCGAAGCAGCGGAACACCAATGCAGAGAAAGCCGATCTTCGGGAAGGACGTATTCCTGAAGACTGGCAGGACAAACCCGCAAAGCTGTCGCACAAGGATCGTCATGCGCGATGGACACTGAAGTTCACGAAGGCGAAGCGGCAGGATGATGGAACCATGCCATCCAGCGATCTCGCCATCCCGTTCTTTGGCTATAAATCGCATGTTTCCATCGATCGAAAATACCGGTTCATCCGGAAATGGAAAACAACGCATGCCGCCGCCAGTGATGGCGCGCGATTGAGAGAGGGGCTGCTGGATAAAACCAATACAGCCTCAAGTGTCTGGGCTGACACGGCCTACCGCTCAAAAGCCAATGAAGACTTCATGGAAAAGCAGGGCTTTGTCTCCAAGGTTCATCGCAAAAAGCCGCATCTCAAGCCTATGCCCCGGCATATCCAGAAATCGAATGCAGGAAAATCCATTATCCGGTCGCATGTCGAGCATGTCTTTGCCGATCAGAAGTCACAGACGGGGCTGTTTGTCCGGACTGTCGGTATCAGCCGAGCCACCATGAGGATCGGGCTCGCCAATATCGTCTACAATATGCGCCGCTTCCTCTTCCTCGAAAGATTGAACGCGAGCGCATAGCCATCCAGCGGAGGACAACTCCCAATCTGCTCAAAACGCAGACCGGAGGCCATCGCAAAAACCGTCAATCAAATCGCCAAAACCCAGAAATTACCGGCCAAGCACATCAATCAGGGGTTCTTCGATCCCTCCAGGTCGGACGGCTGCGGCGACTGGAACGGATGGGCCTTGCCCATGAGGTCGGGGTCGGACAATGGCGGCTGGAGGAAACGGCGGAAGTCACCTTGCGCGAGATGGGGCAGCGCAATGACATCATCAAACGCATCCACCGTGGTCTGAGTGAACAGGGGATCGAACGGCCCTCGTCGTCATGGGTGCTGGCCGGGGAAGACCCGGCCGAGCCGGTGATCGGACGTCTGGTCGCGCGCGGTCTGGATGATGAACTGAAGGGGAGTGCCTATGCGGTGATCGACGGCGTGGACGGGCGCACGCACCATGTCCATCTGCCATCACTGGAAGCGGCCGGCGACGTGCCGCACGGTGGGCTGGTTGAACTGCGGACCTATCAGGATGCGAAGGGGCAGCGACGGGCGACACTTGCGGTGCGGTCCGATCTGCCGATCGGAGAGCAGGTGCTGGCGCGGGGCGCGACATGGCTGGACCGCCAGCTTGTTGCTCGCGAACCGGTGGCGCTGGGAGAGGGTGGTTTCGGCGCGGAAGTGCGTGACGCGCTACGCCAGCGCAGCGCTCATCTGGTCGAGCAGGGGATCGCACAGCAGGACGGAGCGCGCGTGCGCTATCCGCGTGGCATGGTCGCCTCCATGCGGGCGCTGGAGATGCGGGACGTGGCCGGGCGTCTGGCGCGCGAAACCGGCCAGCCCATCCAGAGTGCTGAGGCCGGCGAGTACGTCACTGGAACCTACCGACAGCGGCTGACCCTCGCTTCGGGGCGCTTTGCTATGATTGATGGCGGCCTCGGGTTCCAGCTTGTTCCCTGGACGCCATCGCAGGAGAAACAGATCGGACGTCATGTCTCCGGCGTCGCACGGGAGGACGGGGGCGTGGACTGGTCGTTCGGCCGGAAGCGGGACATGGGGATCGGGCTTTGATCGCCCGCTTCGCTGGCCAACTTAGTATGGTAACGTCAGCATACCGGGCATCGGGATGAAATTGGGGAGACGGCTGACCCGTGTCATCCACGCCATTAACGCGGGGAAAGGCCTTACGTCCACACTGCCCTCGTGCGCAACCGAGAGGTAAGGAAAGACTGCACAGTCGGCGATTGTAGGATGGCTTGATGCCAGCCACTCTCGGCTTTCCAGATGTTTGTTGAGGATTGGAAGAATCTTGGTGCTCCAGTGAAGGGCGGCCTCCATGTCGAGATCGACACCGAACTTCCTGATCAGACGTGCGGCATTCGGCCCATTGCGGATCTCACAGGCTGCAACTGACAGCCACCCGACAATGTTCGCCTGAACGCGTCTGTCATCGGGTCACCATCGCTGGTCGGACAGACTGCAAGCCAGATAGACGAGAATGGCCTGAGAATCCCGGACGACCGTCTCGCCATCGACGAGAACCGGTACTTCCTGAAATGGATTCAGGTCCGTAAACAACGAGCTGTGTTGCTCATCTTTGGAAAAATCAACCGGCACAAGGTCAAGAGGAATGCCGGTAAGGGCTGCAAACAGGCGCACCTTGTAGCAATTGCCGGATACATCGAGATCATAGAGTTTCATGACTGAGTCTCCTGACGATGGACTGACACTTTGAGAATGAAATGATCCCGGAATCAGGAAACCTGACCGATCGGTCTTAATGGAAGAATAAAGATGAAAGCATCCTATGACGATATCGTGATTGCTGCGCGCGAACTCTTCCGGGAACGGGGATACACCGGCGCTTCGATGAACGACCTGGCCGAGCGGGTCGGTCTGAAGAAGTCCAGTCTTTATAATCGTCTTCCAAGTAAGGAATCGCTCGTCGTTGATGTTCTCGAATTGACCCTGAAGGAAACTTTTGAAGGGCTTCCCGATCCGGCAGTCGACTGGATGCACACTTATCGAGAACTGATCGACCGTATTGTCGCAGTCTTTAGCGAGCGTGGACGATGTGTAGGCTTCCACCTGGCTTTCGGAGTCCCGATTGACACGCCAGAGGCGAAGACGGCTGTCCGGGATTTCGTAATTGCATTGCGCGCCCGAATGGCGGAAATCCTCGAAAAGGGTGCGGTTGATGACCCTATGCGGGCAGCCACGGACGCCCTGACACGTTTGCAAGGAGCTACATTCTGGCTGGCGGCCCTCGACGAAATAGAACCGCTCAGACGGGAAGCGGTCGGTGTTCTGGCTTCTGTGGGGATATCAACGCAGGCCTGATGTCCGTCTGGGCAAAAGACCTCTGCGCGTCAGACAACGATTGTGCTATGAGTGACTCCATAGAACGTCATGGATAAACGGGGTCGTCATGTCCGAATACAAGATGCAGGAGCGGCAGCACTATGCATGGGCCAGCTTTGAGGCGGTCCGCGTTGCTGGCGAGCGGGCACGGGAAGCCCGGACAGCGAGCGGCGAGATCATGACCTATGTCCAGAAGGGATGGGTTGTGCGCGAATTTCCCGGCGGTCGGGTTGAACGTCTTGCACCGCTGGAAGAGTTCCGCGACGAAGATTTTCCCTATCCCGCGTGACACGATTACTGATTTACGCAGGACCGAACGGCTCCGGAAAAAGCAGTCTGCGGGTTGGCACGAGCGCTGACATTGAGCCGGTCGACATCGTCATTGACCCCGACCAGATAGCGCGGGGGATCAACCCAGGCAGCCCGCGCGATGCAGACAGGGAGGCCGGACGGCGAGCCATCGAGATATTCAACGCGTCGCTGGCCGCCGGGAAGTCGATTTCTCTCGAAACGACATTATCTGGCCGTTCCGTAATCCGTCGCATCACGGCGGCGCGGAACGCCGGATATCATATCGAGCTGAGATATATTGCTCTGGCGTCGGTCGAAATGAATGTTCAGCGCGTCAGGGCACGTGCTGCGGGTGGTGGACATTTCATTGAACCGGAAGCCATTCGCAGACGATATATTGGCAGTCTCGCCAATCTTCCGACTGTTATTGGCCTGTCTGACCGTGTTGTCATCTCCGATAATTCAGGCGTTATGCCGGAGCCTGTGCTTGAAATCGAGAATGGTCAGATTGTGCGTCGAGGTATGACTATGCCTGCATGGCTGGTCAGCACATGTCCGGACTTCTGCCGTTAGTGCGTTTTGTCGCCAAGACCAGACACGCTGTTGGAATGGGTTCTGGTAACGCTTGCGCCGACAATTTTACGCCTCTTTGCGCCGGGCCGCGCAGGTAGGGCGGAAAACATTGAATCCAGTTAAGTGTCTTCGTTTCCTTTCTTCCATGGGTTTCTATGGAGGAAAGCACTATGTCCGGATCACGGATTTTATGGGGGCAGGTGAGCGTCGTCCTGCTCATGATCATCCTGTCATGGTGGATGGCGACGCAATGGGTGGCGTGGAAACTGGGCTTTCAGCCCCAGCTTGGTCAGCCCTGATTCACGCTTGCGCATCATTGGCCTGTCTACTGGCCCCCCATGGTTTTCTGGTGGTGGTATGTCTACGACGCCTATGCCCCGGATATTTTTAATCAGGGCGGGTGGATCGCCGGTAGTGGCGGCGTACTGGCTGTTGTGGCAGCGGTCGCGCTTTCCATTCGTCGGGCTCGTGAGGTAAGACGGGCCGCAACCTATGGAAGCGCACGCTGGGCCAGCCGTGAGGAATTGCAGCAATCCGGATTGCTCGATCCCGATGGGGTCATTCTCGGGCAGTATGGACGGGATTATCTCCGTCATAATGGTCCTGAACATGTCTTGTGTTTCGCGCCGACCCGTTCCGGTAAGGGGGTGGGGCTTGTCATTCCGACCCTGCTGACATGGCCGGGATCAGCCATCGTCCATGATATCAAGGGAGAAAACTGGCAGATCACCGCAGGTTTTCGGGCGCGTTTCAGCAGCGTGCTCCTGTTCGATCCGACCAATCCTGCCTCTGATCCCTACAACCCCCTGCTTGAAATCCGGCAGGGGGAGTGGGAGGTACGCGACGCCCAGAATGTCGCGGACGTGCTTGTCGATCCCGAAGGATCGCTTGAACGCCGGAACCATTGGGAGAAAACATCACACTCTCTGCTGGTGGGCGCCATCCTCCATGTTCTGTATGCGGAGAAAGACAAGACGCTCTACGGTGTTGCCAATCTTCTGTCTGATCCGAAACGCTCAATTGAAGCCACGCTTGCTGCGATGATGCAGACGAAGCATCTGGGCAAGGATGGCCCGCATCCGGTGGTTGCATCCGCCGCCCGTGAACTGCTGAACAAATCTCCCAACGAACGGTCTGGTGTGCTCTCCACCGCCATGTCGTTTCTTGGCCTGTATCGTGATCCGGTCGTCGCGAAAGTCACTTCGCGTTGTGCCTGGCGGATTGCGGATATTGTCAAAGGGCGTCGTCCGACCACGCTTTATCTCAGCGTGCCACCCTCGGATATCAGTCGCACCAAACCGTTGATCCGTCTGATGCTGAACCAGATCGGGCGCAGACTGACAGAGGATCTGAACGCGCATAAGCATAACCATCGCCTGCTGATGATGCTGGACGAATTCCCGGCGCTCGGGCGGCTTGATTTCTTTGAAAGCGCTCTCGCGTTCATGGGTGGTTACGGCATCAAAGCTTTTCTGATCGCCCAGAGCCTGAATCAGATAGAGAAAGCCTACGGTCAGAACAATTCGATCCTCGATAACTGTCACGTCCGGGTCAGTTTTGCCACCAACGATGAACGGACTGCCAAGCGGGTCTCAGATGCATTGGGCACTGCCACGGAAATCAGGTCACAGAAAAACTATGCCGGGCATCGCCTGTCACCCTGGCTGGGGCATCTGATGGTTTCGCGGCAGGAAAGTGCCCGCCCGCTTCTGACGCCAGGTGAAATCATGCAACTTCCACCAACCGACGAGATTGTCATGGCGGCGGGGACGCCACCCGTTCGTGCGAAGAAAGCTCGATATTATAGTGATGCCCGTTTCCGGGAGCGCGCACTGCCACCGCCCCAACCAGGAACGATATCAGCACCGACCGCGATACAACCGGATGACTGGACCAGACGTCCCTTGCCCGAGACGGTGGTGCATGGTGCCGCCCCCCCACTGTCAACGCAGGAAGAAGAAACGCCTCTGGGGGCCGGTCACAAGCGCACACCGGACGCCGATCCGAGTGATATTCCACCGCGTACGGAGAGGGATGACACGCGGGAGCAGACGAAATCACCCGAAGCTGGCAATCGCACGACACGGTGGGACCGGGACTTTATGGATCTTCAGAAGGTAGCGCGGCTGGCCGCCATTGACCGTGATGATGGGATGGAGATCGGTGGACCATGAAACGCTCCCGCAAGAAGCAGCAGATGACGGTCTATCTCGATCCCGATCTGTTCAAAGCTGTCAGTGATACGGCCACCCGTCGCCGTCAGTCCGGCTCCCTCGTGGTCGAGACGGCTCTGTCTGTCTTTTTCTCTCCTGAAGAGGGGACCGGACAGGCCGCACTGACCCGACGGCTGGACCGTGTCGATAAACGCCTGTCCCGACTGGAGCGCGATACCGGGATCACCGTCGAGACATTGGCCCAGTTCATCCGTTTCTGGATGATCATGACGCCCGCCTTGCCCGAAAGCTCGGCTGCTGCTGCACGGGCGCAGGCGGCCGAGCGTTATGAAGGCTTCATCGAAGCGCTCGGCAGGCGTCTGGCGACAGGCCGACGTCTATATGAGGACGTTCTTCCTCCTGACGCACAAGTCAGTGCTAGCACTACAGTTGCATTTTGTGTTGAGTTCTGAATCTATGGGTAACCATGATTCAGGATATGATGAGTGGCGGTACGTCTGTTGAAGAGACGCTGGAATTATGGGCGCGCTCGCTTCGGTCCGCCAAGGATCGGATGGCGCCGCTGTTCACGCAAAAACGTGTCGTAGATTCGGCCTGTGCTTTTCTTGATGTTTTGATTGGCAATGAACCACGCAAGACGGGATGGATGCGAGCGGAAGCCGCAGGAGATCCTGGTCCATGGCGGCAGCAGGCGCTTCTGGGACGCGGGCACTGGGATGCCGATGCCCTTCGTGACGTCGTCAGGGATTATGTGATTGAGCATCTGGGCACTGAAGAGGGCGTGCTGGTCATTGATGAGACCGGTTTTCTGAAGAAGGGTCAGGCGTCCTGCGGTGTGGGGCGGCAGTATACGGGATCTGCCGGCAAGATCACGAACTGCCAGATTGGTGTGTTTGGCGCTTATGTTTCGGAACGGGGGCATGCCTTTATTGACCGCGCCCTGTATCTCCCGAAAGACTGGACATCAAAGCCTGAGCGTCTGAAGCGGGCCCACGTTCCCGATGACGTGGTGTTTGCAACCAAACCGGCGTTAGCCTCGATGATGATTGAGCGAAGTATTGAGGCCGGTGTGCCGTTCCGCTGGGTTGCAGCAGACAGCGTGTATGGCGTGGGCGACGTAGAACGCACGCTTCGCCGGGCAGGAATTGGATATGTGCTTGGGGTCAAGGGCAATCACTGGTTCGGATCATGGGCAACGGAACCGCTGATTGCCGGAGAGGCGAAAGATATTGCAGCAGGACTGCCAGACCAGGCCTGGCGTCGTCTGTCAGCGGGGCACGGCACAAAAGGTGAGCGACTTTATGACTGGGCGTATCTTCCGCTTGCTGATCTGGATGCTGAAGAATTTGACTGCCCTATAGCCGGACCATGGACACGTGGCCTGTTGATCCGCCGAAACATCGCTGACGGGGACCTTGCCTATTTTACGACCTGGAGCCCGAAAGGGACAACCACGCAGGAACTGGTGAACGTTGAAGGGACGCGCTGGAGGATCGAAGAAGGGTTCGAGACGGCCAAAAACGAATTTGGTCTTGATCATAACGAGACCCGCTCCTGGCATGGTTGGCATCGGCACGTCTCTCTGGTCATGCTGGCCTATGCCGTCATGGCCAGTGTCCGTTACCAGGCAAACTCACTGAAACCGAAAAAAACACAACTCAGAACACGACAGTCCTTGTCCGCTGGTCCATTCAGGAGATCAGGCGCCTCGTCGTAAAACTTGCACAACGCAGACTACCCGTCTCTCACATCCTCAGATGGTCCGTCTTTCGACGAACGCATCAGGCCAGTGCTATCCGCGCTCACTCACGACACAAAATGCAACTGTAGTGCTAGGCTCAGGACCCATTGATATGATTGCGGAAATCTGATTCAGCCTCTGTGAGGAGACTGAAGATGAGTGACCTGTATTGGTTGACGGAGGAGCAGATGGATCGTCTGCGGCCCTTTTTCCCGAAGAGCCATGGCAAACCTCGCGTTGATGATCGTCGTGTGTTGAGCGGGATCATTTTCGTGAACAGAAATGGTCTGCGCTGGCGTGATGCGCCCCGGGAATACGGTCCACACAAGACGCTCTACAACCGCTGGAAGCGCTGGAAGCGCTGGAGCGCTATGGGGGTATTCATCCGCATGATGGAGGGACTGGCTACTGGCAAGGCAGAGCCTCAGACAATCATGATTGATGCGACCTATTTCAAGGCACATCGCACGGCTTCGAGCCTGCGGTTAAAAAAGGGGGCTCAGGCCGTTTGATCGGGCGGACCAAAGGCGGGATGAATACGAAGCTGCATGCTGTCACCGACCGGAACGGACGTCCGCTCGACTTCTTCATGACAGCAGGTCAGATCAGTGATTATACTGGTGCCGCTGCCCTTCTGGACAGTCTGCCACCAGCCGAATGGATGCTGGCAGACCGGGGCTATGACGCTGACTGGTTCAGAGAGGCCCTGGAGGAGAAAGGGATCAAACCCTGTATTCCTGGTCGAAAATCTCGTGCAAAACCGGTCAAATACGACAAACGGAAATACAAAATACGCCACCGTATCGAGATCATGTTCAGCAGGCTCAAGGACTGGAGACGGGTCGCAACACGCTATGACAGATGCCCGACCGTCTTCTTCTCGGCAGTCTGCCTCGCCGCAACCGTCTTGTTCTGGCTATGAGTCCTGAGCCTACGTAGCTTCCACGCTGGCAGTTGTGCGGGTCTGGACGTGGGCGAAGGCTGTGTCTGGGCATAATGACGGAGAAGATGGACGGTCAGACTTTCCAGAAGTCCGTTCACAAATAGAGAACTGGCCGAATGAGTCGTCTGGATCTCGGCCGTCAGGCCTGTCAGAACGCCAGAGATAAATGCGTCCTGAACACCGGAAATTGCGCGCATGGAAAGCCGTGATGGATTAAGCCCTAACGATCGGGCGACGCGGTTCACCAGAGTAGGGCCCAGATAAAGATGCAGGACTTCAAACGGACGGTCCGGATCAGCCTGCCAGCGCATGAGGTAAGGCGCATCGGTCTGTGTCAGGAAAAATGATCCGGACCCGGCCTCACTTTTCGTCCATTCACCTGTCAGTTCGCGTTCCTCGACCTGTGCTTCTCCTGAGATGATCCGCACCAGAAAATGTTCGGCCACAGCCGGGACAAGCTCTTCATCTTCGTGTTGCGGCCGACGGAATATCCGCATCATAAAATGTTGGTCTGGAACAGGCTTTCTTTCACGACCCTAAAGTTCCAGATTGGAAAGGCCCGGATCATCATCCCGGCATCTTCCTGGCCGTATCGGCCAGCGCGGTTTGGAGCAACGTCGTGACTTCGCCAAATGTCAGCCTCCATATCGTGATACCAATCATGATCACTGCAGGCGAGGCTGATTCGATGGCGAAAGCCGCGGTTACGGCCGCGAATAAGGCGAAGCCTAATACGACCGATAAGGGGTCAATGCGAGGGTGGGCTGCAGTCGCTTCAATCTTATCGTAACTTGCGTCAGAACAGGCGATGTACTGCAGATATCACACTGGGGTCAGAAGATGGGAAATGCTCTGTATCGGTTTCAGACCATGGCCAAAACGCCTGATTGCCTCACGATCCTTCTCCAGTGCTCCATAAGGCAGATACCGGACTTTCAGATCAGCAATCCTGCTGAAAGCCGGTCGCTTCAACTGTTCCCGCACATCAATCTCCCGCTTGTCCGGCGCGACAAGGAACATCCCTTCCAGAGCCTGCGCCGCTGACCCGAGAGCAAGGTCGAGCATCCGCACGATACCGGAATAGATGGTCGTTGAGTGCTCAACCTCGAATGCTGCAACAATCCTATGGCTTTCCTGGTCAAGCCATAAGACGTCGATCAGACGCACGGATTCCGCTCCCTGCGTTTCCGTCGTGAACCCCGGCAATACCGACAGGCAACCATCCCCCAGCTTGCCGTCCTGCCATGGACGGCTGCGATCATTGGCGGCAATCCAGACATCGTAACCCAAGGAGAGCCCCAGATCACGAAGCCATCCCTGAATCTCGGTATGAGTATGATCTGTTTCCCGCTCCGCAGCGAGAGTTCGGGCCTCTTTTGCGCTCTGCTCCCTAACCTGGTGAAGATCGGCTTCCCAGAGTTTTCGTGCTGTTTCGTTATCTTCGAGAGGCGGCGCTGTATAACGTCCGCTTCCGAGATCAAACAGCAGTCCTCCGATAGCACCAAGATCATTGGAAAGCAGCGCACGATAGGTTGCATTCAGCTTTAGTATCCCTTGCCGCATGGCAAGATATTCCTCCCATCGCCCCAGCTTCACCTTTGATCCGGTCAGGGCGTTATAGCCCTTCACGATCGCCGTATTGAAAGGTGGCATGATCGTGGGATGCAGGAAATACAGCAGATTGGCGACAGCTGGCCCCAGCCCTTTTATCTTCCTGGCGTCGATTGCATGAATGGCCGAGACTACATGCTCTTCGGTATTGCAGCACAGACAGGTATCGAGAAGCTGCCCAAATGCTTTCTGATTGGCGGGATTTTCGTAGATGTCGGGAATGCGTAACTTCGGTTTCCACAAGAATGCATGATCCGCACCCTTGAAAATCTGACGCTGCTCAGCAATCGAATGTACAACTGTTTCCAAGGAGGAGCCACGATAGGCAACCCCGAATGTACCAGCGGCTATCTCAGCCACAACCAGCTGCAGACCGCGACGGATAGACCGGAAGTTTTTGAGGCGTTCATCCCACAAGAACCAACTCTGATAGGTCCCTGCCGGATCATCTCGCCAGCGAAGGATAAGGTCTCGAATGAGGTCTGTCATTTACCCGCAAACTAACATTCCGTTCTCCCCAGATACTGATTGTAACAGGGATATAGGTCAACACCTGCCGGGTCTCGCATAGTGGCCGGCATTTCGCTTGGGGTGCCGACGCCGGTTTTCCTTGACGCAAAACATCAGAAGGGCCAGCGATCATATAATGGATACTATCAGCCTTATTGCCCTGCTTTTCGTGCTCGCCGCAGCCTTTAGCATTCTCAATCACCACACGTTTCGCGTTCCAGCGACAATCGGTGTCCTGATCTTTTCGCTGCTGGCATCCCTGCTGGTTGTGGCTTTGAACCTGCTGATTCCGGACTATGATCTGCAGGCTCTGTCGCGGTCTATGCTGGGGATCATCAATCTACCCGTAGCGCTTCTGAACGGTGTGCTGTCACTTCTTCTCTTTGCGGGAGCCATGCAGGTTGATGTCGGGCACCTGCGTGCCAAATTGATGTCCGTGACAGCCCTCTCTGTCCTTGGAACGGTGTTGGCTGTGGTCCTTCTGGCGGGTGCAGTCTGGAGTATTTTGCCCCTGATGGGCCATGCCGTTCCGTTTTCATGGTGCATCGTGCTCGGTGCGATTCTCGCACCCACAGATCCGGTTTCGGTCGTGGGCATGCTGAAGCGTCTGCGACTTCCGGGACCACTTCAGGCAGTTTTCGCGGGCGAGAGTCTGTTCAATGACGGTGTGGGAGTTGTTATTTTTGGTGTGACGATCGGGTTGGCGACCGGAGACAGTCAGGGTCTGGCCGCTTCTGCGATTGTGCTCAGCTTTTGCCGTGAGGCGCTTGGTGGTGGTCTGTTAGGTGCCATGACCGGATGGATCGCGCTTCGTGTACTCAAGGAGCAACGGGATCCGCATATCGATCTGCTGACGTCATTGGCCCTAGCGACCGGAACCTTCAGTATCGCCAGCCATCTTGGCATGTCAGGCGCGATAGCTGTCGTCGTGGCTGGATTGTGTTTTGAAACCAGCTATAGCGATTCCGTTTTCGATGAAGCATCCCGCCAGAACCTCGATGTCGCGTGGACCCTTATGGACGAAGTGCTGAATGTCCTGCTATTCATGCTTATCGGTTTTGAAATTCTGGAGATCACGCCGCGTCTGTTTACCATGATGGCGACGCTCATGGTGATTCCGCTGTCTATTGTCGTGCGCGCACTGAGCGTGTTGTTCTCCACTCTTCCGATTCATCTCAGACAATGGGAACGGGGCCGTGTTCTTGGTATCCTGACCTGGGGTGGTTTGCGCGGTGGCATCTCGGTCTCACTGGCGCTTGGATTGCCTCCAGGTGAATTGCGCAATCTGTTGCTGCCTGTCTGTTACGGTGTGGTGGTGTTTACCACCATCGTACAGGGACTGACCATGGAATGGGTCGTCCGCAGGCTTTACCCATCATCAACATCCGGGCCAGAATGATTTCTCATGAAACATGCGGCGACAAAATGCCTGTAGGTCAATCAGTCAGCGTCTGCCGACTGCTGCCCTAAGTCGTAAGGCCTCGTAGATCGGGGTATCTCCGCATGCACCTGCCACCACCATTGCTGAGAAGCTTCCGCACAGGAGCGGTAATACAAGATCGGATGATCCAGTCATTTCCATGACGAGGATAATGCCCGTCACGGGTGATCGAACGGATCCTGCGAACATTGAAGCCATGCCAACAATCACGAACGGCGCAGTCGCCAGTGCTGTGTCCGGGCTCAGTATTTGTGCGACAAAGCTGCAGGCCAACCCTGATAGTGCCCCCAAGGCAAGCATAGGCGCGAATAATCCGCCAGGTGTCGCGGCAGCATAGGAAACTGCCCCGAATACCAAGCGGAAAACGAACAGGAGGGGAATAAGATGCCAGTTTATCGTATTACTTATTGCGGCCTGGGTGATCCAGTCGCCTCCACCCGCCAGATGGGGATCAAGCCATACGACAAGTCCGGCCAGTCCGCCGATTAGGGTGGCTCTGGTGTATATGCTGACAGGCAGACGGTCGGCAAGGCGCAGTGCTGCAAGAATTGTTCGGTTGTATCCGACTGCCAGTAGGCCTGTCATGAGACCAGTCATGACAAAGAATAACTGCTTCGCAACTGCTGTAGGTAGAACCGGATAAGATGCGATGAAATCGGGCTGACTGCCTAGAATGCCACGACTGAACATAATGGCTGAGATGGACGCTCCGAGCGCTGCGCAGACCATTCTCGCCTCAAATTGCCCCACCAGTTCTTCCAGGACAAAAACAGCACCTGCGGCTGGCGCATTGAAGGCCGTTGCAAGACCTGCTCCCGCGCCAGCGGCAAGAAGGGCACGGCAGTCTGCCCGTCCCAGTGAGAGCCGTCGTGCGATCGCATCGGCTACTGCGGCTCCCATCTGTACGCTAGAGGGTGTTATGCACCTTGAGCGAGTATAGCGGCGTTTCTGAGCATGAAACATGCGAAAGCGACGACATGGAGACTTGCGAGGGTTGAAGCGTAACGCTCGTAGTCCTTGACGAGCCTGCGGCATCGTGTGGCCCATGCGAAAGACCGCTCGACGACCCACCGGCGCGGCAGCAGGACAAAGCCGCGCTTGGCTTCGGGCAACTTGACGACTTCGAGTGCGATACCGTGCGTGCGAGCCGCCTCGTCTGGTTTTGAGCCCGTATATCCCTGATCGACATAGGCCAGTTCGACGCTTTCGTCAGTGGCCTCCTGAATGGCAGCGGCGAGGCGTCCGACCTCGGCGCGATCATCCCGATTGGCTGGCGTGACATGCAGGGCCAGCAGGTGGCCCAGCGTATCCACAGCCATATGCAGCTTCGAGCCCCGTTTGCGTTTGGCCCCGTCGTAACCGGCGCGAGGCCCGCTCTCGGGTGTCGAACGTAATGTCCGGCTGTCGAGGATGGCTGCAGTGGGTTCCGGCAGGCGACCAGAAGCCATGCGCAAGACGGCACGTAGATCGCAGGCCAGCGTCTCGAAGCAGCCGGCATCCATCCAACGACGAGACTGCTGATAAACCGCCGACCACGGCGGCAGATCGTTTGGCATCGCGCGCCAGGCAATCCCGTAGCGGATCACGTAGCGCAACCCGTTGAACAGTTCGCGCAGATCATGCCGCCGCTGTTCCGCGTCCTCTCGCATCAGGACCAGATACGGAACGACCAGAGACCATTCTTCGTCTGATACATCAGAGGGATACGGTTTGCGTGCGGGTGCCATCCCTCATTACTGCACCAATCAGGAACGAAAGTACATAACACCCTCTAGGCCCTTCGCGTCCCAGGGCCAGACCGCTCTCAATCGCCAGTAGACCGCCGACGAATTTGACCGGGATGAGTGGCCATGACGCCGGGCCGGTAATGCCCGATAGCACGGCTTCGACATGAGGAATGCCGCTGCCTGCCGCCAGCGGTGCAAGGCGGCGTACCATTTCTACAGCTGCCAGAGCTGCCAGGGCAACGCCGACGACCAGAAAGAAGCCTCCCCACGGCGAACCATGCAGAAACCGAGGGGCCATCTCCGTTCGCGTGAATTCCAGCCACTCCAGAAACAGGCGAAAGGTTCCGCAGATCGTACCGGTTGCGATACCGATCAGGATTGACGCTGACGCGAGGAAAACCAGACTGCAGGAACTGTCGGTTCGTTCTGAGTGCGGTGTTCTATCTGGCACCTGCTGTAGCACGGCGTCTTCTTTCGTTGACTGAGGTTCCCCGGCTTCGAATGCGACATCTGCGATCCGGGTCGCTGTTCATGAGGGACCCGTTTCCGGGCTCGGATCAGTTTTTTTCTGAATCTCCTTCTGCTCGGTCTTTTCCATGAAACCTGTAGCAAGGACGGAATATAGTGGATGAGGGCAGATCATTCGCGACACTCCGAACGCCAGAAATGCGGTTGCCAGAAGCGCCAGCGTGACCTGCTGGTTATCGCATATCTCCATCACGATGATCGTCGCTGTGAGCGGAGATTGGGCAACGCCACAGAAATATGCCGCCATCCCAAGCAGAACGACAGCACCTGGAGAGGTATGGGGTAGGAACTGTCCGATCCACCCGCCCATGCCAGCACCGATAGCTAGGGACGGTGCAAACATGCCGCCAGGTATGCCAGAACAAAAGGTGATTAGTATGGAGAGGTATTTCAGGAAAAAGAAGGAGGCTGGATAATGGAGGGTGCCGTCTATGATTCCTCGCGCCTGGAGATAGCCCGTACCATAGGTCGCCCCGTCAGAGACTAGGGCCTGTTAGGGCTTGATCCAGTCTGCTGCGGCAGCGATGTGGATGACCGCGAGGAACGACGTTGCTGTTTTTTCATATCTGGTTGCGACAGCGCGCCACTCCTTGAGGCGAGCCCAGAGGTTCTCAACGAGATGCCGACACCGATAGGCCCATTTGGGGCAGGCGACCGGGCCATCGCGTCGTTTCGCGGGAATGGCTGGCCGTGCTCCCATGTCCCATATCCGTTCACGCATGGCGTTCGACGCGTAGCCCTTGTCCGCTACTACCCACAGGGGAGTGGCGGGAAGGCTGTCGAGCATGGCTGGTGCCAGAGACAGTTCATGAGCCTGTCCAGGGGCCAGCGCAAAACCGAAGGCTTTTCCATGTCCATCAGCGATCACGCAGACTTTTGTGCCATAGCCGCCGCGAGAGCGGCCAAGTGCTTCACGATGGTCTCGCTCTTCGAAAGAGGCCCCTTTTTTTGGGCTCCCGCCGCTTTGTGGTGAGCCCTGATGTTTGTGCCATCCAGAAAAGTCATTCCGAATGCCACTCCCTGTTGTTCCTGAACCAGTGCGAGCAGCCGCTCCCATACGCCGAGCTTCGCCCAGCGGATGAAAAGCTGCGCAGCCCGCCACCACGGACCCAGTTCAGCGGGGATACTCCGCCATTTCGCGCCATTCTCATGACGCCAGAAAATCGCTGCTATCGTCCGCCGCAGATCATGTGGCGGCGTCTTGCCCCTCGGGCGAACCTCCTCAATCAGAGGTTCCCAGATCGCCCATGTCTCGTCCGTAAAGGTGCCTGTTCTGTCTCCTTCTTCCATCCCTACAATATGGGAAGAAATTCAAGATCTAACAGGCCCTAGTCTGTCATGAAATCTCGACACGACGTTCGGATAAAACGAGTTTACGATCTGCCTTCGGAAATAGATGGCGTTCGTGTTCTTGTGGATCGATTGTGGCCTCGAGGGTTGCACAAATCAGATGTTAAAATGGATTATTGGTTAAAGAATGCTGCTCCAAGCTCCGATCTTCGACACTGGTTTGATCATGACCCGGCTCACTGGGATGAATTCAAACTCAGGTATCGTCATGAGCTTTCTGAAGGAAATTCCGACATCAAAAAACTTGAGAACCTTATGAAAAAAGGGAGGATCACTCTTCTTTATGCTGCGCATGATCCGCTTCATAATCACGCTCTTGTTCTCCAGAAATTTCTGGATGAGCAGGACATATAGGTATTGACGCTAACGTATAAAAAGTATTCATCCGTTATCACGTTTTTAGGAATTATGTTCCATGCCGAATTTAAGTTTTTCTGAAACAGATCAAAAGAATTCTCCCATTATTTGTGACGATGCGATTGTCCGGGTCCATCGCTCAGGCATCATCGAGTTGTGGGATGACAACGCAGTTCAGATGTTTAGTTTTGCGGCGGAGGAAGCTATTGGGAAGTCACTTGATCTGATTATACCGGAAAAATTACGTGAACGGCACTGGAAAGGTTGGTCTTATGTCGTGGAGCAGGGAGTAACAGGTTTTAATTCAGATCGTACACTCACCGTGCCGGCTTTAAGACGGAATGGTTCGCAGATTGTTGTTGTATTCAATATGGATATCATAAGAAACCATAGTGGAAATATCGATGCGATAAAGGTTGTTTTTCGTGATATCAGGAAGCAGCCATGAAACCGTATCGTATTACGTCGGAGTTCAATGCGATAACTCTTCCCGCAGGTCTGCGTCAGCGTCATGCCACGAAGGCTGGCGTATGGGCAGTTATCCGTATTCTGGAAGGAACTGCGACGCTCGTGTACGTTGACACTGGAGAAGTCAGGCATCTGACACCTTGTGAACCAGGCCTTATCAAACCGGAGCAGACGCATTACCTAAAATTATCTGGTTTGGTCCGGCTAAAACTGGAGTTTTACGATTCTGATCCAGTTCATTCTTTGTGAAGTATATGAACACTTACATCTGTAGCTGTAGGGCCGACCCTTTGTGAAATGCTATATGCCCAGTTTTCTGGCTGACAATCTCGTATTGAGGTTCCTGGCCTGACGCATGATGATGATACCCATTGACGAGAAATGGTGATGTGTGAATTTTCGTAATTTTACCTGTGACATAACCGGCTTCAGAGTTCCATGAAACAATGTCGCCAATTCTGAAGGTTTGTGAAGACATGGTAATTTTCCTTATGCAACCGAAGACACTGTAAAATGACCAAGGTTAAATGTAAGACGATTTATACGATTGGTCACTCTACGCATTCCCTTGACGAGTTTATAACACTTATTTGTCATTATCATATTACATTCGTGGCGGATGTTCGTGCGTTTCCGTATTCTAGGCGTAATCGGGATTACAATGGTAATGTCCTGTCTGAAGCGCTTGGGAAAGTAAACGTTATTTATCGTCATTTTCCGGAGTTAGGCGGGAGACGTCCGCGGTCTAGAACCGTTGCACCTACGATTAATGCATTCTGGCGTGTGCAAAGTTTTCATAATTATGCCGACTATGCTTTAAGCGATGAATTTCAGAAAGGTCTAGCAACTTTAATCGAAGCGAGCCGATATGAAACGGTTGTTTTAATGTGCGCAGAGGTTCTTTGGTGGCGGTGTCATCGGCGCATTATTTCAGATTATCTTCTTTCTAAAGGTTTGACGGTGATCCATATCCTGTCGTTGACGAACACGCAGGAAGGCGTTCTTACGTCTGGTGCTGTTGTCGAACCAACAGGTTGTTTAACGTATCCTCTTCCAGAGTCCGTATGTGTCCAAAATGATGAGAAGTCATAATAAAAATCAGAATATTCCATCGGAACCTGAAGAAATGTTCAGCGCTCTGAGACTCTTTGATGGTGTTTCAAAGCGTGAAAAACGCGTTCTTTTGTCATCTGTGAAAAAAACGATGTGGAGGGATCGAAGAACCCCTGATTGATGTGCTTGGCCGGTAATTTCTGGGTTTTGGCGATTTGATTGACGGTTTTTGCGATGGCCTCCGGTCTGCGTTTTGAGCAGATTGGGAGTTGTCCTCCGCTGGATGGCTATGCGCTCGCGTTCAATCTTTCGAGGAAGAGGAAGCGGCGCATATTGTAGACGATATTGGCGAGCCCGATCCTCATGGTGGCTTGGCTGATACCGACAGTCCGGACAAACAGCCCCGTCTGTGACTTCTGATCGGCAAAGACATGCTCGACACGCGACCGGATAATGGATTTTCCTGCATTCGATTTCTGGATATGCCGGGGCATAGGCTTGAGATGCGGCTTTTTGCGATGAACCTTGGAGACAAAGCCCTGCTTTTCCATGAAGTCTTCATTGGCTTTTGAGCGGTAGGCCGTGTCAGCCCAGACACTTGAGGCTGTATTGGTTTTATCCAGCAGCCCCTCTCTCAATCGCGCGCCATCACTGGCGGCGGCATGCGTTGTTTTCCATTTCCGGATGAACCGGTATTTTCGATCGATGGAAACATGCGATTTATAGCCAAAGAACGGGATGGCGAGATCGCTGGATGGCATGGTTCCATCATCCTGCCGCTTCGCCTTCGTGAACTTCAGTGTCCATCGCGCATGACGATCCTTGTGCGACAGCTTTGCGGGTTTGTCCTGCCAGTCTTCAGGAATACGTCCTTCCCGAAGATCGGCTTTCTCTGCATTGGTGTTCCGCTGCTTCGGAGCCGCTACCAGCGTGGCATCCAGGATCTGGCCTGACATCGGCAAATACCCGGCGTTGCGCAGGGTGGCATCAAAGCGGTTGAACAGCCCATCGATCGCACCCGCCTGGGTCAGACGCTTTTGACACAGCCAGACCGTTTTGGCATCCGGCACCCGATCTGAAAGTCCCAGACCAAGGAAACGCATAAAGGAGAGGCGATCGTTGATCAGATATTCCGTCCGCTCATCAGACAAATTGTTGAGCGTCTGGATCACCAGAATTTTGAACATCAGCACAGGATCAAATGGCGGTCGTCCGCCTTTGCTGCCGTCAGAATACGCCAGAGCCTTCTCCAGGTCAGGGCGGAAGACTTCAAAATCCACAGTCCGGGAAAATGCTTCGAGCTGATCACCAAGCCCGCTCAAGCGGGCAAGCCGCTCTTCAACGTCAAAAAATCCCGTCTGCTTCATGATCCATACTCCAATCAACGCAAGGAAAATGGAATCACAGAGCAGACCTCAATACCAGAGGGTTTTTCGAACCCTCCATCTGAACAACTGCTCATCAGGACAGGGCGTCCATAGTTTGTGTTGTCTCTGCCGGGCATCCGGTGACCGACCTGAAAAACGCGAGAAATATCTGATCGCGAGGAAAGGCCCCGGCCACGCTACCCTGCACAATCAGACCTGACCAGAGAGCGTAGAGCCCGATGGCGACCTGCCGGACCGGGAGTATAAGATGCAATCCATATAAATGGGTCAGTTCTTCAAGGAGAGCTGAGAACACGGCGTGGCAGGCCGACTTGCAATCATTGTAGCGGGCCGCGAACTGGCTATCCCGCTGGGCATGAAGTTGTAATTCGATCGAAAGCAGGGACCACTGTGGCTGCCCCGCCAGTTCAGCAAGGCGCACCGACAGCTGCGCAAGGGTCAGATTCAGGTCGGCCCCGCGCGCTCCCGAGACGAGTGTACGAAGCACCATGGCTTCTTCCTCGATATGCGCACGCATGATCTCTAGAAGCAGGTCATCCTTGGTTTTGAAATTCGAGTAGAACGCACCCTGAGAATGACCCGCCATGTCACAGATACGCCGAATGGATGCTGCCGCAACGCCCTCGGTCGCGATTGCAACATTGGCTGCCGTGATCAGACGATGACGGGTTTGTTCCTGTGTCTCTTTTCTCGTCAGTCGCATAAGCCCGCACGTAATTTAACGTTGAGTCCGAATATATGTGTCAGGATCACCAGAAGATATCCTGGCCATGGGTGTCGCCAGGATATCAGACTATTGTCCTCCCGCTACGGAGACCTACCTTTATGTTCGTTTCCACCCCAGATTAGCGCGAAATTTTTCCAGCCAGTCTGTTACTTTGTGCAGGGCCTCACTCCCCTTTCCAAACAAGCCGGACAGATCGTTTCCAAAATCATCGCCATCTGCCTCTTCTTTCTTCGGTAGAGGTGGCAGAATATGAGAGAAATAGGTTTTATCAAGAAGGCGGTGCAACAACCGCTCACCAGGGAATGGTTCCCCATTATTGATCGCTCTGGCCGCTTTGAATATTGTCCGGATATCATACTGCGTCGGACTGATATCCGGAACCTGTTTTGGTAGTTTAAGCAACGTATAGACCGCGATACGCGCCGTACGGACCGAGCTTTCCATTGTAAAAATAATGTCGTTGCTGGTCTCTACGAACTGACCAAGCAGACCAAGGTTCGTGCAGCCCTCGGGAACGACATGCGGCCGGTCTCCAGCAGCGCGCGGCATGAACTGTGCTGTAATATAAGGCATCAACGCCAGACGAACCTTCGTGTTCAGCGCAATGGCGTCCAGTTGCTCCACTATTCCGAGATGGTAGCAGAGTTCAGACAGAATTTCCCGACCGGTACAGGCGGGCATCGGCTTCTTCACATAATTGCCTTCCTTGTCCATCAGAAGAGCATAGACCCAGATCACCAGCACATCATCAGGCTGGGTCGGAAAATGTGGCTGACGATTGCAGGTGAAACTGAGCACCCAGTTTGAGTCGGTGAAGGTGATGACACCGCCCGTTACGGTCTTGCCCGAATAGGGATCGTTGACCGAGAGCTCCTTCAGTTTATCGACAAAAGGTGACGGCCGACAGGTCAGTGTCGCGGACTCCCACATTGAGCCTTTGACATCACCATAGAACTTATCCGGCCGACCAAAGACAGGAGATTTCCGGGCCAGATTGCGCCACAGCGTCCAGTCGCTCTCTTCCCCGGGCTCATGAAGGCCACGTTCCAGAACTGGCACCGTGTCCATGTCACCATAGGCCGTGCCTTCCGTCATGGAGCCGGTCAGGGCAAAAACCAGATCATTCGGATGAACAGGTATGGTGGTTTCCTGTCCATCGACCATGGCCCGCAGTCCGGTTACGGTCTTTTCGTCCCCGCGTATCTGAAGATCGACATCATGAACGCGCGTGTTGAACTGGATCTTCACGCCCTTGTCCTGCAACAGACGTGCCAGGGGGACGACGAAGCTGTCATACTGATTGTATTTCGGGAAAACGAGCGTCGACATGTCCGCCATCCCGTCGATCGCATCCAGGAAGCGATGCATGTACAGTTTCATTTCCAGCAGGCTCTGCCAGTTCTCGAAAGCGAACATCGATCGCCACAGGTACCAGAAATTCGTCTCGAAGAAGCTTTCGCTGAAATACGCCTCTATCGTGATGTCATCGAGGTCTTCCTTGCGCCTGAGCAAGAGGCGGATCAGTTCCCACTGATGCGATTTGCTGAGGCCCAGAGTCGCGAAATCACGAATTTTCCCCTGTTGGTGCATGAGGCGGGATTTGGAGTAATTGGGGTCATTATCGTTGACCTGCCGATATTCATCGAGAACACTAAAGCCCGCAGGGAGTTCAAGGGCTGGAACATCCTGGAACAGATCCCAGAAATTGTCGTAGTTCCAGTTCATCTCCCGGCCGCCGCGAACGATATAGCCCTCTTCGGCGTTACCCGCGCCGTCCAGTGACCCGCCGGCAATGTCCATCGTGTCGAGGATGGTGATGTCTTCACCTTTCATCCTGCCATCACGGATCATGTAGAATGCGGCGGCAAGCCCGGCAATGCCGCTGCCAATGATCCATGCCTTGCGGCCATCCACCGCCTCAACCGGCACAGGATGATTGCGCATATATGGCCCCATCATGTCAGGTGGAGGCAACGTGTCCTGCGGTCCCTTACGCCAATAGGTCGCCGTTGCATCGGTTTCGACAGTGAAGGCTCTGGTCGGGCTTTCTGAGCCTGAGGATACATTATCACTCATGACAATCCCTTTATTCTGGCACGACAGTCGGTCATCGCACTATCCGCACGGATGACGATATCATCTGATATTCAGATATCAAATGATATTCCGTTTCGATGCAATTTCCATACAGGTAACAGATTAAGGCAGGGCCAGATTTTCCCTTAGTCACAGACGGTCCATCCATGTTTCAGAAGCTGAAAACCCTGGACACCAACGCAGCCTGTCAATCAGTTTCCCCGGCCAACTCGCGACCGCCTGTGGCTTCAACCAGATCATTCAGCACAGTCTGAACGGCTAGAGACCGATACCTCTGACGACTTGTTACAATCCAGGCATCCGCCTGTTCGGGCGGATAGTCAGGCAGAATTTTGCATAATATCCCCTGCTTCAGGTCATTCGCGATCATGAAGTCCGGCAACATGGCAATGCCATGACCAAGACGCGCCAACTGGTGCGCCACCAGCATGTTTCCGGCCGCGATGTTCCATCGCATGACGCACTCCCACCCACCGTCGAAACGCCAGGTATCCAGGCCGGCACTGGTCACGATCGCGTTATGCGCTGCAAGATCCAATGGCGAGAGTGGGGTTCCCGCCTGCGCAAGATAGGCAGGTGAGGCCACAAGAAGCCGCCGGACCATACACAGCCTTCGGGCAATAAGGTCACTGTCGCCCAGATTCCCCATGCGGACGGCAAGATCCACGCTCTCTCCTATAATGTTGATACGGCGCTCTGTCAGTTGCAGATCAACCTTCAGGTCCGGATAATCGGCCGTCAGCCTGACCAGATGCGGGGCAATCAGATACTGTCCAAGCGCCGCCGTTGTCGTGAGGGAAACACGCCCGGCAACCAGTTGCTCCCGCTCGGCAATCGCCCTTGCGGCATTACCCGCAGCCAGAATGGAAGGCTGTGCCATTTCATAGATGCGCCGCCCTTCGTCCGTCAGGGAGAGCGCTCGCGTGGACCGCCGGAACAACGATGTGCGCAACAGCAGTTCCAGATCAGCAAGGCGTCGGCTTACGGTAGATTTTGGCAGCCCCAACGCTTCTGCGGCGGCCGTAAAGCTTCCCGCTTCCGCAATTGTGACGAGAAGGGCCAGATCGTCCAGAGAAGGTTTCATTGTCCTGAAAATGGGATATTATCTTTCCAAAATCAAACCTTACCGGAACAGCCGCGCAGAATTACGATGACAGCACCCTTACTGAAGGAGGTTCCGTCATGATCGCGTTTTCTTCCGTTTATACACCAACCCAGGCCCGTCACGGCGGCGTCTTCTCGGCCCGTCAGTATCCCCGTCAGGCCTTCGGCAACATGATCGATCCGGTCCTCAATATTGACTGGTTCGAGATGAATGGGCCGACTTTTCCGCCCCACCCGCATGCCGGGTTCTCTGCCGTGACTTATGTTTTTGCGGACTCACCCAACGGTTTCATCAATCGGGACAGCATGGGTGATGTCATGGACATCCGTCCTGGCGGCCTGCACTGGAGCCGCGCGTCCAGCGGCATGATGCATGAAGAAGTGCCCATGCCTGGCGGCGGCCCAGCCCGAGGCCTGCAGATCTTCATCAACCTCCCGGCTGCAAACCAGCGTGATGAAGCAGCAGCTTTCTCTGTTCCTCCAGAACTGGTGGAAACCCGCTCAGGCCCGGGATGGAAGAGCCGGATTGCCGTCAACGGCACCACATTGGGCAAGACGGAACACGCCCTTCCCTCCTCTGTCCGGGTCGAAGAAATCACGCTCGACGGAGCGGCCAGACATTCCATTGAGGTGCCCGCCGGCTGGGGCGGCATCCTGGTCGTTATCGAAGGCAGGTGCGTCCTCGGTGAAACACCGCTGTCCGAGACACAGGCCATTGGCTTTGCGAGCAGTACGGAGAGCAGCTTCCAGGTCGAAACCTCTGCTGGCCCGGCCCGTCTTGTCGTGATCAGCGGCGCGCAGCTCAAACAGCCAGTGGTTGCGCATGGCCCACTCATGCTCGCCGATACAACGCTGTTACAGGAATCGTATCACCGCGTCAGTGGATTGCATCTGTAACACCAGCATCGTCTTTCATCTTGACCGAAACAGGAACATCGCCATGACAACATCTCGTATCCGCAACCGTTTCACGGCTGAAAACTCAGCCCTGCTCCTTATCGACCATCAGGTGGAGGGTTCGAAAAACCCGCTGGTTTTGAAACCAGCTCTGTGATTCCATTCGTCCGGTTCTGACTGAGGGAATGGCGGTATGAAGCAGACGGGATTTTTTGACGTTGAAGAGCGGCTTGCCCGCTTGAGCGGGCTTGGTGATCAGCTCGAAGCATTTTCCCGGACTGTGGATTTTGAAGTCTTCCGCCCTGACCTGGAGAAGGCTCTGGCGTATTCTGACGGCAGCAAAGGCGGACGACCGCCATTTGATCCTGTGCTGATGTTCAAAATTCTGGTGATCCAGACGCTCAACAATTTGTCTGATGAGCGGACGGAATATCTGATCAACGATCGCCTCTCCTTTATGCGTTTCCTTGGTCTGGGACTTTCAGATCGGGTGCCGGATGCCAAAACGGTCTGGCTGTGTCAAAAGCGTCTGACCCAGGCGGGTGCGATCGATGGGCTGTTCAACCGCTTTGATGCCACCCTGCGCAACGCCGGGTATTTGCCGATGTCAGGCCAGATCCTGGATGCCACGCTGGTAGCGGCTCCGAAGCAGCGGAACACCAATGCAGAGAAAGCCGATCTTCGGGAAGGACGTATTCCTGAAGACTGGCAGGACAAACCCGCAAAGCTGTCGCACAAGGATCGTCATGCGCGATGGACACTGAAGTTCACGAAGGCGAAGCGGCAGGATGATGGAACCATGCCATCCAGCGATCTCGCCATCCCGTTCTTTGGCTATAAATCGCATGTTTCCATCGATCGAAAATACCGGTTCATCCGGAAATGGAAAACAACGCATGCCGCCGCCAGTGATGGCGCGCGATTGAGAGAGGGGCTGCTGGATAAAACCAATACAGCCTCAAGTGTCTGGGCTGACACGGCCTACCGCTCAAAAGCCAATGAAGACTTCATGGAAAAGCAGGGCTTTGTCTCCAAGGTTCATCGCAAAAAGCCGCATCTCAAGCCTATGCCCCGGCATATCCAGAAATCGAATGCAGGAAAATCCATTATCCGGTCGCGTGTCGAGCATGTCTTTGCCGATCAGAAGTCACAGACGGGGCTGTTTGTCCGGACTGTCGGTATCAGCCAAGCCACCATGAGGATCGGGCTCGCCAATATCGTCTACAATATGCGCCGCTTCCTCTTCCTCGAAAGATTGAACGCGAGCGCATAGCCATCCAGCGGAGGACAACTCCCAATCTGCTCAAAACGCAGACCGGAGGCCATCGCAAAAACCGTCAATCAAATCGCCAAAACCCAGAAATTACCGGCCAAGCACATCAATCAGGGGTTCTTCGATCCCTCCACCTCGCCCTCTTTTACCTTTGCGATGTCCGCCGAAATAGCTTTCATCGACTTCGATCTCTCCTTCAAGGGGCGCTTCCAGAGCATTATGCGCGATAATGATTTCCCGAAGCTTATGGTAAAACAGAGTCGCTGTATTGTGATTGACGCCGACAATTTCCGCAGCACTCCGCGCGGGTGTGCCCGCAACGAAGTGCGCCAGAAGGCATCTTTGGGTAGCAAATACCGGACGGCTGCGACGACGTGCTTTCATATGCCATATCAAGCTTTTATTGGCTTACCTATGCCAGCCCCAAACTCAATTCTTACCTTGCCGTCCGAAATGAAGGCGCACTCGGACTATTTCCGGAGTTCTATGAGTCCGAGCTCGTGCCACATCCAACCGAAATCATAAGCGGCCATGGCGCCGCCACTCCCTTGGGCGCGGGCTGTGACGTTTTCGATCCCTTTCAGCCAGGCAACCGTTTTTTTACGTCCTGAAGCCGTCTGGACGGCCTGACGCGGCGTCATATCTCCCAGAGCCGGAACAGGCTCATCAAGCACCTGCCGATAGTGCCGCTCCAGCATCTGCCCAATAATCCGGGCTTCCTCCTCGGGTGGGATCTGCAGCTCTGGCGAAGCCTCCCGCCCCTGCGTTCCCCGATCTTCCATCGCCTGCACCGGCGTCATGATCTGCATGAGCGGCGCGCGCACGAGATCTCCCAAACCAGCCTGCAGCATGGCACGGCCACGTTCGGCACGCTCTTTCGAATTCACCTGCAGCCGCAACTGGCGCCCCTTCAGGTCCAGCGTACCCAGCACGATCGTGCCATCATCCATCTCTGTGCGCAGGAACTTCCCGTTTTCATCCCGTCCAGCCTTCTGCACGGGATCGCTCATCGGCTCTTTCAACCAGTTCCAAAACGACCGGTTCTCCGGCCTCAGGGCCGTGATCCCGTCAAGTACATCCGCCACCGTCTTCTGCGTCACGCCGTTTGTCAGCGGGAAACACACTTCATAGAAGACCAGATCCTCTCCGTCCCCATTGAACAGCGCTGGACCGTCCATCTGCCGGGCCATGTCCTCCAGCGTCCGGAACAGCCAGGTCAGCGTGAACGTCGGCGCAAGTTCACGCAGCGTCTGCGTATCGATTTTTGGAAACTCCGTCTTGCCCTGTCTTTTCCGCAGAACTCTGTAAAGGTTCGCAGCCAGAGCTGCGCAGGCGCCCCATGAATAAGCGAGCAGCCCGCCTGCCAGAATGGTCTTTCCATCGGACGGCACGAGACGCGCTGCAATCCGGTCCCACTGTCTGAGTGTCCGGGTGGCCGTGCCATCATGCACCAGAATCGGATCACCACCCCGTAGCAGGTCACGCGCCATCAGGCTCTGGCCGGGTTTGATGTCCGAGACTTCATACAGACTCATGACCGAAGTCTTGAGAGCGCGCATATAGGCGCTATTACGTGGTCCTTCCTTCCAACCCCGACGCTTGAGGTAAACGTCCACGAAGTTCCGGCCATCATCCCAATCCAGCCCAAGAAAATCCTCGAAAGCACAGCCCCACAACGTCATGGCAACGTCGGGACCGATCATCTCCGCTAGATCCTCGAAGGTGATGTCTCCCGATTCCAGCACCGGACCGATGTGATCGCCAAGCACTTCGCTGAAGCAGTCCTGCCAGTCCTCCTGATTGAGATATCTGATCAGTCCTGTAAGTTCATCTGCGGCCATGACTGTTTGTGCATCTCCTGATATGGACAGTAGAGGGGCAGACTGTCCTGACTCGACAAGCCCAGAATGATAGCCCGAAATAGGCGACAGAACGCCCTATTCTTTCATCATACATATGTGACCTTCGACAAAATTGTGCCGGATTATCTTTTCATCTGTTTCCTATGTGTGTCCTGCGGTGGAAACTTAGACGCAAAAAAAAGCCGTCTCTAAGGGCAGTTTTTTTAGATATCAGCATGTTCAGTTTAGGTGCGGGGGAAACCAACCAATGATACTTGCGATCGGTGGACCGCGAGATACCCCGTCTCGCCGGATGCCGAGATGACAATGCCAGAGCCCATGGGCTTATCCAATGAGGGCCTGTTAGGTCTTGAATAACAGAACGGACTGCATAGCTGTTTGTGATGAGCATGGCGAGGCACTGCCCTTCACACTGTCGCCCGGACAGGTGCATGAACTGCCATCCGCTTATGCCCTGCTCGACGATCTGCCATACCCACCGACCTATGTCGTCTGTGATCGCGGATATGCCTCGCACAAATTCCGTGAATAGCTCTGGGACCGGGGATCTCGTCCTGTGATTCCGGCAGGAAAGGATGATCTGGAAGTCGCCTGTCTCAGGTGGGATTACAGACACTGGCACCTGGTCGAAAACCTGTGGGCAAGGCTCAAGGAGTGGGGGCTGTCGCGCCCCGATATGAAAAGACAGCCGCGTCCTTTCTTTCCGTCATCCTCATCGCTGCTACAGCAGACGACATCAAGGCCTAACAAGTCCTAGTAGTCGAGCCCTCCTCATTAGCCTTTAAAAATTGCCTCTCTGTGCAGCGCTAGGTAAGTCGCCTGTGCATTCGTAAATGCGCCGACGTTAATAATGTTATCCAAGCCCCAAGCCGACCAAACTTCAGGCGGTAGCACGGCTGATTTCAGTAACGTTCCATCATTGGCAAAGCTAATCCGACCACGGTCAAACAATCGATCAACATGTGGCGACAACAGCAGGCCATTGCAGCCATCCAGTTTTTCCTGATCAGTGCAGTCACGCCAGGGTTTAATATGACTGGCAATCAGAAAACGTGGATCTGATACACCAGTTATACGACACCGTCTTTCGTTCAGTCGCACATTGGCCTTAAACACTCCTTGCCCGCGGCGGGCTAGAACCAATTGGAGGGTTCGAAAAACCCTCTGGTATTGAGGTCTGCTCTGTGATTCCATTTTCCTTGCGTTGATTGGAGTATGGATCATGAAGCAGACGGGATTTTTTGACGTTGAAGAGCGGCTTGCCCGCTTGAGCGGGCTTGGTGATCAGCTCGAAGCATTTTCCCGGACTGTGGATTTTGAAGTCTTCCGCCCTGACCTGGAGAAGGCTCTGGCGTATTCTGACGGCAGCAAAGGCGGACGACCGCCATTTGATCCTGTGCTGATGTTCAAAATTCTGGTGATCCAGACGCTCAACAATTTGTCTGATGAGCGGACGGAATATCTGATCAACGATCGCCTCTCCTTTATGCGTTTCCTTGGTCTGGGACTTTCAGATCGGGTGCCGGATGCCAAAACGGTCTGGCTGTGTCAAAAGCGTCTGACCCAGGCGGGTGCGATCGATGGGCTGTTCAACCGCTTTGATGCCACCCTGCGCAACGCCGGGTATTTGCCGATGTCAGGCCAGATCCTGGATGCCACGCTGGTAGCGGCTCCGAAGCAGCGGAACACCAATGCAGAGAAAGCCGATCTTCGGGAAGGACGTATTCCTGAAGACTGGCAGGACAAACCCGCAAAGCTGTCGCACAAGGATCGTCATGCGCGATGGACACTGAAGTTCACGAAGGCGAAGCGGCAGGATGATGGAACCATGCCATCCAGCGATCTCGCCATCCCGTTCTTTGGCTATAAATCGCATGTTTCCATCGATCGAAAATACCGGTTCATCCGGAAATGGAAAACAACGCATGCCGCCGCCAGTGATGGCGCGCGATTGAGAGAGGGGCTGCTGGATAAAACCAATACAGCCTCAAGTGTCTGGGCTGACACGGCCTACCGCTCAAAAGCCAATGAAGACTTCATGGAAAAGCAGGGCTTTGTCTCCAAGGTTCATCGCAAAAAGCCGCATCTCAAGCCTATGCCCCGGCATATCCAGAAATCGAATGCAGGAAAATCCATTATCCGGTCGCGTGTCGAGCATGTCTTTGCCGATCAGAAGTCACAGACGGGGCTGTTTGTCCGGACTGTCGGTATCAGCCAAGCCACCATGAGGATCGGGCTCGCCAATATCGTCTACAATATGCGCCGCTTCCTCTTCCTCGAAAGATTGAACGCGAGCGCATAGCCATCCAGCGGAGGACAACTCCCAATCTGCTCAAAACGCAGACCGGAGGCCATCGCAAAAACCGTCAATCAAATCGCCAAAACCCAGAAATTACCGGCCAAGCACATCAATCAGGGGTTCTTCGATCCCTCCAGATCTGGCCCGAATGCTGTGCAATCATCCGTGGAAGAACTGCCGCCGTCGCATTGAGGACACCGGACACGTTTACGTCCACCATTCGCTGCCATTCGTCCACTTTCAGGCTGTCAATGTTGGACAGGGGCATCAGGCCCGCATTGTTGACCAGCACATCAATCCTGCCAAATTGGGCAATGAGGGCATCTGCCGCAGCCTTGCATGAGGTCAGATCCGTAACATCGGTCGAAAGGGCAACGGCTTTACCCCCTGCCCCGGTGATTTCCGCCGCCAGCGTGTCCAGACGGTCCTTGCGCCGTGCTGCCAGACCGACTATTGCACCCTCTGTCGCAAGTTTGCGTGCTGTTGCAGCCCCTATCCCGCTGGAGGCGCCGGTAACAAGGGCGACTTTACCTCTGATGCTCATGATAATCTCCACCTATTCCATTTAAAAAAGATCGAGAAAACAGGTAAAGACCAATGAAAATGGTTTCTGTCGTCCTCTTGCCAAAATCATTGTGATTTTGCGTTTTTGTGAGTTGGACTGGACAATTCACGGCACGTCTGAAAGGTAAACCGGATGCCGTACCCGCATCGTTCTTCGCTGCATGCCGCCAGTTATGCCCTCAATGACCGCATTCCGGGCCGGAAGATCGCGCAAAGCCACGGGGACGCATGGAAAGAGGCCGAGGCACAGATATTCCGCCGACCGCAACAGGAAGATGAAGTGCTGGTCCCGGCCGTGGCCGAACCCTTGCTGGTCTGGATCATCTCGGGAGAAGCGCAGATCGAGGAACGCGAACTGACAGGTGAATGGACGAAAAGTGAGGCCGGGTCCGGATCATTTTTCCTGACACAGACCGATGCGCCTTACCTCATGCGCTGGCAGGCTGATCCGGACCGTCCGTTTGAAGTCCTGCATCTTTATCTGGGGCTTACTCTGGTGAACCGGGCCGCCCGATCGTTGGGGCTTAATCCATCACGGCTTTCCATGCGCGACATTTCCGGTGGTCAGGACGCATTCATATCTGGCGTTCTGACAGGCCTGGCGGCCGAGATCCAGGCGACTCATTCGGCCAGTTCTCTATTTGTAAATGGCCTTCTGGAAAGCCTGACCGTCCATCTTCTGCGTCATTATGCCCGGACACAGCCTTCGCCCACACCCAGACCTGCACAACTGCTAGCGTGGAAGCTGCGCAAGGCGCTGGATCATATGGAGGCCCATCTCGCCGAACCGTTCGATCTCGATCTTCTGGCCGGGTTATGCGGGATGAGCCGGTTTCATTTCAGCCGGTCATTTCACAACACCATGGGGCAAAGCCCATCACGCTGGTTTATCCGGCGGCGTGTGGAACATGCGAAGGACCTTCTGTCACAGACCAACAGGTCCATCATCGAGATCGCCCTGACCAGTGGCTATGAGAGTGCGAGCCATTTTGCACAGATGTTTCGCAGGGAAACCGGCATCAGCCCACGCGACTACAGGAAGCTATGATGGAGACGGATAAGGCGGCTACTACCTCCCTGCTTCAAATTCATTGACCAGATAGCGGTTAAGGCAGACCTAAAAGGCCGCCTTTAGACGCTGTTTTTCTCAATGCGTAACTTTCAGGCTTGATTTCCGACTCTTCTTCGGCGGGATGCTGGCCACACGCTTTCTTGGTATCTTCGCATCAAAAACCGTTGCGGATCACGACATCTAGCGCTGTTCAACGAATTAATGGGCCTTGAGCTGAGCCAGTTCCGATGCACGCCATATCTCCCAGCGGCGAAGCAGGCGGTGGTATGGTTCACCTGTCCGCTCATCCAGCTTTTCTACCGCGGTTATCCGGTCCGTACGAAAATGACGGAAGTCCTGTCGCAGTTCGCACCAAGCGATCAGTACGCGCGTGGTATCCGAATAGCCAAGAACCACTGGCCATACCGTACGCTCGGTTAGCGTACCCCGTTGATCGCAATAATGCAGGCGCAATTTCATTTCTTTACGTATTGCAGATCGAAAGTCCGCCGCGTCCACCGTATCCTTGGACGCATCAAGAGGCAGCTTCGCCGCAGTGCTCGGCGCAATGATAAATGGCTGCAGGCGCTCGGGCACAACTGCCGCAATCTTAGCAAGAACGTCCAATGCCGTACATGCAAGCATTTCATCGCCATGGGCTGCCACCCACTGCGCGCCCAGAACAATCGCCTCAATTTCCACCGGGGTCAGCGCAAGCGGCGGCATGTCGTATCCGGAGCCGAGCACGTAACCAACGCCAGCCTCACCTGAAACGGGCACGCGCTGCCCCATCAGATGCGCGATATCGCGGTAGATCGTGCGCGTGGAGACCTCCAATTCCCCAGCCAGCGCCTGCGCCGTGATGGGGCGCGACGACCGGCGCAGGATTTGGATAATCTGAAAAAGGCGGTCGGTACTACGCAAGGGTTTTGCAATCATGCTGACAGGATGCTGTCAGCATGATTGTGCCAAAAGACGGCGAACACAACCTTATGCAGGAATCGCTCGATGAAGTTTGCCTCTACCCGCCTGATTGCCGCTGACATCAACACCATGGTTGCATTTTATGAATTGGTGACCGAACAGCCTGCCGAATGGCTTGCACCCCAGTTTGCCGAAATCGTCACCCCTGGCGCGACACTCGCGATCGGTAGCGCCGAGACGGTCGCCCTGTTCAGGGAAGGAACTGCCGAACCGGGGGCAAACCGCACCGCAATTCTGGAATTCAGGGTTGATGACGTGGATGCCGTATTCGCACGCCTGAAAAACAAAGTGGACGTTGTGATTGAGCCAAAGCTGCTGCCATGGGGCAACCGCACGGCCCAGTTCCGCGATCCCGAGGGCACGATCATCAGCCTGTTTACGCCGTTAACCAAAGCCGCCCGCGCCCGTTTCGGAACCCGGCGACAACGGGTAGCCAACCGGTCTGTTATTTCTATAGACAACATACAGGAAAGCGGGGGGGGAGGCGAACGACCTGGTTCTAGGAACTAGGGCCTGTTAGATCTTGAATTTCTTCCCATATTGTAGGGATGGAAGAAGGAGACAGAACAGGCACCTTTACGGACGAGACATGGGCGATCTGGGAACCTCTGATTGAGGAGGTTCGCCCGAGGGGCAAGACGCCGCCACATGATCTGCGGCGGACGATAGCAGCGATTTTCTGGCGTCATGAGAATGGCGCGAAATGGCGGAGTATCCCCGCTGAACTGGGTCCGTGGTGGCGGGCTGCGCAGCTTTTCATCCGCTGGGCGAAGCTCGGCGTATGGGAGCGGCTGCTCGCACTGGTTCAGGAACAACAGGGAGTGGCATTCGGAATGACTTTTCTGGATGGCACAAACATCAGGGCTCACCACAAAGCGGCGGGAGCCCAAAAAAAGGGGCCTCTTTCGAAGAGCGAGACCATCGTGAAGCACTTGGCCGCTCTCGCGGCGGCTATGGCACAAAAGTCTGCGTGATCGCTGATGGACATGGAAAAGCCTTCGGTTTTGCGCTGGCCCCTGGACAGGCTCATGAACTGCCTCTGGCACCAGCCATGCTCGACAGCCTTCCCGCCACTCCCCTGTGGGTAGTAGCGGACAAGGGCTACGCGTCGAACGCCATGCGTGAACGGATATGGGACATGGGAGCACGGCCAGCCATTCCCGCGAAACGACGCGATGGCCCGGTCGCCTGCCCCAAATGGGCCTATCGGTGTCGGCATCTCGTTGAGAACCTCTGGGCTCGCCTCAAGGAGTGGCGCGCTGTCGCAACCAGATATGAAAAAACAGCAACGTCGTTCCTCGCGGTCATCCACATCGCTGCCGCAGCAGACTGGATCAAGCCCTAACAGGCCCTAACCTGAAGAAACCGGTCATTTAGGCCCGGTGTCTCGGTCTCGTGACAGATGTACGTCGTCCTGGTTCAAAGCAAAACGGCATATGTAGCAGCGTGACCTATCTCTCACTTCTTTCATGCCTTGAAAAAGAACGTCGATGGTCCGCTTGTACCGTATCGTCATCTCCACGTGATTAACAGGTCGGCCTCCTGACCATTCGAGGATGAGCGCGATGGCAGCGTCCTGGTCTATCCCGATGCTGCGATCCGTCTTGCTGTCATAGGCTAGAGCCGCCAAGGTGCGGCAATGCTCAGTCTTACCATGTCCAGCGAACGTCTCACTGCAGCGAGTACGTTCCATGACGATCTTTCGGATGAAACGCCGGCCACATGAAGGCAGCGGAATTGGTTGCTGCCCCCTCATCGACATCGCACACCTTGCGATCGCTCGCAGTGGACGATGAGGAAAAACGATGCATTATCCAAGTCCCCAGTCAGGGTGAATGCATGTTCGATAGGTTTCCTGAACTTGGTGGGAGTGCAATCAAGGAGGCGACCACGATCTCGGTGCCCAACGAGGTCCAGAACCACTGCTCATAAAAATCCGGTACGCGCCCTCTGATGTTCTGACGTCCGAACATCAGCATATGCTCCGATGCCCTGAAGTTTGCGCATTTTGCGATGGAATGTATTCCTCCCATCCGAGAAGGACCTTACAAATTCCGTCTGAGAATGTTCTGACGTCCGAACATTGAGCATAAGGATGAACTAGAACCAGAAGACTATCGTAACACGCCGCACAGCAAAATATCATCCTCCATTATATCTCTGATCGCTATCTCCTCAGCTGATTTATGCCTCGTTTTAATGATTTGTCCGCTTTGACAAAGCCTCATTCAAGACACAAGTAATCTATAATACGGTCCTAACATGCCGCACCTGGGCCGGATTAGATCTTCGACGAGAAGCAGGCACACATTGATCGTATCTTTCGAAGACCAATTTAGCAGCCTGTCGGGTTGGCCTTTGGGAGGATCATAAAGCCGAGGGTAACCTGACTTATGCTGTTTGAAGCCGTGCCATTCTCTTGCAGTTGTATGCGAGAGCGACGAGTGTCCATTCAGTTGTGACTTTTGCAAGGCCACGCAGGCTGAATCTTCTGAAGCCCATGATGCTTTTGATAATTCCGAAGACCGGCTCCACGGTCTGCTTGCGTCGTCTGTAAAGATCTCCGGCTTCTGTGGTTTCCAACCTGTCCTTCATGGCGAGCCGCCAGGGTTCGGTTATCCGGCGTGGCTCCCTTCCTTCGGGCCGGGGCCGGAAGTCGTAAGCCCTGCGGGCACAGGGCCGCCCAATGGCGACCAGCGGATCAATGCCCTTTTCCCGCAGTTTCCGGACCGCCTGTCCGCTGGCGTAACCGGTGTCGGCAAGCACCTTCTCCGGGAGACCGATTGTGTCTTCCATCGACAGTACCGTGTCGGCAAAGGATGGCGCGTCCGCTGACGTGGCGACAACGCCGGTTGTCACGATCAACTGGCTGCCTTCGGCGCAAACCACGGCCTGGGCATTGTAAGCCTGCCGGAATTCATGGGCGTCCGAGCGCCGCATGAGGCGGCTGTCGGGATCAGTCAGGCTGATCTGTCGGTCGGGTGGCGGTTCCTCATCAGGCGGTTTCGGCGCCCGGCCACGACGCCCTGTTTTCGCATCATAAGCGGCTTTCTTCTTCTCGTAGGCCGGACGCGCCGTTTCAGCCTGCTTCCTGGCATCAGCTTCCAGCCGGGCGCAGGCTTCGTCCAGCTTCGCTTTCAGTGTTTCCCGTCGGGCAAGCTCTTCCGGCAATGCCTGCGGATCGCTGTCTGTGACATCTGCGTACTCCGCCTGGTCCATCAGTTTCGCAATATCCAAAGCCAGTTGTTCGCGCAGCGCCCTGATCCGGTCGTAGCGCACCGAACGGTATTTCGAAGCGTCGGCATCGATTTTCGTGCCGTCGATCGATACTACACCCAGACGCAGCAGACCCGTCTCGCGCGCCAGAAGCAGGACCTGCGCAAATGTAGCTTCAATGGCTGTCCGGTTCGTCCGGCGGAAGGTCGCAATCGTATCATGATCCGGATGCAGGTTCGCCGCCACGAAACGCACCCCTATGTCGCGATATGTCGCCCGCTCGATCCGGCGTGAGGAAAACAGCCCGTTCGCATAGCTGAAGATCAGAAGGGCCAGCATCAGGCGCGGATGGTACTGTGCCTTGCCACCCGTGCGTACTGGCACGGAAAACGCATTCATCGGAACCCGTTCAACGGCAACTACAACGAAATGCGCCATATCATCAGCCGGAAGCCACAACTTCAGATCAGGAGGCAGAAGATACGGCTGAGACCGGTCAAACGGGATGAAGCTGCTCATCACACCACCTTACAACCTCTCCCCTTCATAGGGTACCCCAACCCGACAGGCTGTTAGGGCTTCATATCAGCCCATATGTCGTCGATTTTTTCCTTGACAAGAAAGACTGATAACAATCAACATCAACCATCATCGTTGATGTTGATGCTATTTTACGCATCAAAAGTCTGTCTGGGGAAGCCATA
>NC_016900.1 GCF_000182745.2 Komagataeibacter medellinensis NBRC 3288
GTGGCGATCTACCATCTGTCTGTCAAATCCATCTCGCGCTCGGCCGGTCGCAGCGTCGTGGCTGCTGCTGCCTATCGTGCCGGTCAGGAACTGACGGACGAGCGGCAGGGCCTGACGCACGACTACACCCGCAAGCAGGGGGTGGAGGATGCGTTCATCGTGGCCCCGGATGGCGCGGACTGGGCGCAGGACCGGAACGCCCTGTGGAACGCAGCCGAAGCGGCCGAGAAGAGGAAGGACGCCAAGACCGGCCGGGAATACGAGCTGGCGTTACCGGCCGAGCTGGACGCGGGCGCACGGAAAGAACTGGCCCGGGATTTCGCCCGTGAGCTGGTGGCGCGGTACGGGGTGGTGGCCGATGTGGCGATGCATGAACCCGGCCGGGAAGGGGATAACCGGAACCATCACGCCCATATCCTCACCACGACCCGGACGGTCGGGGAGAATGGTCTGGGGGCCAAGACGCGGGTTCTGGACGTGGCCAGCACCGCCTCGACCGAGATCGAGCACATGCGGGGGGTGTGGGCGCGCCAGGTGAACATGGCGCTGGAACGGCACCAGGTCGAACAGCGGGTGGATCACCGGAGCTTCGAGCGCCAAGGGAGGGAGCAGGAGCCGACCCGGCACATGGGGGTTTCAGCAACCGCCATGGAGCGTCAGGCGGCCCGCGAGATCCCCGGTCGGGAGCCGGTGACGGATCTCGGGAAGCAGAACGCGGAGATCCGCGAGCGGAACCGGGTTCTGGAAACGGCCCGCAAGGCCGTGGAAAAAGCGCAGGAGCTGTTCTCCGGCCTTGAGAAACGGGCACGGCAGGCGGTCGGTCTGGCCCGGAAGATCGGGCAGCGGATGGAGCGGGAGAGGGAGGCCGAGCGCCAGAGGAAGGAGTTGGCACGTCAGGCCGAAATCAGACGTCAGCAGGACATCCGGGCGGCCGAGGAAGCCCGGAAAGCCGCCGAGAAGGACCGCCAGAAGCAGCTCGCCAAGGAGATCGATGAGCCAACGTTCAGGCGGTCACGGGATCGAGGACCAAGTATTGGGTTTTAGAGATTACCGTGCAGATGTTGTGCTTATCTGTCGGCCTTTTTCATTGTATGTATAAATCAAAGAGCCTTTTCTTACGTTAACAGTCGATGATGTATAGCCAGTTAGTCCATCATCTCTTCCGCTTCCGGCGCTGACTGTTGCTATTTGTCGGCCGCGTTCATCGTAAATATATACCAAAGAACCTTTTTGAATGGCATTTCCGATAGGCATTATTTAATTATCCACTTCTTTTACTATTATTCGTTATCATCATCTTCTTGGGTTTTTGACCCAGATATGCTTTCCCAAATACCAGTAGAAGGGATTCGGTTCAAACCGTCTGAATGAATGAGCATAACACCACTATCTGACTGATAAAGATATAATTCAGCCTCATCATCATCAGCTATTGATTTGAATCTATCGTAAATATCCCTCCATACTCCTTTGCCAATACGATCTTTTTCATACCAAGATTTCAATTCCCACCATTCTATAAATGAAAAACCTTTCCAAGCCACGGCATCAATTCTTTGAGCTAGGGAATCTTCGAACCGTTTAAGCATACAGCACCCATTTAGTAACGGCAAAAAATTTTGTCCGTGCAAAAAAAATAACACTCACAAAATTTTTTGCAATCACTAAATTGGGGATTCGTTGTTTTTGCTTACAGCCGATCTTGCGACATGTGCCAGACGCGCAGAACGCGTACGCTCTTGGCGGCGTTATCGACTTCGTAGAGCAGCACATAAGGGTGAACGATCACCCATTCACGGGTGCCGTCCTCACCTTCTCGGCCGATGTTTGGGAACATGGCAAGATCTGTGGTGGCGTCGATCAGCCGGAGCAAAATCCGCTTGGCTGCGTGCGGGTTGCGGGGAAGCAGATAATCAACGATGGCGGCCCGGTCTGTTAGGGCTTCATCGGACCATTCAACCCGCACGCCGTTCCTCGTGCGGCAGGGCGTCGATTGCCGCCTGAACACGGGCTAGATCAGCTTTCAGGATCGTCAAAACCTGTTCGGCCGGAACTGCCGGTTTTGTGCTGTTCCGGGCCTTGCGGATTGCAGCTCTTTTGGCGGCCAGTTCGTCGGAAAGATCGGTCATTTGTATCTCTTTTCCGCAAGTTGTTTAGGACTGATGCCGAGTTGGCGAGGGCTGATTCCTAGCTGTCTTGGACTTAGGCCAAGTGCTCGTGGGTTTAACCCTAGAGCCTTGGGATTGAGGCCAAGGGCTTTTGGATTTGTACCTAAAGACCTTGGGTTCGTGCCGAGTAATCTACTGTTTCGACGTAGGCTCACCGCACTCCACCATGGAGGAGTTCGAGCTGCATGGGGGGGCGGGTTTCCGCTGCCTGTGCCTTGCGGACGTCCAGCGAACCATTCCATGCCACATGCGGGTTAATAAAATACACGGCCATGCCTGGGCCTCTCACCCCTTCAATTTTCCGTCGTTCGCGGCGGATTACGCCCATTTTTTCCAGCGTTCCCATGATGGTGCTGACGCTACGAGGCGCACAGTCAATCTCTTCGGCGAGCTGGTCGCGGGTGAGCAGCACCTCACCGGTGTCCTGCCGGAGATTGAGCAGAACCAGATCAAAGGCGTGACGCACCTGATTGGGTCGATCATCGGATGGCAGGGCGCGGATAGCGTCCCAGATTGTGGCGGTCTGCATACGGCTCAACATGGTGAAACCTCCCGGCCAAAGCCCTTCGGTAGTATCTGGTCGCGCGGCCTTCTGAAGCGCGTGTGTGGCCCGTGAGATGGCTATACGCGCCTCTCCGGGCAAATGCTTCAGGAGTTCTTCGGACAGGAGTGAGAGCTGCTCGGCCGCCTGTGCGGCTTCCTCCTGCCCGGATCGCTGCTGTTTGGTGGTGAGGCGCACAATCTGGGCCATGGCTCGCTCCCTGTGGAGAACCCGTCATTAGGTCACGGAATCCGTGATCCAAAGGTCACAGAGTCCGTGACCTAATGCAACCTGTTTCTGCCGGATTTCTGCGGGGTGTGGCGATCCCTAAGAAAGAGAAAAGAATCTAATCTCTCTGTTGGTCTCTCTTTTTTCGGTGGAAAACTGCCATTTCGGGGTCTGTTCCGGCGCCCTACGGGCGGGCTACGCCGCTCCCGCTCCGCGCTCGCCCGGACCCTGTAGCGTCAGTAGAATCGAGCAAAAGAAAATGGCTCAGGAAGCGGTGAGGGGGCTGGCAGGCTTTCCCCTTCCGGTGATGGTCAAGGGAGATACCAGCCAGTCACGTTCCCCTTGGCGTCCGCATACGGAAAGCAGACGGTCCCGCCTTTCTGGCGTTCCGTGGTCCATCCGTTCCCACGGCACATGGTCAGCAGGTCAAGACTACCCTGCCGATCGAGGCCATAAGCCCGTTGTCCGGCCGGGGTATTTGCCCAGCTCGCGGCCGCCTCCTGATTCCGGGCTTTCTGGTATCCGTCCGCGTGCCCCGTGTCCCATCCAGCTCGCTGACCGACGAAATATCCCCCACCAAACGCCACCAGAACGATCAGGAGGGCCGTCAGGCCCGTCCAGAGTAGAGATGAGCGTATTTCGGTCTGACTGGCCTGTAGCGCCTCCTGTGAGGCTCCTGTGGCCTGTCTGAGCGTGGTCTGCATTTCGGCCGACAGGGCGTGTTCCTGCTGGTTCCGGATGGCCTGATCGGATCGAACGGCCCGAAGAAGGCGGTTCGTCTCCGCCATTTCCCGGCCGAGCTGGTCGAACGCGGCCAGCCCGTCATCCAGCTCGCGTTCGTCGATCATGACCGGTCAGGTTCCGGCTTCTGCCACCCCTCGAACGCCTTGTGGTCATGGTCGCGGGTGATGCGTTTCATCAGTTCGTCAATGACGCGGCCGAAGCGTTCATCCTTTCCGGCCGCGCCGATCAGCAGCCCCCCGAGAATGACCTTGCGCCGGGTGTCCAGCTTGCGTTCCTCGGCGTTCTGTCTGGCGAGCAAAGCCTGATACCGGGCCTTCGCCTGTTCGACCTGCTGTTTCGCCTTCTCGATGGGTGTCATTTTTCCTCCCGCACCAAGTGGGTGCAATGGTCTGTTGTGATTTCCGTTTCCGCGTGACCCTGTTGAGGATACCCGATTTTTCGGAAGTTTCCTTGATTCCTCGTGGTGTGCAAACAACCCTTGCGACAAAGGAGTGAAGGGCGCACTTTAGCATTGCTTCGCAATGCGTGCGTCAGGGACGTTCCTTCCCTGAACCCTTCCTGAACGGAGCGAGTC